>NZ_JBHSQO010000003.1:0-59713 GCF_042658445.1 Saccharothrix lopnurensis | reverse complement strand
GTCGCGTCACGCGACCGGGGGGGTCGGTGTTCCGGGGTCGGTGTTCCGGGGTCGGTGTTCCGGGGTCCGGCGGCCCGGCTCACCGGTGGGCGTCCTGCCCCACCGGCCGCACCAGGATCTCGTTGACGTCCACGGTCGGCGGCTGGCCCACCGCGTACAGCACGGCCCGCGCCACGTCCTCCGGCGCGAGCTTCGGGTCCGCCGCGCGCGACGGCGGGATGGCGCCGGTGTCGGTCAGCCCCGGCTGCACGAGCGTGACCCGCACCCCGGTGCCCACGCACTCGGCCCGGATGGCCTGCGCCAACCCGGTCACCGCCCACTTGGTCGCCGCGTAGAGGTTCCCCGGCCGCACCCCGCGCCCGGCCGCCGACCCGGTCAGCACCAGGTGCCCGCCGTGGCGGATCAGCGCGGGCAGCGCGGCGCGGGCGGTGAACGCGGGCCCGCACACGTTGGTCAGCACCATGTCGCTCCACTCGGCGGGCGGCGCGCCCGCGTCGGTGGTGAACGAGGTGACCACGCTCGTGCCCGCGTTGGCGAACACCACGTCCAGCCGGCCCCACTCCTGCTCGACCCGCCGCACCAGGTCCGCGACCTGGTCGAACTCCCGCACGTCGCAGGAGGCCGCCAGCACCCGGTCCGGGCCGCCCAGCGACGCCGCCAGGTCGGCCAGCGCCGCCGCGTCCCGCGCCGCCAGCACCAGCCGGTAGCCCTCCCGGGCCGCGAGCCGCGCGGTGGCCGCGCCGATGCCGCGGCCGGCCCCCGTGACCAGGAACACCCCGTCTCCCATGGCGGCAGGTTACCGCTGGTCGGATCATCCCCGGTGCGGCGAGGCAACGCGCCGCGCCGGTGGTGGCGTAATAGAGCCGTATCCACTGATCGAGGGGGGCACATGGACATCAACCGCAGGTTCGCGCTCGGGCTGGGCTCGGCCGCGGCGGCATCCGCCGTCGTCGGCACGGCCGGTCCCGCGCGGGCCCAGGAGACGGACGCGGAGTGGGACGCCTTGATCCCGACGACGGCCGACCTGGCCCGGCTCAAGATCGCGCACAAGTACCGGCAGCAGACCCGGTGGGCGGGCGGCACCTGGTCGTCGCACATCGGGGTGGCCGACACCGACGGCGCGGTCAGGGCGGCCGTGTCGGACGAGGCCGACCGGGTCGTGGAGGCGTACAGCGTCAACAAGGTCGCGGTGGCCGTGGCGGTGCTGGACAAGGTCGACCGGGGCCTGATCACCCTGGACCAGCGGGTCGAGGTGACCGCGGACCTCGTCATCCACGACACCGACGGCATCTTCGGCCTCGACGGCGCCTACCCCAGCTCGGTCACCGTCGGCCACGCGCTGGCGGCCCTGCTGACCGTCTCCGACAACACCGCCGTGCGGCTGTGCGGGCTGGTCGTGCCCGCGCTGGAGCTCAACGAGATCCTGCGCGCGAAGGGCTTCACCCACACCCGGGTCGTGCCGGTGGCCAACCCGAACCGGTTCTTCCTGGGCACCACCACCCCGCGCGAGACGTTCACCCTGCTGCACCGGCTGGCGGCGGGCGAGCTGCTGTCCCCCGCGTCCACCGGGCACCTGCTGGCCGTGCTGCGGTCGCTGACCTCCTTCACCGACGGCGTCCGGCTCGAACTCTCGTCGCAGGAGCGCCTGAACGTGGCCACCAAGGCGGGCTGGTACGCCGACGGCCGCAACGAGGCGGGCATCGTGTTCGACGCCAACGGCAAGGCGGTGATCACCTTCGCCCTGTTCGCCTCCGGCCGGTTCCGCGGCGACCAGGCGGTGAACGCGGACAACTACAGCGCCACCCACCCGGCGCTGCGGGCCCGCGCCGAGCTGGGCCGCAGCCTGTACGACTCGGTGCTGCGCATCACCAACAACGCCGGACGCGCCTACCGGGCCCCTCGGTACCGCGCCGGCAACGGGGGCTGACCGGCCGAGCCCGGTCCCGGCCCGCCGCCGGGACCGGTCCGTGCCCGTCCGATCCACGAATCGGACGGGCACGGCAGATCCGTAAATAGGGTGTATCCAGCGGGCCGCCGCGCACTCCTCTTCACCGAGGGGGTGCGGACGACCGACCCGCCACCCCTCCACCCCCGACGACCGCGCGCGACCGCCGCCGCCGGCCGTCGGGCGGGCAGTCCCCCGCTAGGGGGTTGCGGGCAGCCGGTCGTGGCCGCCGTCCACGACCGGCTCCCACCCCGTGGCGTGCCGCTTCACGAGCTCGGCCACCACGTGGTCCGCGGGCAGCTCCCACACCGCCTCGTTGAACACCTCCACCTCGACGAACCCGGTGTAGCCCGCCGCGCGCACCAGCGAGGTCAGGCCGACCAGGTCGATGTGCCCGTCACCGGGCAGGCCGCGACCCAGCAGCACGTCGGCCGGGAGCGGCGTGGTCCAGTCGCACACCTGGTAGGACAGGACGTCCGCGCCGGCCGCCGCCACCGACGCCTCCAGCGCCGGGTCCCACCAGACGTGCAGGGCGTCGACCACGACACCGACCCCGTCGTGCGGCCCGACCAGCTCCAGGGCCTGGGCCAGGGTCGAGACGACGCCGCGGTCCGCGCAGAACACCGGGTGCATCGGCTCCAGCGCCAGCCGCACACCCGCGTCGGCGGCGTAGGGGGCCAGCGCGCCCAGCGCCTCCCCGACCCTGGCGCGCGAACCCGCCAGGTCGCGCCCGCTCACGCCACCGGGCACCAGCACCAGGCACCGCGCGCCCAGCGCTGCGGCCTCGTCGACGGCCCGCCGGTTGTCGTCCAGGCGCGGGTCCTCGCCGGTGAAGAACCCGCCCCGGCACAGCGAGGACACGGTCAGCCCGGCCCGCTCGACCAGCGCCGCCGCCCGGTCGAGCCCGTGCTCGCGCACCGGCTCGCGCCACAGGCCGACGCCCTCCACGCCGTGCCGCGCGCAGGCGTCGACCAGCTCGGGCAGCGACGCCCGCTTGACCGTGGCCTGGTTCACCGAGAGCTTCACGTCAGCACGCCCAGCAGCCGGGTCCAGCGCGCCGCCGCCAGGTCCGGGTCGGGCAGCAGCCCGGCCAGGTCGGCCAGCCGCAGCGCCTCGCCGAGGTGCACCACGTCCCGCGCCGACTGGAGGCCGCCGACCATGGTGAACGAGTCCTGGAACCCGGCCAGCCAGCTCAGGAACACCAGGCCGGTCTTGTAGTGGTAGGTCGGCGCGCGGAACAGGTGCCGGGACAGCGCGACGGTCGGTTCGAGGACCTCGTGGTAGCGCGCGAGGTCGCCGGCGTCCAGGGCGCGCAGGGCCTCCGACGCCGCCGGGGCGATGACGTCGAGGATGCCCAGCAGGGCGTCGCTGTGGCCCCGGTCGTCGCCCGCGACCAGCTCCGGGTAGTGGAAGTCGTCGCCGGTGTAGCAGCGCACGCCCTCGGGCAGCGCGCGGCGCAGCTCGACCTCGTGCGCGGCGTCCAGCAGCGACACCTTCACCCCGTCGACGCGGTCCGGGTACGCCTTGACCAGGTCCAGGAAGTGGCCGGTGGCGGTGGGCACGTCGGTGCTGCCCCAGTAGCCCTCCAGCAGCGGGTCGAACGCGGTGCCCAGCCAGTGCAGGACGACCGGCCGGTCGGCGTCGCGCAGCAGCGCCGCGTAGACCTCCTGGTAGTCCTCGGGGCCGCGGGCGCGGGCGGCGAGCTTGCGGCTGCACATCAGGACCGGCTGCGCGCCCGCGTCGAGCACGACCTCCAGCTGCTCGCGGTAGGCGGTCAGCGGGTCCTCGGTGCCGTGGTCCGTGCCGACGCCCGCCGCCAGCCGGCCACCGGCCACCGCCGCGCTGCGCCGGATCAGCTCGGCGGCCGTGCCCCAGTCCAGGCCCGAGCCGCGCTGGGCGGTGTCCATGGCCTCGGCCACGCCGAAACCGCTGTCCCACAGGCGGGCGCGGTGGGCGAGGGTGGCGTCCCAGTCCAGGGCGGCGGGCGCGCCGGGCACGTTGCCGCCGAGCGGGTCGGCCACGACGTGCGCGGCGGCGAAGGCGACCCGCGAGGTGAACGGTCCGGGGCGCCACTCGCGCCCGCCGCGAAGCTGGTGCTCCCGGTGGGCGCCGTCGGGGTGCGGCAGGCGGACGGTCGTCACGCGGGCACCTCCACCCGTCGCCCGGTGCGGGAGGACTCCAGGCCCAGCGCGGCCAGCCGCACGCCGCGCACGCCGGAGCGGAAGTCGTGCCGGAAGGGCGCGTCGGCGTCGACGTGCCGGAGGAACTCCTCCCACTGCACCAGGAACCCGTTGTCGAACACCTCGTTGTCGGGGACCTGCTGCCACTGCGCGCGGAAGTCGATGGCCGAGGGCACGTCCGGGTCCCACACCGGCTTGGGCGTGACGGCGCGGGGCTGGACCACGCAGTCGCGCAGGCCGGCCACGGCGCTGCCGTGCGTGCCGTCCACCTGGAACTCGACCAGCTCGTCCCGGCGCACCCGCACCGCCCAGGAGGAGTTGACCTGGGCGACCACGCCGCCGGCCAGCTCGAAGATGGCGTAGGCCGCGTCGTCGGCGGTGGCCGCGTACCGCTCGCCCCGCTCGTCCCACCGCTCGGGGACGTGCGTGACGGCCCGCGCCGTGACCGCCTCCACCGGGCCGAACAGGCCCTCCAGCAGGTAGCTCCAGTGGCAGAACATGTCGACGACGATGCCGCCGCCGTCCTCGGTCCGGTAGTTCCAGCTCGGGCGCTGGGCGGTCTGCCAGTCGCCCTCGAAGACCCAGTAGCCGAACTCGCCGCGCACCGACAGGACGCGCCCGAAGAACCCGCCGTCGACGAGCCTGCGCAGCTTGCGGATGCCGGGCAGGTAGAGCTTGTCGGCGACCACGCCGTGCTTGACGCCCGCCGCGTCGGCCAGCCGCGCCAGCTCCTCGACCTCCCCGGGGGTGGCGGCCACCGGCTTCTCGCTGTAGACGTGCTTGCCCGCCGCGATGGCCCTGGACAGCGCCGAGACGTGCGCGGAGGTCACCTGCGCGTCGAAGTAGACGCCCACCTCCGGGTCGCCCAGCACCGCGTCCAGGTCGGTGGTCCACCGGGGCAGGTCGTGCCGCTGCGCGATCTCCTTCAGCTTGTCCGCGTTGCGCCCCACCAGCACCGGCTCGGGCACCAGCAGGTCGTCGCCGACCCTGGTCCCGCCCCGCTCCCTGATCGCCAGGATCGACCGCACCAGGTGCTGCCGGTACCCCATGCGCCCGGTCACCCCGTTCAGCGCCACCCCAACCGCCCGCACCGCCACCAGCCCACCCCACTTCACCCGGAAAGCGCTTTCCACAACCTACGACCCCCACCCCCCACCGTCACCACTTACCCCCCGCGAGTCGTACGTCCAGGACCCCCGTGTCGTACGTCCAGAACGGGTGAGTTCAGCGTTCAGGACCGCGCGACATGACCTCGGCATCCACCTGTCACGCGTTCCGACCAGGCGCTTCACGGATTCGGCCGGATTTTTTCGGCACTCGGCCGCTCCGTTGCCGAAAACCGACCCGAACGCTGAACTCGGGGGTCCTGGACGTACGACACGGCCGGCCTGGACGTACGACTCGCGGTGTCCGGGTGGGCGATCGTTTAGGCTCGGACGGTCGGGAGTGTTGGGAGGCGGGGTGGCGTCGCGCCAGGTCACGCTGCAAGAGGTGGCGAACAGCGCCGGTGTGTCGCTGGCCACCGCGTCGCGCGTGTTGAACGGCAGCACGCGGCAGGTGAGCGTCGAGCTGCGTGAACGGGTGGTGGGGGCCGCCCGGCAACTGGGCTACCTGCCCAACGCCTCGGCCCAGGCGCTCGCCCGCAACTCCAGCGTGCTGGTCGGCCTCGTGGTGCACGACATCGCCGACCCGTACTTCTCCAGCATCGCCGCCGGCGTGACGCGGGTCGCCGAGGAGTCCGGTTTCGTGGTGGTGCTCGGCACCACCGGGCGGGACCCGCGCCGCGAGGTCGAGCTGGTCAACACGCTGCGCGCGCACCGGGCCAGGGCCGTCGTCATCGCGGGCAGCCGCACCACCGACCGGGCCGCCTCGGCGCGGCTGTCCGAGGAGATCACCGCGTTCACCGCCCAGGGCGGCCGGGTGGCGTGCGTCTCGCAGGCGAAGCTGGGCGCGGACACCGTGGTGCCCGCCAACCGCGCGGGCGCCCGCGCGCTGGCCCGCCGCCTCGCCGAGCTGGGCCACCGCGGGTTCGCCGTGCTGGCGGGCCCGCGCGACCTGCTCGCCGCGCGCGACCGGGTCGCCGGGTTCCGGGCCGGCCTCGCCGACGCGGGCGTGGCGCTGCCCGACGCGAACGTCATCACCTCCGGCTTCACCCGCGACGGCGGTTACGCCGCGATGACCGACCTGCTCGCCGCCCGCACCGGCGCGACCTGCGTGTTCGCCGTCAACGACGTGATGGCGATGGGCGCCATGGCCGCCCTGCGGGAACGCGGCCTCAGGGTCCCCGAGGACGTCTCGGTGGCGGGCTTCGACGACATCCCCACCCTGCGGGACCTGGTCCCCGCCCTCAGCACGGTCCGCCTGCCGCTGGAGCAGATGGGTGAACGGGCCGCCCGCCTGGTCCTGGACGACGACCCCGGGGAACCACGCACGGTGCGGGTGGCCGGCGAGGTGGTGCTGCGGGCGAGCACGTCCTCACCTGGCGCTACCGGGCTGCGCTGACCGCCGGCTACTCTCTAAACTGGACACCCGTTCGACCACCCCTCACGAGGAGTGATCCCTTCCGTGCGCGACGCGCAGTCCCCGGGCTGTAGTACCGAGCCGGGTCCGATACCCGGCTGCCAGCCCCGCCCGCCCCGTGACAGGGGCCCGGCATGACCATCCTGCTCAGCCTGCTCGGCCTCGTCGCCGTGGTGGCCCTCACCATCGGCACGTTCGTCGCGGTAGCCGCCGAGTTCTCCCTCACCGCGCTGGAGCGCAGCACCGTCGAGTCGCACGTCGCCACCGTCGGCGACGCCAAGGCCAAGGCCGTGGACAAGGCGCACCGGTCGCTGTCCTTCCAGCTCTCCGGCTCCCAGCTGGCGATCACCATCACCACCCTGGTCACCGGCTTCATCGCCGAACCCGCGCTCGCCGAGCTGTTCTCGCCCGTGCTGGGCGCGGTCGGCGTGCCGGACTCCGCGGCCGACCCGATCTCGCTGGCCTTCGCGCTCGCGCTGGCCACGTCGCTGTCGATGGTGTTCGGCGAGCTCGTGCCGAAGAACCTGGCCATCGCCAAGCCGCTGGAGACGGCCCGCGCCGTCGCGGGCGTGCAGGCCGGGTTCTCGGCGGTGTTCCGCTGGCTGATCACCGGCCTGAACGGCGCGGCGAACTGGCTGGTCCGCCGCATGGGCGTGGAGCCGGCCGAGGAGCTGGCCTCCGCCCGCTCACCGCAGGAGCTCGGCGCCCTGATCCGGTCGAGCGCCGAGCACGGCACGATCGACAAGGGCACCGCGACCCTGCTGGACCGCTCGCTGCGGTTCGGCGACCGCACCGCGGACGAGCTGATGACGCCGCGCGTGCGGGTGGAGTCGCTGCGCTCCGACTCGACCGTGCTCGACCTGATCGCCAAGGCGCGGGAGACGGGGTTCTCCCGGTTCCCGGTGCACCAGGGCGGCCTGGACGAGGTGCGCGGGATCGTGCACGTCAAGCAGGCGTTCGGGGTGCCGCGGCAGCAGCGGGCGACCACGCCGCTGTCGGCGTTGACCAGGCCGGTGCAGACGGTGCCCGCGACGCTGGAGGGCGACGCCCTGCTGGACCGGCTGCGCGGGTCCGGCCTCCAGACCGCGCTGGTCGTCGACGAGTACGGCGGCACGGCCGGCCTGGTGACGCTGGAGGACCTGGTCGAGGAGATCGTCGGCGACGTGCGCGACGAGCACGACCGCCGCGAGACCTCGCCGGTGCGCCCGCTGGGCCGCGACAGCTGGCTGGTGTCCGGTCTGCTGCGCGACGACGAGGTGTCCGAGGCGACCGGGTTCCGGATGCCCGAGGGCGACTACGAGACGGTCGCGGGCCTGGTCATGGCCCGGTTGGGCCGCATCCCGTCCGTCGGTGACGAGATCCGCGTGGACGGCTGGCGGATCACCGTGGTGCAGATGGACCGGCACCGGGTGGCCGAGCTGCGGGTGGCGCGGATCGAGCCGACGCCCACCTCCTCCGACGTCCCGGGGGTGGCGCGGTGAGCCTGCTGTTCGTGTTGCTGCTGGTGGCGGGCAACGCCTTCTTCGTCGGCGCGGAGTTCGCGATCATCACCGCCCGCCGGGATCGGCTGGAGGCGCTGGCCGAGCGGGGCAGCGCCCGGGCGCGGGCGGTGATCCGGGCGGGCCGCGAGCTGCCGCTGCTGATCGCGGGCGCGCAGCTGGGCATCACGCTGTGCTCGCTGGGCCTGGGCGCGCTGGGCGAGCCGGCCGTGGCGGCGATGCTGGAGGCCCCGTTCCACGGCGTCGGCGTGCCGGACGCGGTGCGGCACGGCGTGGCGTTCGCGCTGGCGCTGATCATCGTGGTGGCGCTGCACACGGTGCTGGGCGAGATGGTGCCGAAGAACCTGGCCATCGCGGGCCCGGAGCGCACCGCGCTGCTGCTGGTGCCCGCCCACCTGTGGTTCTGCCGGCTGGTCGCGCCGCTGCTGCGCGGGTTCACCGTGGTGGCGACGGCGGTGCTCAAGCGGGTCGGCGTGACGCCGCGCGAGGAGCTGGAGTCGGCGTACACGCGGGACGAGCTGGCGCTGCTGATCCAGCAGTCCCGCCGGGAGGGCCTGCTGGAGGACTCGGAGCACCGGCGGCTGGCGCAGACGCTGTCGTCCACGGAGCGCACCGTGGCCGACGTGCTGGTGCCGCTGGAGCGGATCACGTCGGTGTCGGCGCGGCCGACGATGGGTGAGGTGGAGGCCGCGGTGTCGGCCACCGGCTTCTCCCGCTTCCCGGTGCGCGACGGGGACCGGCTGGTCGGCTACCTGCACGTGAAGGACGTGCTGGACATCGCCGACGCCGACCCGTCGGCGCAGGTGCCGCCCGGTCGGGTGCGCGGTCTGCCGGAGGTGCCGGTGGACGCGCGGCTGGCCGAGGCGGTGGCGGTGCTGCGGCGCGCGCAGAGCCACCTGGCGCAGGTCGTGTCGCCGGACGGCTCGACACACGGCGTGGTGGCCCTGGAGGACCTGGTCGAGGAGTACGTGGGCACCGTGCGCGACGGCACGCACGTGCGCCGGGAGCTGTGACGCGGACCGGGCGGGCGCACCCGCGCCCGCCCGGTCGAACCCGCCGACCCGGTCCCCGGCCCCGTTCGACCAGGACCGGGGACCGGGCCGGGCCCCGTCACGCCGAGCGCACGGCGGACACCCCCATCAACCCCCGGTTCTCGCCACCGGCCGGCTCCCCGTGGCCGGCCGCCTCCCGGGCCTGGCGCTCGACGCCCTCCAGCGACGGCACGCCCATCAGCTCCAGGTCCTGCTCGGCCGCCCGGTCGAGCGCGGAGACCACCCACGCCTCGAAGTCGGCGTTGGCCGCCGCGGCGGCCCGCCGCCACCGGTCCAGGGCCTCGCTCGCCGCGCTGACCCTCGGCAGCACCGCCCGGTAGGACCTGGAGTTCGGGTCCCGGTGCTCCCGCAGCGCCCGGCGCAGCGTGGTCCGCGACCAGCTCTCCCGCTCCGCGCGGTCCAGCCACCGGTCCTGCTCGGCCGGCGACAGGGCCGCCACCTCCGCGTGGTGCTGGAACGGCAGGCCCGGCCGGCGGCGCGACGGCTCGAACTTGCGCGCGATCCACGCGTAGTTGCGCAGCGTCTGGTAGTCCAGCCCGACGGCCTCGACCGCCCGCCGGTACCGGTCGGTGTACCTGTCCTGGCCGAACACGAGCCAGTCACCGAGGTACCACGCGGACGAGCTGGCGATCCGGGAGATCCGCCTCCCGGCCTGCTCCCACGACTCGAACGTGACGTCGCGGGGGAACGCCAACCCCACCGGCGTGGTCAGGATCTGCTTCTCGGCGGGGTTGGCGCCCTGTCTGCGCCGCACCACCGCGTTCACCTTGTTCACTGGTACCCCCCAAGTGTCCGCTCCTGGGTCATTGCTTACCGGGAGGCCCTCACACACCGGTCAACTTCCGCTCACACCGCCCGGGACGGGGTGGGACCGGCGGGCCCGGCGCCGGCCCACTACGGTGGCCGCGTGGACCCGCGCGACGACGACGAAGAAGAGGACGACTTCGACCCGGAGGACGAGTTCGACCCCGACGAGTTCGACCCCGAGGTGGAGGACGAGTTCGACGAGGAAGAGGACGAGGACGACCTGTTCGGGGTAACGTCGGACGCGCGCACGATCTGCCAGCTGTGCGGCGGGGCCGGTTTCATCGCCAACCCGACCTCGGCGGTGATCGGCGGCGCGGCGCGCACGGTCGACAACGGCCGGGAGTGCCCGCACTGCAACGGGGCGCGCAAGTTCCCGGGCCTGGTACCCCCGCTCTGACCGGGAGCGGGGCCTAGCGGCCCGCCGCCACCAGCTCGGCCTCGCGGAACGCCCTCGGCGACAGCCCCGCCCACGTGACGGCCAGCGCGGCGAGCTGGACCAGGGCGCCCATCACCCACACCGCCCGCAGCCCGAACTCGGCCGCCACCAGCCCGCCGGCCAGCGCGCCCAGCGGCGTGCAGCCCCACGCCAGCGCCCGGTGGCTGGTCAGCACCCGCCCCAGCAGGGCGGGTGGGGTGAAGCGCTGCCGGCTCGACTGCGAGCACACGTTCCACACCATCACGATCGCCGACTGCGCGAACCCGTTGACCGCGATCGCCCACGCCCACGGCGGCAGCACGGCGACCAGCCCCACCGTCACCACCATGCCCGCCTGTGAGCAGCGCATCGCCCACGAGTACCCCAGCCACCGCACGACCGGCCCCACGACCAGCGACGACGCGATCCAGCCCGCCGACACGTAGGCCAGCAGCACGCCGTACCCGACGGCCCCCAGGTGCAGGACCTGCTGGGCGTACAGCACGAACATCGACATCGCCGCGCTGGCCCCGAACGAGCCGAGCGCCACCGCCAGCGTGATCCAGCGCAGCAGCGGCGTGCCGACCAGGTGGCGCAGGCCCTCGGGGATGTCGCGCAGCGGGTGCTTGTCCGACGGCGCGGCCGGCGCCGAGCGCAGCCCCCTGACCAGCACGAGCGCGACCAGCGCGGCCACCACCGCCACCCACGCGGGCGTGCCGAGGCCGACCCCGACCAGCACGCCCATCACCGGCGGCACGCCGAACTGCACCACGCCCCGGTCGATGACCATCAGCCGCGTGTTCGCGGCGGGCAGCCGGTCCGGCGGCACCACCTCGGGCACCAGCGCGCCGGACGCGCCGTCGCCGAGCACCTGCGCCGAGGTCGCCACGAACGCCACGACCAGCAGCAACGGCAGGCTGAACGCGTCGAGCACCCCGGCCGCCGCGACCGCGAGCGCCGCGCCCAACTGCACGGCGTAGGCCGTGGCCAGCACGGCGCTGCGCCGCACCCGGTCGATCAGCACCCCGGCGAACAGCGAGAACAGCAGCCACGGCGCCTGGCCCACCACGTTGACCAGGGACACCTGGCGCGGGTCGTCCGTGATCGTGGTCGCCACCCACGGCAGCAGGGTCACCACCAGCCCCTCGGCCACCGAACCGGACACCGCGACGGCCTGGAGCCGCACCCACCTGGTCATGGGTCCACCTAACCAACGCGCCCGCGCGGGGCCGAACGCTTTAGCGCGGGGTGACGCCCCCGGCCTCGACCCGTCGCCGTTCCGGCGCCAAGTACGCTGACGGCGTGGGGGAAGCAGTCCTGTCCGAGGTCGAGTGGACCGCGCGCCGCGACGCGCACGCGGCCCGCGCCCGGCGGTGGACCGACCCGCACCACGAGCGCCGCGCCGCCGGCCGCAAGCACCCGGTGCTGGACTTCCTGTTCTCCTACTACTCGCACCGCCCGTCCCGGCTGGAGCGCTGGCACCCCGGCCCCGGCGTGGTGCTCGAAGGCGCCGCGGCCCGCGACTACCTGCGGTGGCCGGTCTACCGGGAGACCCCCGACGGGGTGACCCTGGACGTGGCGGCGTTCGCGCGGGAGCGGGCGAACACGGTCGACTTCGCCCGCCGGCTGCTCACCGCCACCGCGTCCCGCCCGCCGCGGCTGGGCTGCTTCGGCTTGCACGAGTGGGCGATGGTCTACCGGCAGCGGCCGGAGCAGGTGCGGCACGACGCGTGGCCGCTGCGGCTGGGCGGCGCGGGCACGGACGCGGTGGTCGAGTCGCAGCGCGTGCAGTGCGGGCACTTCGACGCGTTCCGGTTCTTCACGCCCGAGGCCCGGCCGCGCAACGCGCTCCAGCCGACCCGGGAGACCCAGGTGGAGCTGGAGCAGCCGGGCTGCCTGCACACCACCATGGACCTGTTCAAGTGGGCCTACAAGCTGGACCCGGCGACCCCGTCCGAGCTGGTCGTGGACTGCTTCGAGCTGGCGGTGCGCGTCCGCGGGCTGGACATGCGGGCGAGCCCCTACGACCTGGCCGCGCTCGGCTACCCGCCGGTCCGGGTCGAGACGGCCGAGGGCCGGGCGGAGTACGCGCGGCAGCAGGCCGCGTTCGCCGAGGAGGCCGCCCCGCTGAGAGCCCGGCTGATCGGGCTGACCGACGTGCTGTCGCGCGAGCTCGTTCCCGGTAGGTAACCCGCGGTCGCTTCACCCGACCCCCAAATGTCACCTGTTAGCGTGACGCCCGGTCGGGAGCCGCCAGTCGTGGTCGACGCTGAGGGGGAAGAGACGATGTCTCGACACCGCGCGCTGCGGACGAAGGTGCGGCGCGGCATCGCCAAGTGGCCGGTCGCGATCATCGGCCTGGTGGCCCTGATCGTGCTCGGGTGGCTGGGCTGGACCTGGGTCGGCGGCGTCGCGGACCGGCGCGCGGCGGTCGAGGCCGGTGACTGCAACGAGGGCGAGGCGCCCCTGCGGGTGTCCGCGGCGCCCAGCGTGGCCGAGGCGGTCAAGCAGGTCGCCGAGGCGTGGAGCAGGCAGCGGCCCGTCGTCTACGACCACTGCATCCGCGTCGAGGTGCTGTCCATCGACTCCGAGACCGTACTGGCCGGCCTCACCCAGGGCTGGGACGAGGCGAAGCTGGGCGAGCGCCCGCACGCCTGGGTCACCGACTCGACGCTGTGGGCGAACCGGCTGAGCGCGCAGGACGCCTCGCTGCTGGGCGCGGTGCCCGAGTCGATCGCGGCGAGCCCGGTGCTGCTGGCCCTGCACCAGGAGCCGGCGCAGGCGCTCCAGGCCGGCGACGGGTTCCGGTGGACCGACCTGCCCGACCTGGTCGGCGCGCCCGACGGGTGGGGCCGGTTCGGCAAGCCCGAGTGGGGCCGGTTCGAGGTCGCCATGCCCGACCCGGCGACCAACGCCGCCACCGCGATGGCCGTGCAGTCCGCGCTGGCCGGCGCGAGCCCGGAGGGCAGGGGCCCGGTGACCAGCGGGATGCTGGCGCTCGACCCGGTGAAGACCACGCTGGGCAGGCTGACCGCGGCCAAGCCGCAGGAGTCGCCCGCCGGGACGTGGGAGGCGCTGAACCTGCTGGCGGACACGACCGGCGTGAACGAGGCCGGGTTCAGCGCGGTGCCCGTGTTCGAGGTGGACCTGTACCGGCACAACACCGGCAAGGACGGCGGGACGGCGCCGCTGCACCCGCTGTACGGGGTGGCCGGGGGCGGGCCGACGCCGGTCGCGGACTTCCCGTTCGTGGCGCTGGCCGGCGACTGGGTCGGCGAGGCGCAGGTGCGGGCGGCGCAGGCGTTCCGGCAGTTCCTCAAGGAAGACGAGCAGCAGCGGACCCTGGCGCTGGCGGGCCTGCGGGTGGACTCGACCACCGACCGGCCCAGGGAGTCGCCGGGCGTGCGGTGGGCCGCGATCACCGACGAGCTCGCCCCCGCCGACGCCAACACCACCCAGCAGATCTCGGCCGCGTGGGCGACCGCGGACGACGGCCAGGTGGTGCACGTGCTGGTGGACACCTCCAGGTCCGTGGAGGAACCGGGCGGGGACGGGCGCAGCCGGGTGGAGTGGCTGCGGGAGGCGCTGTCCGGGCAGGTCAACCGGTCCGTGTCGGGTTCGCTGGGGCTGTGGGAGTTCTCCCGGGAGCTCGACGGCGACAAGCCGTACCGGCAGCTCGTCCCGACCGGCCCAGTGGCGACCCAGCGGCAGGCGCTGCTGGACGGGGTGGCCGCGCTGGCGCCGCGCAGCGGCACCCAGCTCTACACCAGCGTGCTGGCGCTCTACGAGCACGCCGTGGCCGACCACCAGGCCGGCAAGCGCAACCGGGTCGTGGTGCTGACCGACGGCGCGAACGACGGCGGCCTGACCTTCGACGAGCTGAAGTCGCGCCTGGCCTCGGCCAAGCAGCCGGGCAGGGACATCGCGGTCAGCGTCATCGCGATCGGCCCGGACCCGGAACGCGCCCCGCTGACCGAACTGGCCCGCTCCACCGGCGGCACCCTGTCGGTGGTCGAGGACGGCCGGGGCATCGACGCCGCCCTGGCCCAACTGCTGTCGACCTGAACGCTGAACTCGGGGGTCCTGAACGTACGACACGGTGGTCCCGAACGTACGACTCGCGCACGTGTCGAACACTCAAGCCGCGCGAGTCGTACGTTCAGGACGCGCGAGTCGTACGTTCAGGTTGGGTGAGTCGTACGTTCAGGACCCGTGAGTTGTGCGTTCAGTGCCGCTGCCACCGTGCCCGGCTCGGCCGCCGTCAGGCGGCCGCGCGACTGGGGGCAGGAGCAGCCGGCGCGGGTTGTTCAGCCTTTGTCGTACAGCGGTCGGGGCCCGACGCTGAACAACCCCGGACGGGTAGAACTGGACGCGCCGGAGCAGGGGGGCCGACCTCCGGCACGGGGGAACGGGGGTGGGGGAACGAGGTCTGGTCGTTCCCCCACCCCCGATCACCGGTCGGGGCCCGTCAGCCGCCGTAGGCCGACACCGGCGGGCAGGAGCAGACCAGGTTCCGGTCGCCCTTCGCGCCGTCGACGCGCCGCACCGGCGGCCACGCCTTGACCGCGATGACGCCCGCCGGGAACACCGCCACCTCGCGGCTGTACGGGTGGTCCCACTCCGCCGTCACGCAGGCCGCCGTGTGCGGGGCGTTGCGCAGCGGGTTGTCGTCCGCCGGCCACTCCCCCGCGCCGACGCGGTCGATCTCGCGCCTGATCGCCACCATGGCGTCGATGAACCGGTCGATCTCGGCCAGGTCCTCGCTCTCGGTGGGCTCCACCATCAGCGTGCCCGCCACCGGGAACGACATGGTCGGCGCGTGCAGCCCGTAGTCGGCCAGCCGCTTGGCCACGTCGTCCACGGTCACGCCGGTCGCCTTGGTGATCGGCCGCAGGTCGAGGATGCACTCGTGGGCCACGAAGCCGCCCTCGCCGGTGTAGAGCACCGGGAAGTGCTCGTCCAGCCGCCGCGCCACGTAGTTCGCCGCGGCCACCGCGGTCAGGGTCGCCCGGCGCAGGCCGTCGGCGCCCATCATCCGCACGTACGCCCACGAGATCGGCAGGATCGACGCCGAGCCCCACGGCGCGCCGCTGATCGGGCCCACGCCGGTCTCCGGGCCCGCGGCGGGCTGGAGCGGGTGGTTGGGCAGGAACGGCGCCAGGTGCGCCCGCACGCCGATCGGGCCGACACCGGGGCCGCCGCCGCCGTGCGGGATGCAGAACGTCTTGTGCAGGTTCAGGTGGGACACGTCCGAGCCGAACCTGCCGTACCGCGCCAGGCCGATCAGGGCGTTGAGGTTCGCGCCGTCCACGTACACCTGGCCGCCGGCGTCGTGCACCAGCCCGCACACCTCGCGCACGGTGTCCTCGTACACGCCGTGCGTCGACGGGTAGGTGATCATGATGGCGGCCAGGTCGTCGCGGTGCGCCTCGACCGTCTCGCGCAGGTGCCCCAGGTCGACGTTGCCCTTGTCGTCGCACTTGACCACCACGACCCGCATCCCCGCCATCACGGCCGACGCGGCGTTGGTGCCGTGCGCGCTGGACGGGATCAGGCACACGTCGCGGTGCACGTCGCCGTTGGCGCGGTGGTAGGCGCGGATGGCCAGCAGGCCCGCGAACTCGCCCTGGCTGCCCGCGTTGGGCTGGATCGACACCGCGTCGTAGCCGGTGACCTCGGCGAGCCACCGCTCCAGGTCGCCGATCAGCTCCAGGTACCCGGCGGCGTCCCCGACCGGCGCGAACGGGTGCAGCTCGGCGAACTCCGGCCAGGTGACGGGCTCCATCTCGGCCGCGGCGTTGAGCTTCATCGTGCACGAGCCCAGCGGGATCATGCTGCGGTCCAGCGCCACGTCCTTGTCCGACAGCGACCGGAGGTAGCGCAGCAGCGCGGTCTCCGAGCGGTGGGTGTGGAACACCGGGTGGGTCAGGTAGTCGGAGGTGCGGCGCAGGTCGACGGGGATGCCGTCGGCGGTGTCGGCGTCCAGGGCGTCCACGTCGGTCACGGTGACGCCGAACGCCCGCCACACCAGCCGCAGGTGCTCGCGCGTGGTGGTCTCGTCGCAGGCGACGGAGACCACGTCGTCGTCCACCCGCCACAGGTTCACGCCCAGCTCGCGCGCCGCGGCCACGACCTCGGCGGCCCGGCCCTCGACGCGGGCCCTCACGGTGTCGAAGAACTCGCCGTGCACCACCTCCACGCCGGCCTCGCACAGGCCCGCGGCCAGCACGGTCGCCATCCGGTGGGCGCGGGTCGCGATCGCCCTCAGGCCCTCCGGGCCGTGGTAGACCGCGTACATCGAGGCGATCACGGCCAGCAGGACCTGCGCGGTGCAGATGTTGCTGGTCGCCTTCTCGCGGCGGATGTGCTGCTCGCGGGTCTGGAGCGCCAGCCGGTAGGCCGGGTCGCCGTCGGCGTCCACGGACACGCCCACCAGGCGGCCCGGCAGCTGCCGCTCCAGGCCCTGGCGCACCGCCATGTAGCCGGCGTGGGGGCCGCCGAAGCCCATCGGCACGCCGAAGCGCTGGGTGGTGCCGACCACGACGTCCGCGCCGATCTCGCCCGGCGGGCGCAGCAGCGCCAGCGCCAGCAGGTCGGCGACGACGACGGCCTGCGCGCCGGCCCGGTGGATCTCCTCGACGACGGACGCGTGGTCGAGGACCGCGCCGGACGCGCCGGGGTAGGACAGCAGCACGCCGAAGAAGTCGCCGCCCAGGCCGAGGCCCTCCAGGCCCTGCGACAGGTCGGCCGTGACGACCTCGATGCCCAGCGGCTCGGCGCGGGTCTCGATGACGGCGAGGGTCTGCGGCAGCGTGTCGGCGTCGACCACGAACCGGTTCGACCTCGCCCGGCCCGCGCGGCGGACCAGCGTCATCGCCTCGGCGGCGGCCGTGGACTCGTCGAGCATGGACGCGTTGGCCACGGGCAGACCGGTGAGGTCGCCGACGACGGTCTGGAAGTTCAGCAGGGCCTCCAGCCGGCCCTGGGAGATCTCCGGCTGGTAGGGCGTGTACGCGGTGTACCAGGCCGGGTTCTCCAGCACGGTGCGGCGGATCACCGGCGGCGTGGTGGTGCCGTAGTAGCCCAGGCCGATCATCTGGGTCATCGGGCGGTTGCGGGCCGCCAGGGCGCGCAGCTCGGCCAGGGCCTCGGTCTCGGTGGCGGGCGCGGGCAGGTCCAGCACCAGTTCGCGCTCGCGGATCGAGTCGGGCACGGCGCGCTGGGCCAACTCCTCCAGGGAGCCGACGCCGATCACGTCGAGCATCCGCGACAGCTCGGCGGGCCGGGGGCCCACGTGCCGGTCGGCGAAGGGGGTGCCGTGCTCAAGAGCGGCGAGGGGGATGCGGTCCTGCGTCATGAAGCGCCTCCGGGCTACGGGCAGACTCCTGCCGTGGCCCTCCCCCTCTGTCTCCCGCCCGTCGCCGGGCGCCTGAGAGCTTCACCCGGTGGTGACCGGGCTTGCACCGTCGGCGGGGTCGGTGGCCCGACCCGCTTTCCAGAGGCGTCTCACCCACGCGGTCCTTGCGCCTGAGAGGTTCCGGGGAGGATTTGCTCCTTCGGCGCCGAGCGGGCTCGGACTCTCCCGCGCGGGATAAAGCGACTGCGCGCGAATCGTACCCAACCCGGACGCCGCCGGTCCTGCCGGCGCGACGTGGATCTCATCACCTGGACAGCGGGGTTTGAGCGGGTTTTCCAGCGGGCACATTCCCGGTACCCGACCGCGACAGGTCGTGTTCGCGCCGTGCCCGATCCGCGGTTCCGCTCACCCCACCGCCGGCCTTTCCCGCTTCCGCGCCCGGCGGTCCCCCCGCGAGCGCTCTCAGCCGGTGGCCCGGGTGCGCCTGCGGCGCGACAACTCGTCGTTGGAGGCCGCCACGACCTCGGCGCCGTCGGCGCGCTCGGCGGGGAACTCGTGGATGGTGCCGCTGATCTCCCGCATGGCGCCGCTGACCGCGATGCCGAACACGCCCTGGCCACCCTGGAGCAGGTCGACGACCTCCTCGGGCGAGGTGCACTCGTAGACCGTGGTGCCGTCGCTGAACAGCGTGATGCGGGCCAGGTCCTGCACGCCGCGGCGGCGCAGGTGGTCGACCGCGACCCGGATGTTCTGGAGCGAGACGCCGGTGTCCAGCAGCCGCTTGACGACCTTCAGGACGAGGATGTCCTTGAACGAGTACAGGCGCTGGCTGCCGGAGCCGTGGGCACTCCTTATGGTCGGGCTGACCAGGTCCGTGCGGGCCCAGTAGTCCAGCTGGCGGTAGGTGATGCCCGCGATCTGGCACGCGGCCGGGCCGCGGTACCCGACCAGCTCGTCCGGCAGCGAGGAGTCCGGGAACAGCTCGCCCTGTTCGCCGGAGCCGGAGCCCGCCCGGATGATGGGCGCTTCCTGGACCACGCCTGCCTCCCCTCGGTCCGGCCACGACGACCGGCGACCAACGTGAAGCCGCCGCAGTGCCCGAATCACACCGCGGCAATTCACCTGAGCTCGACGGTAAGACCGGCTAGGGGGCAGGTCAACGCGACGCGCGGGACGCGTCTGACCTCAACCTGAGGTAGAGGTTGAGAGAGTCGGCCGTTGTAAGCCATTCGGGTGACGTTTAGTGATCGTTTAGCGGCGGAATGCTGACGTTGTGTAATCCAGAAGTGTGACACCGGGGGGTGGCACGCGGGGTTGATCCACAACGCACCGCACACACCCGCGAGGGGTTCGGCCGCTGGTCGGACCTCTCGCAGGTGGTACTCGCCCGGCGCGGGTGGAGGGTCGGCGGCGGGGGTTTGACGGGGGTCGGCGCGGGGGCCTCCGGCGGCCGGCGCGGGCCGGGGAGGCGGGCCTCCCGGAAGTTCGCCCGACCGGTGGGTACGGCGGACGGGGCCTGAACGGCACGCCCGGGTCCGGGTCGGCGCGGCGGGGCCGCACGCCCGGGGCCCACGCACCACACCGGGACCGCTCACCACGCTCGTCCACGGGCGGGGCCGGTGGGTATTGGCGGGGCACCGGGGCCGGGCCGTCCTGGCCCGAGAAGCACGACAGGGCCCCCGCACGGGGACCCTGTCGACGAGATGACGGGAGAGCCGGCACCGCTCAGGTGTCGGCACCCCGGAAGTCCTCCGGCGACACGGAGTCGAGGAACTCGCGGAACTTCTCGACCTCGTCCTCCTGCTCGTCCGGGATGATCAGCCCCGCCTCGGCCAGCACGGACTCCTCCGCGTGGATGGGCACGCCGACCCGCAGCGCGAGCGCCACCGAGTCGCTGGGCCGCGCGGACACCCGCACGTCGCCGTCGAACACCAGCTCCGCGAAGTAGGTGCCCTCCTGGAGGTCGGTGATCCGCACCTGCTCCAGCTGCCGCCCGAGGGCGCCGATGACGTCCTTGAGCAGGTCGTGGGTCAGCGGGCGGGCCGGGCGCACGCCCTGTTGCTCCAGCGCGATCGCGGTGGCCTCGACGGACCCGATCCAGATCGGCAGGTACCGCTCGCCCTCGGTTTCGCGCAGCAGCAGGATCGGCTGGTTGGCGGGCAGTTCCACCCGCACACCCACGACGCGCATCTCGCTCATCGGGTCTCGCCTCCCTCAGCGCGCTGAAATCCTGGCGTCCCCGCTGTATGAACGAGGATCCCCCAAGTACCCTTTCGACGCTACCCGCCAAGCGGGCCCCGTGCGCAACCGCCCACCCGCTCCGGCATCACGATGCGGACACTTGTTCACCTCGACGAAACGCGCTTACCTGCGACATCGCGCAACCCGACCTCGACCAGCAGCGCGTGCAGCGTGACCGAGAGCGCCGCCAGCTCGCGCACGACCTCGTCGGCCCGCGCCCGGTGCGCCGCCGCGGCGGCCTGCTCGACCAGGGCGACCTCGCGGTCCGCCGCGGCCCGGAACGGGCGCAGGTGCCGGGCCTGGAGCCCGTGCCGGGCCATCGCCCGCACGGTGGTGGCGATCCGCACCGACTCGTGGTCGTAGAACCCGCCCGGACCGGCGCTGACCAGGCCGTGCTGCTCCAGGTCGGCCAGGTCGGCCGACTCGATGCCCGCGCGCGCCAGCAGGTCGTCGCGCGTGATCCGGCGCCCCTGGCCCGACGCGGCGTCCGCCGCGCGCACGCCCTGGTCGGCCGCGTCCAGCTGCTCCCTGATGACCTTGAGCGGCAGGTACCTGTCGCGCTGCGCGGACAGCACGTACCGCAGGCGCTCCACGTCCGCCGGGGTGAACTGCCGGTACCCCGAGGCCGTGCGCGCCGGGCGGACCAACCCCTCCGATTCCAGGAACCGGATCTTGGAGATGGTGACGTCGGGGAAGTCGGGTCGGAGCTGCGACAGCACCGCCCCGATGCTCAACCCCCCGCGTGGCCGCCCGGCCGCCGTCACCGGAGCCCCACCGTCAGGCCCCCTGGCCCCCGGCGCCCGGACCGGTCAGGAAAACCAGGCGGAACTTGCCGATCTGCACCTCGTCGCCGTTGGCCAGCACGGCCTGGTCGACGGGCTCGCGGTTGACGTAGGTGCCGTTGAGGCTGCCCACGTCGATCACCACGAACTCGCCGCCCTCGCGGCGGAACTCGGCGTGCCGGCGCGAGACCGTCACGTCGTCGAGGAAGATGTCGCTGTCGGGGTGCCGTCCGGCGCTGGTCGTGTCGCGGTCGAGCAGGAACCTGGACCCCGCGTTGGGACCGCGCTTCACCACCAGCAGTGCCGACCCGGCGGGCAGCGCGTCGACACCGGCGACCGCCGGCTCCTGGGCGGGCGCCTCGGCGCCCTCGACCTCGGCGAGGAAGTCGGCCCGGAAAACGGAGGTCCGCTCCGGGGACTGCTCGGGCGGGACGCCTGGCCCGTCGTTCGTGCTCACCTGAGCTCTCCTCCTGCTGCTGGAACCGTCGAGTTCGGTAGAACCTATCGTGCCCGAACCCTTGTCTGAGGAGCGGCTCCCCCACCGACCGAAGAGCCGCCGGAAGATCGACGTCACCCCTGCGCCGCCAGCTCCTGGTACGCGGTGGCGTCGAGCAGGTCGTCGACCGCGGTCGGGTCGTCGAGCCGGAGCTCCACCATCCACCCCTCGCCGTAGGGGTCGGAGTTCACCAGGTCGGGCTGCTGGTCGAGGAAGTCGTTGCGCGCGACGACCTCACCCGCGAGCGGGGCGTAGATGTCCGACACGCTCTTGGTGGACTCGACCTCGCCCAGCGTCTGACCGGCTCCGACCTGCTCGCCGAGCTCCGGGAGCTGGACGAACACGACGTCCCCGAGCTGCTCCTGGGCGTAGTCGGTGATGCCCACGCGCACGGTGTCCTCGCTCGTGCGCAGCACCCACTCATGTTCCTCGGTGTACTTGAGCTCCTCGGGAATCACCGCGGTGCGCTCCTTCATGACGGTGGATCTTCGGTGCCGGATCTTCCCACGTCCGGTTCAGGCCGGCGCGACCCCCGGCCGCCGGCGCAGCGCGAGGGTGAACTGGTAGACGTACAGGGCGCCCGACCACAGGTACAGGGCCCCGCCCCAGATCATGAACGCGTAGGCGAGGGGCCGGAGCAGCTGGGCGGCCGTCGACCCGCCCTGGGCGAGCAGGAGCATGGGGAACGCGTAGAGCAGGTTGAAGGTGGCGGCCTTGCCCAGGTAGTTGACCTCGAACGGGCCGTAGCCGCGGCTGCGGAGCACGGGCAGGCAGGCGCCGACCACCAGTTCCCGGCCGACCAGGACCACCACCACCCACCAGGGGATGATCCCGCGCACGACGAACGCCACCAGGGTGGCCAGGATGTACAGGCGGTCGGCGGCGGGGTCGAGCAGCACGCCGAGCTTGCTCATCTGGTTGAACCAGCGGGCGATCTTGCCGTCCAGCCAGTCCGACAGGCCGGCGAGGACCAGCACGACCACCGCCCACCCGTCCGCCCGCGGCCCCAGCAGCAGGTACAGGAACAGGGGCACGCCGAGCAGCCGGAGGACGCTGAGCGCGTTCGGGACGGTCAGCAGCCGGTTCGCGGGCTCGACGTGATCGTGCGGCACAGGCGGGGACTCTAGTGCCGGACCGGCCGCGGGGCTCGCGACCAGGCCCGGGACGGCGGTGCCGACCGGTGCGGCGCCGCGCGACCGGGACCGGTCGCCGGCGCGGCGGGGGTGGTCCGCGGCGGGGTTCACGCGAACCGGTGACGCGACCCGGCGTCAGTTCGTCCGGCTGCGGCTCCACCCGCGTCGCCGCAGCTCGTCGCCGCTGAGCGCCCGCGGGCGGCCCCGGTCGTCGACGCCGACCCAGCGGCCCTGGGCGCCCTCGAGCACGTAGGCGTGGCCCTTGCTCCAGACCACGCTGCACGGGGTGGTGGGCAGCGCGGTCGCGCCGTCGCCACCGACGCACGCCGCCACGGGCTTCGCGGGCTCGGATTCGGCTTCCTTCGTGGTGTTCATCATGAGATCCCTCCACCAGGGGTGTCGCCCACGCGGCTCGCGGCGTTATCCCCGACACAGTGGATTCTGCTCCGACCCTGTCGGCGATCAGGTCCGTTGTCGCCGGATTTCGGTCACCGGTTGCTTGACGCGGCGAGGTGCGCGACGTCTTACCCCGGGGTGTAGCCGGTGGGTTCGGGATCAAACCGTTCACCGTCCGTCATCCACCGCACACCGAGAACCGCACTACACTGGTACCGATCAAGCCGCACCCGTACGGTGGCGGCGCAGCGGTTGAGCCAACAGCCGCGCCGGGGAGTCCTGGCTCGCGGACGTGTCCGTCACGCTGCCGTTCCACGCCGCTCACGCACCACCGCGAGCCGTGGAGCTCCCCACCGGCGTTTCCAGTTGAAGAGGAGAACCTCGTGACGGTTCAGGACCCGGACGTCGTGGCGACGAGCGGAGCCGAGTCCGCCGCGGCGACCGGCCCGCGGGCCGGGCAGATCGGCATCACCGTCCGCGGGGCGGGTGAGGGTGTCGTCGTGGTCGCGGTCAGCGGGGAGATCGACATGCTCACCGCGCCGCAGCTGCGGGCGGACGTGCTGCCCCGCCTCGACGCCGGCGACACCGTCGTGCTCGACCTGTCCGGGGTCAGCTTCCTGGGCTCGGCCGGGCTGGCCGTGCTCGTGGAGGCGTCCCAGCACGGCAAGCGCCGGGGCTCGGCGTTCCGCGTCGTGGCCGTCGCGCGGGCCGTCATCCGCCCGCTCGCCGCGACCGGACTGGGCGAGGTGTTCAGCGTGTTCGAGTCGGTCGACCGCGCGCTGGGGGCCGACGAGCCCCGCTGAACGCGGGTCCGGGGCACCCGCCCGGCTCAGCCGTGCGGCACCACGTCCACGACCTGGTCCACGCCCGCCGCGACGAGTGCGCGGCGGGCGTGGCCGTCCACGGGCGCGCGCACGATGACCTTGTTGCCCGCCGCGGCGGCGGCCTCGGCCACCGGCCGCAGGCTCCTGATCAGCCCGTCGCCGCGCTCACCCAGGGCGCGCAGGTCGACCACGATGGGCACGGTGCCGCCGCGGGCGGCGGTGAGGATGCGGCGGCGGACGGCGGGCGCGGCGTGCGCGGGCACGTCGCCCAGCACCACCACCTCCACCCAGCCCTCGCACTCGGTGACCACCACGGGCTCGGGCGGCGCGGCGTTGAACGTGCCCCGCGTGGCGTGCCGCCGGGCCAGCACGAGGGTGACGGTGGTGCCGGACGGTTGGCGGTCGACGAGCACCTCGTCGACGTTCTCCCGCATCAGCAGCAGGCCCCGGCCGCGCGTGGAGAGCGCGGGGGGTGGCACGCGCCACGTCCCGCGGTCGGTGACGACGACCTGCACGCTGCCGTCGGGCCGCGCGTCCGCGTCGATGGTGACCACGCCGGCCCGGTCGGGGCCGTAGGCGTGCTCCACGGCGTTGCTGGCGGCCTCGTTCACCGCGATGAGCAGGTCGTACCGGTCGTCCTCGTTGAGGCCGGTCCGGGCCAGCCAGCTGTCGAGCTGAGCACGAACCGCCGCGAGTTCCCCGGCCTGCGCCGGGAACTCCACTCCCCAGTGGTGGTCCGCGAGTTGATCGGTCAAGTGGCCCTCCCCGTTGCACCTGTCAGTCTTCCCGGCCGGCGTGTCCGCTACACGTGTGAGCGACGATCAGTTCGGGTACCGATAGCGTCAGCAGCACAACCAGCACAGAAACGGACGTCGAGGTGAGCGTGTCGCACACTGAGCCGCGGAGCGGTGAGTCGGAAAGCGCCCTGACCGGGGTCGAACTGCGGATGTCAGCCGATCCCACGCAGCTGTCGGTCGTCCGGGCGGTGGCCGCCGACATCGCCATGCGCCAGGACTTCGACCTGGACTCCATCGAGGACCTGAAGCTGGCGGTGGACGAGGCGTGCTCGACCCTCATCTCGCTGGCGGCGCCGGCCGCGGTGCTGAGCGCCCAGTTCGTCGTGGTGGAGGGCTCGGTGCAGGTCTCCACGAGGGTCAGCTCGCAGCGGTCGGCCCCGCCGGACCGGGACAGCTTCGGCTGGCGGGTGCTCAGCGCCCTGGTCGACTCGGTCACGACGTGGGTCGCGCCGCAGGACGACGCGTACGAGGTGCACATCGACCTGGTCAAGCGGTCACTGGGGACGGTGGATGCGTGACGGCGCCGGAAGGGAGCACGACGCGGTCCGGCACGCAGGGTGATTACGACCACCTGGCGCCGCTGTTCGTCCAGCTCGCCTCCCTCCCCGCCGGCAACCCGGCGCGGGAGCGGTTGCGCGACGAGCTGGTCACCGAGCACCTGCCGGTCGCCAAGCACATCGCCCGGCGGTTCGGCCACCGCGGCGAGCCGCACGACGACCTGGTCCAGGTGGCGACGGTCGGCCTGATCAACGCGGTCGACCGGTTCGACCCGGAGCGGGGCAGCGACTTCCTGTCGTTCGCCGTGCCGACGATCATGGGTGAGGTCCGGAAGTACTTCCGGGACTCCAGCTGGTCGGTCCGGATGCCGCGGCGGCTCAAGGAGCTGCACCTGGCGATCAACGCGGGCTCGGCGCGGCTGTCGCAGGAGCTCGGGCGCGCGCCGACGCCGAGCGAGCTGGCCCAGCACCTGGGCCTGAGCCGCGAGGAGATCCACGAGGGCCTGGCGGCGGGCAACGCCTACCACAGCGCCTCGCTGGACGACCTGCTGGTGGCCGACGACAGCTCCATCTCGCTGGGCAGCACGCTCGGCGAGGAGGACCCGGAGCTGGAGGCGATCGAGCAGCGGGAGGCGCTGCACCCGCTGTTGGAGAAGCTGCCGGAGCGGGAGCGGAAGATCGTGGTCATGCGGTTCTTCGGCAACATGACGCAGACGCAGATCGCCCAGAAGGTCGGGATCTCGCAGATGCACGTGTCCCGGCTGCTGGCCAAGACGCTGCGGCAGCTGCGGGACGGGTTGAGCGAGTAGCACCGCCGGAGGTCCGGGTTCACGGAGGTCCGGATTCACGACCGAGGATCCACGGCCGAGGATTCACGCCGAAGGGGCCGCCCACGTGGGCGGCCCCTTCGGCGTTCTTCGGGGGCCCGGGGGTCGGGAACGGGCCCACCCGCGTGCCGCGGGTCCCGTGTCGGGGTGCGGCACGCGCACGTTCCCGGGCGCCGGTCGTGGCGGATCGGGGACGTGGGATGTCGGTGGTCGAGCCGGGCCGGGCCGCGATGACCGGCGTGCTGCTCGACGGGGTGCGGTGCGTGTGCGGTGCGTGGTGCTCGTGGTGCGGTGGTCTCCGGCGGTGGCCGCTCGGCGTTGAGCGGGCCGGTGCCGGGGGCGCGAGGTCGGGGCAACCCGGTCGCGGGGCCCGTCCGCGGTGCGGGGGGCCGGTCCGCGGGGTCCGGTCGCGGGTGACCGGGGTGCGCCGGCCGGGAGCCGGCCGGGCGCGGGGTCAGGCCGCGACGCGGCGGCGCGAGGCGGCGATCAGGCGGCGGCGCTCGTCCTCGCCCATGCCGCCCCAGACGCCGTAGGGCTCCTGGACGGCCAGGGCGTGCTCACGGCACCTCAGCAGGACCGGGCATCGGCCGCACAGCTCCTTGGCCCGGTCTTCGCGCGCGGCGCGGGCGGCCCCCCGTTCGTTGTCGGGGTGGAAGAAGACGGCGCTGTCGCGGCCGCGGCAGAGCCCGTCCTTCTGCCAGTCCCAGACGTCGGTCACGGGCTTGGGCAGGCGTGCGGTGCTGGTCATCGGGTGGACCCCCTTGCGGTGTTGCGGTGCTTGATCACGGCTTACCCGCTGTCTGCGGGCGGGCAAACGTGGTGTGCTCGATCGGATTAAGCGGTTCGCAGGGCCGGGGCCACCGACCCGGACCAGAAGCGGAAGAACTGCTCCTGGTCCGGCCCGATCTGCTGGACGTACAGCTCGTCGTAGCCGGCGTCGGCGTAGGAGCGGACCGCGTCGACGTAGGGCTCGACGTCCGGGCCGACGGGCAGCGACGAGCCGACCATCTCCTCGGTGACGAGCGTCGACGCCTGCTCGAAGTGCGCCGGCGTGGGCAGCACCTGGGCGAGTTCGCCGGGCAGCTGCTCGTTGGCCCACAGGCGGTGCGCGGTCTTCGCACCGGCCTCGGCCGAGTCGGCGTGGCAGACCTTGAACCCGGCCTGCGCGGGCTTCGACCCGCCGCCCCCGGAGCGGAACCGCTCGACCAGCGACCCGTCCGGGATGGTCGAGCAGAACCCGTCGCCGATGCGGGCCGCCAGCTCGGCCGCCTTCGGCCCGAACGCCGAGACGTACACCGGGACGGGCTCCGGCGGCAGCGTGTAGAGCCGCGCGTTCTCGACCGTGTAGTGCTTGCCGCGGTGGGTGACCTCCTCGCCCGTCCACAGGGCGCGCATCACCTCGACCGCCTCCTCCAGCATCTCCAGGCGCACCGGCGCGGGCGGCCACGCGTCGCCGAGGATGTGCTCGTTGAGCGCCTCGCCGGAGCCCACCCCGAGGGTGAACCCGCCGCGGCACTGGACGGCGGCGGTCGCGGCGGCCTGGGCCACCACCGCCGGGTGGACGCGCACGGTCGGGCAGGTGACCGCGGTGGTGATCGGCAGCGAGGTGACCTCGGACAGCGCCCCGATCACGGACCACACGAACGGGCTCTGCCCCTGCTCGGAGTTCCACGGGTGGTAGTGGTCGGAGATCCAGAGCCGCTCGAAGCCCGCTTCCTCCGCCCACCGGGCCTGCCGGACGAGCTCACGAGGGTCGAACTCCTCGCACGAGAGGAAGTAGCCGATGCTGACCATGGCGTCCGGTTACCCCGGCGAACCGACCTGAACCCCGCGTGACCGAAGCACCACCGACCCGGATGACGTGCGGTGCGACACGTCGCCGCGCACCGGCGGGGAGAGGGCCGGTTCAGACCTCGACCGGCAGCAGCACCCGCCCGCCCAGCAGCAGGGCGCCGACCACGACGACCGCGAACAGCAGCACCCACACCAGCCCCGGCACGCGGGTGATCCGGGCCAGCTGGTCGGCGTCGGACCCGGGCGCCCGCCCGCGCAGCCGCCGGCGCTGGAGCTCACCCACCGGCCGCACCCCGCCCAGCAGCAGGAACCAGGTGACGAACAGCGCGAACGCGGCCTGCCACTCCTCGGACGCGTACCAGGAGACGAGGAACACCACCCCGCCGGTCAGCACGACCGACAGCACGCCGAAGGCGTTGCGGATCATGACCAGCATCCCGGCCAGCAGCACCACGGTCGCCCACAGCAGCGGCCGGACCTGCCCGGCGGTCACCAGCGCGGCCGCGCCCAGCCCCAGCAGGGACGGGGTCACGTAGCCCGCGAAGTACATGAGGACCACGGCGACCCCGGTGGGCCTGCCCCGCGACACCGTCACGCCGGAGGTGTCCGGGTTGAGCTTGATGCCCTCCAGCCTGCGGCCGGTGAGCAGCGCGACGACGGCGTGCCCCGCCTCGTGCGCGATGGTGATCACGTGCCTGCTGTACCGCCACAGCCCAGGGCCGGCCACCAGTGCCAGCGCCGCGACGACGGGCGCCCACTTCGCGAGAGTCGACATCGACGTCCAGCATGCCAGGCCCGGCCCGGAAGGCGCTCCGGCACCCGGGCTGATCCACGGCGGTCGTGGACCGCTCCGCTTCGCCTGGTCGAGGCGGCGGGTTCCCGGACGACGCGCGGGCCCGAGGGGTCGGGGCACGACGACGCGGGGCCCGGTCCACAGTGGACCGGGCCCCGTCGTGGTGGTGGTGCGGGGTCAGCGCAGGTGCCGGGCCTTGTGCTGCTCGGCGATGGCCGGGTCGATCGGTTGCGTCGGCCGCATGGCCGGGTCGATCGGGCGGTTGGCCGTGGTCGGGTCCACCGACTCGATCCGGTCGTCGTGGTGGGAGCCGGTGTGGGTGGTGTCGACGCGCTGCGTCGGCATCGGCCGGGTCTCCGGCTCGTCGGCCACCGGGCGCGGGGCGCGGATGGTCTCGTCCCGGTCGAAGTGCCGCGCGTCGTGCTCCGCGATCTCCTCCTCCGGCACCACGATCTTGCGCCGGGCCGGCAGCACCGCGATCAGCAGGCCGGCGGCGGCCAGGCCGAGGTGCAGCCAGTTGTCGTTGGTGTTGAGCGCCAGCGGGTTGCCCAGGCCCGAGACCGGGTTGCTCGCGAAGATGCCCGAGAGGGCCAGGCCCCACAGCAGCACGGCGCCGTAGGACAGGAACACGATCCAGCCGTAGACCCTGGACAGGCCCGAGTTGGTCGCCATCAGCAGGCCGAGCACGCCGAACGCCAGGTGGATCACGTTGTGCAGCGGGTTCACCGCGAACCCGAGCAGCATGGCGTGCTGGTCGCCGGAGAAGTCGCCGAACCCGGTCTTCACGAAACCGGCGATGCCGGCGACGAGGAAGACCAGTCCGAGCAGGCCCGCCAGCACCTGGGCGGGCTGGAGACCCGCGACCTTGACGCGGCCGACGGTCGATTGGGTCATCACGCCCTCCAAACGAGGACCACGAGCCCGCCTTCCGGGCTCCGGACGACCACCGGCTACCCATGGGCCGGAGAAGGCAAACGGCACGTCCGGGGTGCGTGGTCGGCGGGGTGGGGCGTGGGGCAGAGGACGGCGGGACGGGGTGGCGGCGCGAGGCGGGACGGCGCGGCGCTGGACTGGGCGACGCGGCAGGGCGGCGGGGGCGGGCGCCCGGGCCCGCCCCCATTGTTCCGACAGGAGTCGGCGCCCCGTCGCGCCGAGGTTCACACAATCCCGGTCCACCCCGTCGGAACCGGGAACACACGGTACCGGAAATTGAATTCCGATCACCGCGACAAATGAGGGCGATCAGGTTTGCGGATGGCTCGCGGAGCACCGCCCGGGGCACCTGAGCCCAGGTCAGACGTGCAGTTCAGCGCTGGGAACGACGCGTCGCCGAGCCGTTCCAGTCGGTCTGCCTGCTGTTCACGAAATCCCCCTGCTTGGTCGTGACACCATCGTGGTGTTGAGCTGAATTGTCCCTTCGACGACCTGCGGCCGTCAAAGCAATTACCGTATGCACCAATTGACGCGCGCCATGGTCATCCGGTTCCCGGCGCGGTCCACAACATCGAGTAGCGCCGGTAGAGGTGCCGGCGGAACCGGGCGCCGGGCACGATCCCCGCCGCGGTGGCCCTGATCCCGCGCGGCGACAGCGAGCAGTCCGCGACCGGGGCGGTGCCGCGCGGGTCGTCCCGGACCAGGCGCCGGGCGCGATTCGGGGGCACCGACGCGAGGCTGAGCGCCCGGTCCCGCGCGCCCTCCTCGCGCGCCGACCCGAGCACGGCCACCCCCCGCCGCGCGGTCCACCGCCGTCACCGCGAGCCCCCCCGGCGGCGAGGGCGCGCGCGAACGCGCCGTGCCCGCAGCCGACGTCCAGCGCCGTGCGCGCCCCGACGGGCACCGCGGCCGGCAGGACCGGGTGGTGGTGCGCGTTGTGGTCGAAGTGCCTCACACCCCCCTTGACGCGCGGAGCGCCGCCCCGGTTGAGCGGCGGTCCCGATCACTTGACCTCCAGCAAGCTCGAACTCCTAGCGTGACCGGCGTTCCGAGAAGAGGGGGTTCCACATGCGCGCCATCCGGCAGCACGAGTTCGGCCCGGCCGAGAACCTGCGCCACGAGGAGGTGCCCGACCCCGAACCCGGCCCCGGCCAGGTGCGCCTCGCGGTGTCGGCCGCGGGGGTGCACCTGCTGGACACGGCGATCCGGCGCGGCGAGCCGGGCGGGCCGTTCCCGCTGCCCGAGCTGCCCGTGGTCCCCGGTCGCGAGGTGGCGGGCGTGGTCACCGCGCTGGGCGAGGGCGCGGACGCGCACTGGCTCGGCAAGCGGGTCGTCGCCCACCTCGGGCAGGCCGGCGGCGGCTACGCCGAGCAGGCCGTGGCGAACGCCGGTTCGCTGCACGAGCTGCCCGACCACGTGTCCGACGACGCGGCGGTAGCCATGGTCGGCACGGGCCGAACCGCCGTCGGGGTGCTGCGCATCGCGCGGTTGACCGAGGACGACGTGGTGCTGGTGACGTCCGCGGCCGGCGGCCTGGGCGCGCTGTTCGTGCGGGCCGCCCAGGCGGTCGGGGCTCGGGTCGTCGGCGCCGCGAGCACCGCGAAGCTCGACCTGGTCCGCGAGCTGGGCGCGGACCTGGCCGTCGACTACACCCGGCCGGGCTGGACCGACGGCGTCGGCGCGGTGACCGTCGTGCTCGACGGCGTGGGCGGCGAGGCCGGGCGCGCGGCCCTGGAGCTGCTGGGCGTGGGCGGGCACGTCGTGCTGTTCGGCTGGTCCTCCGGCACGCCCACCCGCGTGGAGACCGCCGACCTGTACCGCCAGGGGCTCACCGCGTCGGTCGCGGTCGGACCGCGGCTGCTCAAGGGCACGAGCCTGCGCGAGCTGGAGCAGCGCTCGCTGGAGCTGCTCGCCGAACAGCGGCTCACCCCGCTCACCACGACGTTCCCGCTGCGCGACGCGGCCCGCGCGCACACCGCGCTGGAGACGCGCGCCACCACCGGCAAGGTCGTGCTCAGGCCGTGAGACAGGTCGGGTGGCCCCCGCGCCGGGGGCCACCCGACCCGCTAGACGGGCACGGTGACGATCCGCCGGTCGTCGAAGTCGCGGACCTCGACGGCCACCACGTCCCCCGGCGCGATCAGCGCGGAACCGTCGAGGTTCGTGCCGTCCTGCTCCCCCGCCGCGGAGACCAGCCAGCTGCCGGCCTCCTGCCTGCTGCCGTCCCTGGCGACCACGAACAGCCTGCACCTCGCGTTGGCCGCGATGCCCGCCACCGAGGCGTTCACCCGCACCCACCCGGCGGCGGGCCTGACCTGCACGGTCATCCGCGCGCCGGTGTCCGGGTCGGTCGCCGTGCCCAGCCTGGTGCCCGCCGGCGGCGCGGGGGCCGTGGACGGGGTGGGCAGCACGAGCTCGTCCGGCGCGGTGCCCCGACCGACGGCGAACCCGCCGCCCAGCACGACCGCGGCCACCGCCGCCGCGACCAGGCCGAGGCCCACCCGGCGGCGGCGCAGCTCACCGCCGCGCTCCGACCGCACCTGGCGCAGCGTGCGCTGGAGCAGCAGGTCGCCGCCGTCCGGCGGGCCGTCGAGCAGCGCCTCGGGCGGCACCTCGCCCATGGCCTCCTCCACCGCCCTCAGCCCGGCCAGCTCGGCGCGGCACGACGGGCAGGCCGCCAAGTGGTCCTCCACCGCACGCACCTCCTGCTCGTCCAGCGCACCCAGCACGTAGGCGCCGAGCAGCTGTGGATCGTGGTTCGCGGTCATCCGGCCACCCCCTTCAGCGCGACCTGTTGTCCGGCGAACGTCTCCCTCAGGGCACGTAAGGCGTAGTGCGACCTCGATTTCACCGTGCCGGGCGGCACCCCCAGCGCCTCCGCCGCCTCGGTCACGCTCCGGCCGCGGAAGTAGATCTCCAGCAGCACGTCCCGGTGGTCGGGCGACAACCGGTCCAGCGCCTCCAGCACCACCACCGAGTCCACCACGGCGTCGGCGTGGTCGCGCGCCACCGGCGGGGTCGCCGGCGTCTCGGCCACCTCCTGGGGCCGGGCCGCCCTCGCCCTGACCCGGTCGGTGACGAGGTTGCGCGCCACCGTGAGCAGCCAGCCGCGGACCGAGCCCCGGCCGTTGACCAGGGCGTCCGGGTGCCGCCAGGCGCGCACGAGGGTCTCCTGGACCACGTCCTCGGCCGCCGCCCGATCACCGGTCAGCCGCGTCGCGTAGGCGAGCAGCGCCCGGCCGTGCTCCTCGTAGAGGGAGCGGATCAGCGCCTCGTCGGCCGCGGCCTCCCGTTTCCGGGACCACAAAGCCGCCATCCACCCGCTCCTCTCGTCGACCCGTCCCCAACCCGTCCCCCACGGACACGGCTCCCGGGCGGGTTCGGTTCAGCGCGGCCGGGAAAAAGTTCGCCGGGCCGGGTCACGAACAGGCGCGGCCGGCGTTCAGGCAGGTCACGACCTCGGCCATCAGGGCGTCGGGCATGACGTTGATGAACATGGCGTGGTCGGTGCGCGGGTCCCGGTGCTGCTCGGGGAAGCTGTCGACGGCGAACGGCCGGCCCGGCGGCACGTCCTGGGCCACGACCAGGCGCAGCCTCGGCACCGGGAAGGTGCCCTGCCGGCACACCCCGTTCGGGGCCGGGAACTCCAGGTGCGCGCGGTGGCCGGGGCTGTCGGTGTTGCGGCCGTCCCAGCAGCTGGGGAACTCGAAGTCGCGCAGCACCCGGCTGCCCGGGGCGCACCCGGGGTAGCGGTCGGTCCACCGGTCCTCGAACCCGGTGCAGCTCCACCGCGCCCGGCCGCGACCGGTGGTGGCCGCGGCGGGGTCGCCGGTGATGGCGCGCAGGAACCGGGGCATCGCGACGACCTCGCTGACCGGGCTGCCGGTGAAGGTGACGGAGACGCGGTCCGGGGGCAGCACCTCACCGGTGTTGCCGTGCGCTCCCCCGCCCTGCGCGTGCTCGTCGTGGCCCGTGCGGTCGGTCAGGCGCAGGACGGGCCAGTAGTAGGTGGACAGGTCGCCCGCGGAGCAGGTGGTGGCCGCGGCGGCGAGGGACTCGTCGGTGGAGTGGGCGTCGGTGCCGGTGTTGCCGACGTACTCGTGGGTGTGGTGGGCGCCGAAGGGGCGGCCCGGGGTGATCACCACGTTGTCGGCGTTGAGGTGGCGCCGCTCGTTGCGGCCGCAGTCGAGGGTGAAGGAGCCGGTGGAGGCGTCCCCGGTGGTGGTGACCTCGTCCACCGCGACGGGCACCTCGTCTATCGCCACCGTCCGGCTCTCCGAGCAGCCTGCCGCCAGCGAGAGGACCAGGAGCGCGGATAACCACCTCACGCCGTCCAGCTTATTCGGCCGGGGCCCGGGGTGGCGGCCTCGTCACCGGCTGAGACGCGGCGGTCCTGGGGTCCTGAACGGTGAACTCGGGGGTCCTGGACGTACGACACGGTGGGTCTGGACGTACGACTCGCGCGGTCTGGGCGTACGACTCGCGCTGGGTCAGGGGGTGGGGGCGGTGATCAGGGTGTGGTTGTCGGTGGTGACGACGCTGATGGTGGCCAGGTCGGGGAGGGGGACCACGACGGCGCCGGTGAGGGTGGTGCGGGTGGCGGACGGCGCCACCCAGCCGCCCGCCACGTAGTGGTTGCCGGCGGTGTCGGTGACCACCAGGCGGCAGCGGGAGCCGGAGGGGACGCCGTCGACCTCCGCGCGCAGGCGGACCCAGCCCCCGGCCGCGGTGACCTCGGTGGTCAGGTGGACCCCGTCCGGTGAGGAGGCGGCCAGGAGCCGCGTCCCGGGCGCGTGCTGCCGGCCCAGGTGGACGCCGCCGGCCAGCACCGCGGCGGCCAGGGTGGTACCCAACGCCGCGACGATGCCGCCGCAGCGTCGGCGGTTCCGGGTTCGCTCGGATCGGACCAGGTTCACGGTGCGGTCGAGGATCGGATCGCGCATCTCGTCTCGTTCGGCCGGGGCCCGGGGCCTGTGCTCCGGGCGGGGGACACCGGCTACACGGGTTTGGCGGGTGGGTGGTTCAACGGAAGGCGGAGGGTGAAAGGGCGGAGGGGGATAAGGACGCGGGGCCGCGCCGTGGTGGCGTGGCCCCGCGTTGGGAGGGTGGGGAGGGGTTAGTTGAGTTGGACGCGCAGGATTCGGCTGTCGGAGTTGTTGGGGACGCTGTCGCGGTCGCCGGTGCTGGTGGTCAGCCAGAGGTTGCCGTCCGGGGCCCGTTCCACGGTGCGCAGGCGGCCGTAGGTGCCCTGGAAGTGGGTGGTCTCGCCGCCGACCGAGGTGCCGTTGAGCTGGAGGCGGTAGAGGCGGGCGCCGCGCAGCGAGGCCATGTAGAGGGAGTTGTTGACGATCGCGATGCCGCTGGGCGACGCGTTGGCCGTGCTCCAGGTGCGCTTCGGGGCGACGTAGCCCGAGCAGCTGCCCGAGGTGCCCTCGCACGACGGCCAGCCGAAGTTGCCGCCCCGCTCGACCAGGTTCAGCTCGTCCATGATCGTGTTGCCCAGCTCGGCCTGCCACAGCCTGCCCTGGCCGTCGAACGCCAGGCCCTGCACGTTGCGGTGGCCGTAGGACCACACGTAGCGGGCGTTGCCGCCGCTGCCGTAGAAGGGGTTGTCGGTCGGCGCGCTGCCGTCGGGGTTGAGCCGCAGCACCTTGCCGCCCAGGAAGTTCCGGTCCTGCGCGCCCTGGGCGTTCTGGCCGTCGCCGGTGCCGACGTAGAGCTTGCCGTCCGGGCCGAAGCGCAGCCGGCCGCCGTTGTGGTAGCGGTTGCGCGGGATGCCGGTGAGCAGGACCTGCACCGAGCCGGCCACGATCGCGTTGTTCTGCACCTTCAGCCGCACGACCCGGTTGTCGCCGGTGCTGGTGTGGTAGGCGTAGACGTAGTTGTCGGTGGCGAAGGTCGGTGAGACCTCGATGCCGAGCAGGCCGCCCTCGGCGTCCGTGCCGACCACGTTGGGCACCACGCCCAGGGTCGTCCGCGCCCCGGACGGCGACAGCTTCACCAGGTCGAACGCGTCGCGCCGGCTGTAGACGCCGGAGCCGTCGGGCAGGAAGGCCAGGCCCCACGGCACGTCGGTGTCGGCCGCCAGCTGGGTGACCGCGCCGACCTGGTCACCGCCGCCGGACGTGGTCGCGGTGACCGGCGCGCTCGGGTCGGAGGCGTTGCCCACCGCGTCGAACGCCCGCACCGTGAACGTGTAGGCGGTGTTCGGCGCGCGACCGCTGATGGTGGCCGAGGTGCCGGTGGCGTCGCCGACCTTCGCCCCGGCCGCGTGGACCTCGTAGCGGGTCACGCCGATGTTGTCGGTGGCCGCGCCCCAGGTCAGCGAGACCGAGTTGGCCGTGACGCCCGTGGCGCGCAGGCCGGTGGGGGCGGTCGGCTTCTCGTTGTCGGCCTGGGCGGGCGGGGTGCGCACCTCGACGTTGTTGCTCGCCTGCGAGACGTTGCCGGCGGCGTCCTTGGCGTTGACGTAGAACTGGTGGGTGCCGTTGGGGTTCAGGCCGGTGACCCGGGTGGAGGTGCCGGCGACGGCCTTGACGAACTGGCCCGACTGGTACACCTCGTAGGAGGTGACGCCGACGTCGTCGGTCGCCGGGTCCCAGGAGAGGTCGACCGAGGTGGCCGTGGTGTTGGCGGCCCGCAGGTTCGCGGGCGGCGACGGCGGGGCGGTGTCGCCGGAGGTCTCGCCGTGGACCTGGAACTCCACCACCGTGTAGCCGCCCGACTGGTTGCAGCGCTGGGTGGCGTACAGCCGCACGTACCGGCCGGCGCCGCCGACCGCGAGGTTCTCGACCCCGCCGGGACCGTTCGCGGTGCTGTGGACGGTGGTCCAGGCGGCGGCGTCGGGCGAGGTCTCGACGCGGTAGGCGCGGGCGCACGAGTTGCCCCACTGCAACCGGACCCGGCTGAGGCGCGCGGTCACGCCCAGGTCGACCTGGAGCCAGGCCGGGTCGACGCCGGACCGGCTGCTCCAGCGGGTGCCGAAGTCGCCGTCCACGGCGAGCCGCGCCTCCAGGCCCGGTCCGCTCGTGGTGGAGGCGGTGACCGGTTTGCCCTGGGACAGCAGCACGGGGGCCGCGCTCGCGGGCGCGGCGGACACCAGCGCGGTCGCCACCACCGCCAGTGCGGTGCTCAGGGCGGACAGCCGCCGCCGGGTAGGGGGTGCCACAGGTGCCTCCCGCGGTCGTTGGGGGAAAGGCGGCGGCGGAGGACTGGTGGCGGCGGCCAGTCGCGGGCGGGGTGTCGGTGGTCCCGGTCGGGGAGTCGCGCGACTCCCCGCCCTCGACCACGCGGTCCCCCGCTCGCACCCCGAACGTAAGCGCTGCCGCCGGATCGGTCCAGTCCCGCCTCAATTGGCGCGATCGGGCGAACCGGGCGGCAGCCCGTTGTCTACTGTGGACTGTCGGAGTGGGTGGAGCCGTACACCGAGCGCAGCCACACGCAGGTCAGCGTGTCCACCAGCTCGCGGTCGCGGACGGTGGAGCGGCGGGAGCGCGAGCGGCTCAGGAAGCCCTGCTCGTTCATCGACACCAGGACCGCGGCCAACGAGCGGGCGTCGGGACCCGCCGGCGCCGTGCCCGCGGCGCGCTCCAGCTCGATCTGGGACGCCGTCGCCTCGACGAAGCGGCGCGCCACCCCCGACCAGAACTCGCGCATCATCGGGTCGGTGTCGCGGGCCCGGACGGCGGCGCGCAGGACCGCGCCGTGCTTGCGCCACAGCGCGAGGCCCGCGCCCAGTGCCCGGCGGATCGCCACCTCCGGCGGCTCGTCGCCCCGGCGCAGCCAGGTGGACGCCGACTCGTACAGGGCGTCCAGCACGGCTCCGGACAGGGCGTGGAGCACCGCCTCCCGGGACGCGAAGTGGAAGTAGAACGTCGACCGCGAGATGCCCGCGCCCGCGGCCAGCTCGTCGACGGAGATGTCGTCCAGGGAACGGGTCCGCAACAACCGCGCGGCGGTGTCCAGGATCGCCTGGGAGGTCAGGTCGCCCTTGCTGGGCCTGCGCCGCGACCCGACCGTGCCGGCACGTGGGGACATGGCGGACATCCTGGGTTCAGCGGACCGGCAGCCGCAAGCTTTTCGCGCACACCGCGATCGATTCGAGCAGATCGGGCAGGGGGAGGCGGAGGCGGCAGGGGGAGGCGGAGGCGGCAGAGGGCGACGGGCGGCAGGCGGCGGCAAGGGCCGGCGAGCGGTGGGCGGCGTCGGCAGGGCGCAGCAGGCGCAGGCAAGGGCGGCAGGCGCGGCAGGCGCGGGCGGCGGCGGGTGTCGGCGGGAGCGGCAGGCGTCGGCGGGCGTGCGCCGCCCGGTCGCGGTACACAGGACCCGTGGACCCCCTCTGGGCATTGCGGCAGGTCGCGCTCCGGTTGGAGCGCGCGGGCGAGCCCGTGTACCGCGTGCGGGCGTTCCGGCGGGCCGCCGACGTGGTGGGGGCGCTCCCCCGGGACGAGCTGGAGCGCCGCGCGGAGGAGGGCACGCTGACCGACCTGCCCGGCATCGGCAGGTCCACCGCGGGGGTGGTCGCCGACGCGCTCGCCGGGCGGGAACCCGCCTACCTGAGCCGGTTCCGCGAGCCGCCCGCGGTCGGCGGGCAGGGCCTGCGCGCGGCGCTGAGGGGTGACTGCCACACGCATTCGGACTGGTCCGACGGCGGCAGCCCGATCCGCGAGATGGCCGAGGCGGCCCGGGACCTCGGTCACTCCTGGATGGCGCTGACCGACCACTCCCCCCGGTTGACCGTGGCCAACGGCCTGTCCGCCGACCGGCTGAGCCGGCAGCTGGAGGTGGTGGCGGAGCTGAACGCCGAGCTGGCGCCGTTCCTGGTGCTGACCGGGATCGAGGTGGACGTCCTCGCCGACGGGGCGCTCGACCAGCGGGAGGACCTGTTGGCGCGGCTGGACGTCGTGGTGGCGAGCGTGCACTCGAGACTGCGGATGCCCGCGCCCGAGATGACCGCCCGCCTGGTCGCCGCGGTGTCCAACCCGCACGTGGACGTCCTGGGCCACTGCACCGGGCGGCTGGTCACCGGCAGGGGGCGGCCGGAGTCGGAGTTCGACGCGGTGGAGGTGTTCGCCGCGTGCGTCGAGCACGACACCGCGGTGGAGGTGAACTCGCGGCCGGAGCGCCGGGACCCGCCGGGGCGGCTGCTGCGGCTGGCCGTCGGCATGGGGTGCGCCTTCGCCGTCGACAGCGACGCGCACGCGCCCGGCCAGCTGGACTGGATCTCCTACGGGTGCGAGCGGGCCGAGGACTGCGGGGTCACGCCGGACCGCGTGGTCAACGCCCTGGACGCGGCCGAGCTGCTGGCCCGCTGAGGCCGGGTCGGCGTGCCGGGGGTGGCACGCGGGTGGGTGGCTCGCGGGAGGGTTGGTCCGCGAGGGGGTTGGCTCGCGGGGGGTGGCGCGCGGGAGTGGTGCGGGGGGCGCACCCCGGCTTCAGCGGCCCGCAGCTTCAGCGGCCCGCGGTCGCCGGCCGCTGGATCCGCGAGGCGCGGACCAGGTGGCCGTACCAGGTGATCAGCGGCCCGGTCCGGCCGTCCAGCAGGCGCTGCCAGGTGGTCCGGCACAGCGCCAGGAACGGGGCCGGGTCCCAGGTCCGCGCCAGCTCGGCCAGCGGCCGGTCCTGGACGTTGCCCAGGCCGTAGCGGCGGTCGAACCCGTAGGAGACCGGGACGGCCGCGCCGTTCGCCTCGACGACCAGCGGGGTGAGCCAGTGGCCCAGCGGGCTGGTGTCCTCGATCGGCGCGGCCATGAACGCCCGCGGCCGGCGGGCCAGCACCGTCCTGGGCACCGCGTCCAGCTGCACGGCCAGGCCGTGCTCCTCCGCGATCCGGCCCAGCTCCACCGCGGCGTAGGCCAGCTCCACCGCGTCGGGCCGCTCGCCCGCCATGAGGCGGTTGGCCGCGCCCTCGGGTTCGAGCGGGTGGACCTGGAGCAGCAGGGCGCCGGACCGGGAGGCGGCCGCGGCGACCTCGCCGAGCTGGGTGGCGTTGCCCTGGGTGAGGGTGGTGACGACGCCGACCGGGACGCCCGCCTCGGTGAGCCGCCGGATGCCGGCCAGCGCCCGGTCGAAGCAGCCCTCCTGGTCCCGGATGCGGTCGTGGGTGGCCCGGTCGCCGTCCAGCGAGACGGCCACCAGGTCGACCAGGCCGCGCACGACGCCGATCCGGCGCTGGTTCAGCGCGACGCCGTTGGTGGTGACGGTCGTCCGCATCCCCGCGTCCCGCGCGGCCCGCAGCAGCGCGGGCAGCTCCGGGTAGAGGAAAGGCTCGCCGCCCGACACGTTGAGCACGTCGTAGCCGAGCGCGGCGGCGTCCCGCACCACCCCCGACAGCACCGGCATCGGCACCGACTCGGCCACGTCGGGCCCCGAGCTGGAGTAGCAGTGCCGGCAGCGCAGGTTGCACAGCCTGGTCGGGTGCACCTGGAGCACCGCCCGACCCCCCGTCCGCCCCATGCCACCCTCCCGAGCGCTCGCCTATCCATATGGAGCACGCGGGTTGGGCCGTGATACGTCGGTGAGTCACGACATTCGGGGCCGGTTCCCACGAACGTGGGAACCTCTGTCCTGGTTGAAACGGCCTATCACACGGTGACGATTTCTTTGGCAGGCGGACCCGCCCGAGCGCACACCCGGTAGTGCACACACCCAGGGGGGAGGGACCATGCGCCGCGAGTTGCCGGTTCCCACCGACGTGGCCGACGAGGTGCGGCGCGGGCTGTTGCGCGACCTGCACGACGGGTTGGGTCCCTCGCTGGCGGCCGTCGCGCTGGGGCTGCGGGCGGCCCGGCACCTGGCGCAGCGGGACCCGGCGTCCGCCGGGCGGCTGCTGGCCCGGCTGGAGGACGAGGTGCACGCCGCGGTGGGCGAGGTGCGGCGGCTGGCCGCGGGCGCGTACCCGGCGGTGCTGGCGCGGCTGGGGCTGGTGGGCGCGGTGCGCGAGCACGTGGCCTCGCTGTCGGACCGGCACCCGGTGCGGGTGGACGTGGAGTGCGCCGGCCTGCCGGAGCTGCCGGTGGCGGTGCAGGTGGCGGCCTACCGGATCGTGTGCGAGGCGCTGACCAACGTGGTGCGGCACGCGGGCGCGCGGCACTGCGCGGTGCGGCTGACGTTCGACGACCGGTTGCGGGTGGAGGTGGTGGACGACGGCGTCGCGCCGTGGCCCGCCGGGGTCGGCGGGGACTGCGGGACCGGGGACTGCGGGGTCGGCGGGAACGGGGTCGGGCTGCGCTCGATGCGCGAGCGGGCGCGCGAGGTGGGCGGCACGTGGCGGGTGGAGCGCGCCGGCGGCGGCACGCGGGTCGCCGCCGACCTGCCCCTGCCCCTGCCCGAAGGGGTGTGACGCGGTGCCTGCGCTGCGGGCCCTCGTGGTGGACGACCACCCGCTGTTCCGCTACGGGCTGTCCGCGGCGCTGGCCGACGCGCCCGGCCTGGAGGTGGTCGGCGAGGCGTGCGGCGGGGTGCCGGCGGTGGCGATGGCCGCCGCGCTGCGCCCGGACGTGGTGGTGATGGACCTGAACATGCCCGACCTGGGCGGGGTCGAGGCGACGCGGCGGATCGTGGCGCGCGACCCCGGCGTGCGGGTGCTGGTGCTGACCATGTTCGACGACGACGGGTCGGTGTTCGCCGCGATGCGCGCGGGCGCGCTGGGCTACCTGCTCAAGGCCGCCCGGCCGCAGCAGATCGTGCGGGCGGTGCTGGCCGTCGGCGAGGGCGAGGCGATCTTCAGCCCGGCCGTCGCGGTGCGGCTGCTGGCCTACTTCGGCAGCGCGCCGCCCGACCCGCCGGGGGCGTTCCCGGAGCTGACCGCGCGGGAGCGGGAGGTGCTGCGGCTGATGGCCGGTGGCCGGGGCAACGCCACCATCGCCCGGCACCTGGTGCTCAGCCCCAAGACCGTGCGCAACCACGTCTCGCACATCCTGCGCAAGCTCCACGTGGCCGACCGCGCCCAGGCGGTGTCCCGGGCCAGGCGGGCCGGTCTGGGCGGCGGACCGGGACACATCGGGACACCGGGCCCGTAGTGCCGGGGCACGCCGGCCCGCGACGATGGCCGTGGGCAGTTCGGGCGGCGCCGAGGGGCGCGGGCGCGGCCCGTCGGGGCGGATGGCGGGAGCACGAGATGAACGGTGAGCAGATCGCGGTCGTCCTGCACGCGACGGACTCGATCACCAGGGCGGGGGTCACCTCGGCCCTGCGGTCGCGGCCGGAGGTCAGGCTGGTGGAGCCGCCGGAGCCGGCCCCGGTGGCGCTGGTGGTGCTGGAGCGGTGGGACGCCGAGGCGCGGCAGCTGCTGCGCCGGCTCCAGGTGCCGGGCGGCGCGGGCATCGTGCTGGTGGCGGGCGACATCGCGGACCCGGAGCTGCTCAACGTGGTCGGCGGCGGCGTGTCCGCGGTGGTCCGCCGGGCGGAGGCCACCCCGGACGCGCTGGTCCGGCTGGTGAAGGCCACCGCGGGCGGCCAGGGCGCGCTGCCGGCGGACCTGCTGGGCAGGCTGCTGGACCGGGTGTCGCGGTTGCAGCGCAACGTGCTGAACCCCAACGGGTGGACGATGGCGGGCATGTCCGACCGGGAGACCGAGGTGCTGAGGTTGATCGCGGACGGCTTCGAGACCCGCGAGATCGCCGAGAAGCTGTGCTACTCGCAGCGCACGGTCAAGAGCATCCTGCACGACATCACCAACCGCTTCCAGCTGCGCAACCGGGCGCACGCGGTGGCGTTCGCGCTGCGCGAGGGCCTGATCTAGCGCGGCGCGCGGACGGCGGCCGGGCCGGTTCCCGAAGACCCTCAGGGCACGTCCACCGCGCGGCCGGAGAACGACACCGACGGCGTGCAGTTGCCCTTCTCCGCCGGGTTCTGGCAGCTGACCTGGAGCACGACCTTCTCGCCCTTGCGGAACTGGAGCGGCTCCACGTAGTGCCGGTCGAGGTCGCGGAAGTTGGCCAGGCCCACCTCCAGCAGCACGCCGCGGGCGCCGTCGGCCGCCTCGCGCAGCACCCGGACGGTGCCGGTGTCGCCGCGGGGGTTCTGGAGCACGATGTCCGAGATCAGCAGCACCGCGTCCGCGGGCGGCGCGGAGGCGAAGTCGGAGAACTGCTCGGGATCGGCGGTGACGCGGGCGTCGGCGGCCACCCGGAAGTCGGTCGGCCGGCCCTCGGCGGCGGCGGCGCCGGGCCGCGCGGTGGGCGGCGAGCCGGGCGGGGCGCTCGGGTCCAGGCCGACCTCGCGCATCGCGGCCTCCGAGTTCACCTTGGCCCGCTCGGCCTCCCCCTGCGCCTGCCGGGCGCCTGCCTGCGCCTGCTCCGCGACGGCCCTGACCTCGTCGGCCTGCTCCACGGCGGCGTCGCGGGCCGCCGACTTCACGGCCGGCCGCAGCACGGTGAACCACAGCGCCACCAGCGCGATCGCCAGCGCCAGCAGCGCGGCCAGGGCGGGCAGCAGCCACCGGGGCAGCAATTGCCGCTGCACCAGGGTGCCCGCGGTGGTCAGCGAGGGCCCGGTGCCGGGCACCACCTCCACCCGGAACGGCCGCGGCTGGGAAGGCCCGCGCAGGAAGGTGTTGCGCGGCTTGGCGACCAGCCGCGCGAACGCCACCGTGCCGGGCGCGAGCACCAGGTCCGGGCGGTCGAGCCGGAACTCCAGCTCGCCGTCCGGGTCGGCCGGGTGCAGGCGCACCGCGACCGGCGAGTTGCCGAGGTTGTCGACCGCCACCTCGAAGCGGCCCCTGGCCCCCGCCTCGACCCTGGCGGGCACCAGCTCGGCGGACAGGTCGGTGAACTCCCCGACCTCGATCGAGCCCTCCTCGACCACCGAGCCGTGCGGGTCCTCGCGCGAGGTGACGCGGACGCCGAAGGCCGCCGCGCCCGCCGTCACCCCGGGCGCGCGGGGCGGGGCGAACCGCACCGCCACCGAGGCGGTCGCCCCGGGCACCAGGTTCACCGACGCGGGTTCGGTGGTGGCCCAGTCGGCGGCGTCGCCGACGACGTCCACGGCGAAGGCGTCCACCAGGTCGCCGGTGTTGCGCACGACGACCGTGCACGTGACCTCGTCGCCCGGCGCCACGGCCAGGCCGGTTGCGGACAGCGTCGCGGTTGCACCCATGGTGGGAATCCTCCGGGGGTCGGCCGGGTCCGGGGACCGGCGCGGGGGTGGGGAGCGGTGCGCCCGCCGCTTCCCCATCGGGCAGCCGTCCGGGTTTCACTCCCGGCTGGCGAAGTCGGGTGGTTGCAGGGTCCGGGGCACCACCAGGAACTCGCCGGACCGCACCGGGCCGAACCGCGGCCCGAGCACGGTCGTGCCCGCCAGCCGCCGGGGTCCGACGAGGTCGTTGTGGAACACCAGGAACCCGGTCTCCCAGGTGCCGTCCGGGCGCACGACGACCTCGCCGGGCACGGGCGAGACGCCGACCGTCCAGGCGAGCCGGACGGTCGCGCCGGGCGGGAAGTCCCGGCCGGTGGCGCGCGGCACGAACCCGGTGGGCCCGATGCCCGGCTCGACCGCGAGCACCGGCTGCCGCACCAGCACCCGGGCCACGGCGGTGTTGTCGGCCGGGTCGAGGTCAGGTCCGGTGCCGAGCACCGAGCCGCCCGCGGTGGTGTCGACGGCGGCGCGGGCGGGCAGGGTGACCCGCACCTCGGCCTCCTGGCCGGGTGCGAGCGTGCCGAGCTCGCAGGTGGTGCAGCCGGCGGCGGGCAGCAGCCGCGGCGGCAGCGCGGTGACCACGCGGACGTCGGTCATCGGCTCCGCCGCGCCGTTGCGGACCCGGTAGGACAGCACCAGGTCGTCCCCGCCGACGAAGGACTCCGCCGGCCGCACCGCCAGGGCCAGCGACAGCGAGCCCGGGTGGTCCGGCGGCCGGACCTCCTCGGCGACCTCCACCGCCGCCCCGGCCGCGTTGTCGCCGGGGTTGACGTCCCCGGGCAGCTCCGCCCGGACCAGGTGCCGCCCGGCGGCGACCCCGGTGAGGGCGAGGGTGACCTCGGCGCGGGCGCCGGGGGCGAGGCGGCCCAGCGCGCAGCCGGCCGGCGCGCACGTGCCCGCGGTGGTGGTGACCGAGTCCAGGCGCAGCCCGGCGGGCACGGTCAGCGCCAGGTCCGCCGCGCGCGGCGGGGCCAGGCCGGGGTTGGTCACGGTGAACCGCGCGGTGGTCGTGCCGCCGAACGCGACCGCGCCGGGCGCGACCACCCCGGTGACCCGCAGGTCCGGCAGGGGCCGGAACGCGGGCCGCGCCACGTCGTCCGCGCCGAAGTCGACGACCGGGGCGGGGTCGCCGCCGGCGGGCGGGACCACCCACACGCGGGCGGGACCCTCGCCGTCGCGGCGGGTGAAGGCGAGGAGCGCGCCGTCCGGGGACCACGCGGGGTCGTCCGGGTAGCCGCCCACCACGGGGCGGGTGGTCCGGGAACCCGGTTCCAGCACGCACAGCGCCTCCCCGGACGAGTAGGCCAGGCGGGTGCCGTCGGGCGACCAGGCGGGCGCGTCGTCGGTCCGCCCGCAGCCCTCGGCGAACGCGTCCGTGAGGTCGACCTGGCGGTGGACCCGCGTCCCGACCAGCTCGGCCAGCCAGATCGTCCGCGCCCGCCCGTCCCGCGGCCGCAGGACGGTGGCGGTGGTGCTCGCGGTGGCGGTGCGGCCGGCGGCGGTGGCCGTGCAGGTCACGGTGGTCAGCCCGACCGGGAACAGCGTGCCGGGCCCGGCGTCGCAGTCCGGGGGGAGCGGCCCGCCACCCGCGTCGGTCGCGGTGGCGGTGAGGGGCACGGGCACCGGCTCGCCGTCGGGGCTCACCCCCGCGCCCGCGCCCACCACGACCGAGGGCCCGGCCGCGCGGGTGATGGTGAGGTGCTGCTCGTGGGGCCGGTCGGGGACCTCCCCGTCGAACTCGAACCGGATCGCGCAGCCCAGCTCGCCCGCCGCCCGCGACGACGGCCCGCCGTCGAGCCGCACGTGCTCGGTGAAGCGGACCTCGGTGCCGCCGGGCACGGTCGCCGCGGGCGGCTCGAAGGACACCGACACCCCGGGCGAGCAGTCCGCGACCGGTCGCACGGTCACCGGGATGCCGCTGATGCCCCGCTCCACGGCGGCGGCGACCCGCTCCGGCGGCGCGCCCGCCGCGCCCAGCGCGCCGCCGGTGGCCCGGGTGATCGCGGTGGCCTGCCCCCGGCTGTCCAGGCCCTCGTGGGGGGAGGTGACGACGGGCACGCCGACCACGCGGATGTCGCGCGGCTCGTCCTCGCCGCCGCGGGTGGTGAGGTCGGCGACGACCGTGCCGCGCTGCCGGAACGGACCGCAGCCCGGGGGTTCGGCCGCCGCGGCGGGGCCGGCCGGTCCGGGCTCGGTCAGCCGGCACTCCTTGCTGCTCGCGTCGCCCACCAGCACGACGATCCGGCTCGTGCCGGGTCGGTCGAACAGCTCGTACCCGCCGTCGGCGCCGATGCCGCGCGCCACCTCGTGCAGGGCGTTGAACCAGTCCTCGGGCGCGTCCGGGCCGCCGTGGGCGGGGTCCACCACGACGCCGTCCAGCGCCTCCCGCACCGCCTCCCGCTCCCCCGGTTCGAGCAGCAGCCGGTAGCGGCGGTCGCCGTCGTCGAAGTCCTGGTAGGTGGCCAGGCCGAAGGTCGCGCCCGGCTGCTCCCGCTCGACGCGCTCCATGACCTCGCCCAGGCCGGCGCGCAGCCCCTCGACCGCGGCCCCCATGGACCCGGTGGTGTCGACCAGGAACAGGACCTCCGGCCGCGCCGGCGTCGCCGGGGTCCGCAGGGTCGCGGTGGTGGTGAACCCCTCGGCCGCCGACGCGCCGACGGCGAGCGGCGTGACCCGGGGCTCGGTGACCTCCCCGGTGTCGCGGACGAACGCGACCGCGTCGCCGTCGGGCGACCACGCGGGCGCGCTGTCGTCGGAGTAGGCGTGCGCGGGGCGGGGCACGCGGTCGAGCACGGCCCCGTCCGAGACCCGCAGCACGGTGATCCCCCGGTCCCGGTCGGTGACCGCGAGCATCGTGCCGTCCGGGGACCACGTCGGGTCCTCCTCCCCGAACCGGCCGCTCGGGTAACGGGGGTTCGCGCCGTCGGCGTCCGCGACCACCACCCGGCCGGGCCCCTCCGGGCCGTCGCGCTCGGTGTAGGCCAGCGCCGTGCCGTCCGGCGAGTAGGCCGGGTCGGTCTCGTACCGCTCGGCGGAACCGGTGGCCGGGCGCGGGTCGTCGCCCGCCGCGTCGGTGCTCCAGATGTCGGGGGGCCGACCGCGCGCCACGCCGATCCGGTAGGGCGTGACGGGGTCGGCCTGGGCGCGGGCCGGTAGCGGGCGGTCCGCCGGGAGCGGGCCGCTCAGCAGGCCGCTCAGCAGGAGCGCGACCAGGGCCAGGTGCTTCACCACGTCACCTCACCGCGAAGAACTCGACCTCGGCGAGCGCCACCCGGTCGCCGCGCAGCGACCGGTGCAGCTCGACCACGTGCACCTCGACCCGCGAGGCGCCCGCGCTGTTCCCGATCGCGACCCGCTGCTCGTCCGGCGTGTCGGCCAGCTCCACGTCGAACGCCCGGCCGGTCGGGTAGACCAGGTGCAGCTTCTTCGGGCGGTGGGCGGACTGGAAGTCGTCCGGGACGCCGATCCGCACGATCGCCTCCCGCAGGTCGACCTCGCGGCCGAAGTCCAGCACCAGGGCCGGTGGCTCCGGGACGACCGGGGCGAGCCAGAACGTGTTCTTCGCGTTGTCGGCCGCCAGCAGCGCCGGGTGGTCGGCGTCCTCGGCGGTGGCGGTGATCGCGGTCGGGCGGACCGGGGTCAGCTCGGCGCCGAAGATCCCCCGGAGCTCCCGGACCCGGTCGAGCGCCCAGGTGTCGACGCCGCCCCGGACGGCGGGCACGAGTCCGTAGAGGCCGACCGCGCCGAGCAGCGCGACCAGGAACGACCAGCGGAGCACCCGGCCGACGAGGCGGCCGACGCCGGTCCGGCGGCGGCGGGTGCCCGCCTTCGCCGGTGCGCGCTCGGGCAGCAGCCGGCGCCACCACGGCCGCGCCACCACCTCGGCCTCGGTGAGCGAGGAGCCGCAGCGGGAGCAGAACCTGCGGGTCGGCGCGTTGGCCTCGCCGCACTGGCCGCAGATCAGGTCGCCGGGGCGGGGTTCGCGGCGCTCGGTCAGGCGGGGGGCGGGGGTGGTCGGGGCCTTCCGGTCGGTCGGCCGCATGGGCGCGGGCTGGCGGGCGGCCGGCTGGTCGTCGGGTGGCGGGGCCGGGATCTGGGTCTGGGTCTGGTCGAGCGGTGGTGCCGGGGTGGGTGGTGCGGTGACCGGCGGCGGGGTCGGCGGCGGTGGAGCGGCCGGTGAGGCGGCCGGTGAGGCGGCCGGTGACGGGGTCGCCGGTCGCGGCGGCACCGGCGGGGAGGGCACCGGTTGCGCCGGCGCCGGTTGCGGGGCGTTCGGCCGGGGTTCCCACTCCAGGTAGGTCCCGCAGGCGCCGCAGAACTCCGCGCCCGCCCCGTTCCGCTCACCGCACTGCGCGCACACCATCATGCCCCCACCACCTCCAGGTCCACCTCGACGTGCGCGGGCACCGCCGAGGCGATGGCCGCGCGCAGCCGGGTCCGGTCCACCTCGTCCGGCCGCGCCACGCGCACCCGGACCGCCACCCGCGGCGCGTCCTCCGCCACCGGCAGCCCCGGCCGGTCGGTCGAGGTGACGCCGCCGCTGTCGCCCACCTCCACCTGCCCGCCGGTCATCAGGGCCACGTGCTCGGCCAGCCCGCGACGCGTGCCGCGCCACCGGTGCAGCTCCACCGCCCGCGCCACCAGCAGCCGGCGGCGCGCCGGCGACCAGCCCTCGCCGACGTCGAGCGCCACCCAGTGCGCGAGCCACTCCAGGAAGTCCTCGGGCGCCAGCCGGGGGTCGAGGTAGGCGGCGAACCCGTCCAGCACCGTGAACACCGGCTCCAGCACCTCGTCGAGCGCCGCCAGGAACCGCTGCGTGAACAGGTCCTCCAGGTACACGGCGGGCAGCCGGTCGGCCAGCGGGTGCGGGGTCACCTCGACACCCGCACCTGGTGCCCGTAGGAGAACGCCAGCCCGTTGGCCGGCAGGTCCAGCCGCGCCGCGGCGGCGCCGCGCTCGCCGGTCACCGGGTTCGCGCCGAACAGCTTGATCTCCTCGACCAGCTCCACCCCGGGCAGGCGCTGGAGCACCGCGAACACCTCGCCCGACTGCACGGGCCGCCCGAACGGCCACCCGGTGCCGCCCGGACCGCCGCTGACCGGGTTGAAGTAGTCGTACAGCGCCCGCACGGCCCGCGTCCGCAGCACCTCCTCGGGCGTGCCCGCGGCGGCGTTGAGCCGCGCCACCACCGTGACGCCCTGGTAGAACGGCGGCTCCACGGACACCCGCGCGCCGACGCACCGGCGTTCCTCCAGGTACCGCTCGATGCGCTCGCACACCTCCGCACCCGGCTGGAGCGCGCCGAAGTCCGCCCCCTCGTCCGCCGCGACCGACGGCACCACCAGCACCCGCACCGCGGCCGACCCCGGCCCGGCGGGCACGCACCGCACGCGGCCGATCTCCGGCGCGGCCTCGCGGGTGAGCAGCTCGTAGTCCTCGGCGGTCACCGCCCGGTCGCGGGTGCGCAGCAGCAGCGGCCCGCGCAGCGCCGCGTCCCGCACCGACTCCCCCGCCACCCCGCCGGACGCGGGTCGCCGGTTGGTCACCGAGCTGACGAACGGCACCGGGTCCCGCTGCACCCGCAGCTGCCCGCGCGCCACGTTGCCGCGCGGGCCGCCGCCCGTGCGGTACTCGGGCACCCGGACGGCGGCCGACTTCGCGGGCACCGCGCCGTGGTGGCGCACCCCGCCGCCGGGCTGCCGCACGGCCGGGCCGAACAGCACCACGCCGCCGACCCGGTCGAGCACCACGTGCCGGTCGTCCGGCCCGGAGTCGGCGAAGGACCGCACCTCGTGCCACCGCTCCCAGCCGCCGGGCGCGGCGACCTCCACCACCAGCCCGCCGTCGCCCACCACCACGGGGGTGCGGGCCAGCGGGAACCGCTGGCCGGGCACGCCCTCGGACACGCCGACGGTCTCGCCGCGCACCACCTCGGCGTGCGTGGCGGTGGTGGTGCCGCCGACGGTGGCGGCGGTGACCGCGAGCAGCTTCGGCGGGCGCTGGTAGAACGGCCGGTCGGGCGCCGGTTCGACGGCGCGGCAGCGCAACCAGCCCGCGCGCCGCCGGGCGACGACCGACACGGCGTGCGAGGCGGGCACGTGCAGCACCACGTCACCGGGCTGGTTGAAGCCGCCGGTGGTGTCGCGGTCCACCTCGCACGGGCTCCACCCGGCGCCGTCCCACGCCTCCCACGCCCACGGCGGGTCGCGCGGGTCGACGCCGCGGCCCTCGGCGTGCGCCTCCACGCGCAGCAGCACCGCGCACCCCGGCACCGCGTCCGACAGCCCGAACAGCACCGCGTCGCCCGCGGCGGGCGGGTCGGCGAACACCTCGGGCGCCTTGCCGTCGAGCAGCTCGTCGGTGCGGTCGGCGGGCGGCACGTCCCCGTCGCCCACCGCCGTGACCAGGTGCGCCAGCGAGCACGGCACCACGGTCAGCTCCCGGTCCACGGTGAAGACCACCGGGTCCTCGACCTCGCCGCGCTCGGTGGCGACCTGCGCCCCGGCGGGCACCACCACGGGCACGTCGCGCGGCGCGGACAGCCAGAACGTCACGTCGCCGCACGCCGCGGTCGGCGGGAACAGCCGCACCCCGATCAGGTCCAGGAACCGCAGGTAGTGCAGGTCGGGCACGCGGTTGAGCCGGTACAGCAGCTCGTCGACCATGTGCGCGAACGCCTCGATCAGCGTCACGCCCGGGTCGGAGACGTTGTGGTCGGTCCACTCGGGGCAGTGCTGCTGGACGCGGCGCTTGGCCTCGTCGACCAGGTCCTGGAAGCGGCGGTCGTCCAGGTTCGGCGCGGGCAGGGACATCGGTGTCGGCAGGGACATCAGGCGCCTTCCTCGTCGGCCTCGTGCGGCGGGATGACGTAGAAGGGGAACACCAGGTTGCGGGGGTCGTTCGTGCCGCGCAGCGCGTACCCGATGTCGATGAGCAGGGTGCCCCGGTCGACCTCGTCGAAGCCGACCGAGACGTCGTGGAGGGTGATCCGCGGTTCCCAGCGCTCCAGGGACAGCCGCACCTCGTAGGCGATGCGGCCCGCGGTGGCGGCGTCGGCGGGCGCGAACACCAGGTCGTGGATGGCGCAGCCGAACTCCGGGCGCATGGCGCGCTCGCCGGGCGCGGTGGCCAGGATCAGCCGGATGCTCTCCACCACCTCGCGCTCGCCGCCGACCAGCGCCAGCGAGCCGGTCGGGTCCGTGTGTACCGGGAAGGCCAGGCCGCGGCCGATGAAGTCCACGTCATCCCCCGATCAGGACGGTCGGGCAGCCGGCCAGCACCGGCGCGCCGCAGCCCGCCAGGTCGCCGACCCGGGCCGCCGGGCGACCGCCGATCAGCACGGTGGGGCAGCCGGGCGGCAGCACGGGCGTCGGCGGGTGCGGTGGCAGACCGGGGAACGAGCACGTGTGCGCGCCGCCGACGGTCGCGGCGGGCAGGCCGCCGACGAGCACGGTCGGCACGCCCGGCGGCGCCAGCACGCCGGGGTGGCCGGTCGGGTCCCCGACCCTCGCCGCTGGTGGCATCTCCCCGCACCCCCTAGTTGATCCGGACCACCGCGCCGCGCACCGTGACCGGTCCGCTCGCGGTGAGCTCGGCCTGCCCCTGGCCGGCCACGGACACCGTCGCGCCCTCGACCCTGACCCCGGCCCGGCCGGCGGCGGTGAGCCGCGTGCCCGCCTCGATGGCCACGTCGGTCAGCGCCTCGGCGGTGATCCGCTGCCCCTTCAGCTCCAGGGGGCCGGCGCCCGCGTCGATGGTCACGCCGTTGCCCGCCTTGATCGTCACGGCGTTGCCGCTGGTCACCTCGACGACCTGGGTCTTCTGGTCGAGCCTGACCATGAACCGCCCGTCGCCGCTGGCGATGACGACGCCCTCGTCCTCGACGAACTCGACCCTGTGGTGCCGGCGGGAGACGAACGCGCGCGTGGCGACCGCGCCGGTGCCGGCGTCCACCGGTTCCCGGAGCAGCCGCGGCGGCGCGTCCTTGCCGTTGTAGAGGCCGCCGAGCACGTAGGGCGCGTCGAAGTCGCCGTGCTCGAAGCCCACCAGCACCTCGTCGCCGACCTCGGGCAGCGCGAGCGCGCCGTAGCCGTTGCCCGCGCTCGCGTGCACGGTGCGCGCCCAGCCGCTGGTGAAGTCCTCGGCCAGCCAGGGGAAGGTGAGCTTCACCCGGCCGGTCTTCGCCGGGTCGCGCACGTCGCTGACCACGGCGGGCACCAGGCCGCAGCCCGCCGCGCCGCGCGGGCCGCCGTTGGCCAGCCCGTACAGGGAGCGCTCCTGGCGGCCGGACACGGTGAACTCGGTGGTGTAGCCGACGTCGGCGGAGAACAGGTGCCGGGTGCTGGTCAGGGTGTACCTGCCGGAGAACGGCTCGCCGACGTTGGTCAGCGCCACCGCGGTGCCCGCGCGCAGCTCGGGGTTGCCGCGCGCCACGCCCGCCAGCTCCGCGCACGCCCCGCCGAGCTGGGCGGCCAGCGCCGCGGCGGCGGCCGTGACCGCGCTCTGGGTGCGGTGCGCGCCGGCGGCGAGGAAGGGTGGGGCGGCGAACTCCCGGGCCAGCGCCACCGGGTCCACGCCGGGGATCTCGGTGCCCACCGCGGTGGCCGGCCGGACGCCCAGGACGTGCTGCTTGCCCTCGACGTCCCAGCCCCGCACCTGCGCCTCGGGCACCTGCTCGGCGGCGGTGACCGCGGCGCGCAGGGACAGCAGGGTGCGGTGCATCTCCAGCACCAGCGGGCTCGTCGCGGCCTTGGCGGTGGCGGCGGGGGCGCCCGTGGGCTCCTCGGGCAGGCGGAACTCCAGCCTGCCCGCGACCACCGCGATCTGGGCGCCGACCAGCGCGGCGAGCCGGGACAGGAACTCCCAGTCGCTCGTGCCGTCCTGGCTGAACTGGGTGTGGGGGCGGCCGAAACCGCGCACGTCGTCGACCCGACCCACCGGGATGCGCGCGCGCCCGGCGACCTTGCGGACCACGTCGGCGATGGTCATGTTCGGGTAGGAGGCCACCCGGTGGCCGCGGAACAGGCGGTGCGCCAGGTCGTAGCCGCGGACCTCGGTGAACGTGCCGCCCGCGTCGAACTCCACGCCGAGCGCGGTGACCTCGCCGGTCATCAGCGGCCGCGGCCCGCCCGGCCCGGAGGTCTGCGCCTTCAGCGCGATCGGCACGCCGATCCGGAAGCCGCCCTTGCCGAGCACGACGTGCCCGGGGTCGCGGAAGCGCAGCACGAACTGGTCCGGCAGGTTGCGGCTGCCGTCCACGTAGGCGTGGGTGAGCAGGCCCTTCACGTCCGCGGGCAGCGGACCGCCGCCCACCTCGACCACCAGCGAGTTGGCGAAGGACTCAGCGACCACCGCGCACCTCCTCCAGGGCGGGCACCAGCAGCCGCCGGCCCGGCCGCAGCCGCATCGGGTCGTCGATGTCGTTGGCCTCGGCGATCTCCCGCCACAGCCCGGGATCGCCGTAGGCGCGGTAGGCCAGGGACTGGAGGGTGTCGCCCGAGACCACGACGTGCGAATCGCGGGCCGCGAGGGCGCCCGAGGTCGGGTTCTGCCCGCCCGGCTCGCCGGCGATCTCCTCCAGCTCGACCGAGCAGGTGGCCCGCACCGGCACGCCGGCGGGCGTGAACAGGGTGTACCTGGCGCTGACGCTCGCCACGAACGCGGGGAACCCGGTCATCCCGCCCCACTTGAAGACCACCCACGGCGGCGAGCCCTTGCCCTGCCGCCGGCTGTCCTCGGTGGGCGCGCAGCAGGCGAACAGCTGCTCGACCTTGCGCACCACGCCGTCGTCCATCCGCTCGGTGGCGTCGAGGAAGACCTCCAGGGTGAGCCGGCACGGTTCGGAGCCCTTGAACTCCGGGGTGCCGCTCTTGGGCACGTTCGGCTGGGGCGTGCGCTCCCACCGGGCGTTCTTGGTCAGCGACAGCTCTTTGGGGTTGAACTGGAAGGTGATGTCGTGCATCAGGCCGCCGGGCTTGGCCGTGCCGCCGGCCTTGGGCGGGTGGTGCACGCTCAGCATGGCCTTCTGGAGGTTGGTCGGGGCGGCGTGGCCGGTGGCCCTGGCGGAGCCGGCCGAGGTGAAGGTGATCGGGGAGGCCACCGCGGCTCACCTCGCCGTGCCGAGGAAGCCGTGGTGGGCCAGCTCCAGGGTCTCGGTGGCGACCTTGGGCGAGTCGGCGGACAGCTGCGGCCCGCTCCACCGCACCGGGACCACGCCGGACAGGGCCCAGCTGGCGATCACGGTGCCGCCCAGGGTGCGGGCCTCGATGATCGCGGTCTTGCGCGTGACACCCGCGGCCATGCCCGCGATCCAGTCGATGATCCTGGCGCTGTCCCGGGTGACCGGGCGGGACAGCCTGACGTTGGAGTACCTGATGCGGGTGGGCAGCTGCCACACCATGCCGTTGTTGCCGCCCTCCTCGCGCTGTTCGAGGGTGAACTCGACGCCCAGCCCGTCGCAGCTGCTGAACGAGCCGAGGCTCTGGTCGTCGATGCGGACCACGAAGCACACCGAGACCGCTTCCTCCACCTGCGTCATCCCTCTCACCGCCGTTCTCGTGTCGGTGCCGTTTCCCGTGTCGGTGCCGTTCCCGTGTCAGTGCCACCGGTCGGTCAGCGACCCGCGGCGTTCGCGGTCCAGCCACAGCTCGGCCTTGAGCCGGCGGACCAGCGGGTCGTAGAGCTTGTCGAGCAGTTCTTCCGGGGCCGGGGCCCGTGCCCGTGGTGGCGCCTGGTGGGGGTGCGGCGGCTCGTTCCCGTGGGTGGGCGGTTGTTCGGTCCGCTGCGCGGGGGTGGCGGGCGGTGGGGTGTGGACCCGGGGCGGGGGCGGGGCGAACTCGATCCGCTCCTCCGGTGGGGGTGGGGTCGGGGTCGTTCCGGCGCTGCGCTGGACGGCGACCGGGAGGCCCAGGCCGCGGCGCGGGGTGCCCGGTGGGGCGGGGTCGGGGGTGGGACCGGGGTCCGGTGGTGCGGGCACCACCGGCATCCGCGACACCACCGGCTCGACCGCCGGTCCCACGACCGGTCCCGCGACCTGGCCGGCGACCGGCCCGGCAGCAGGCCCCACCACCGGCTCCGCGACCCGGCTGACAACCGGCCCCGCGACCGGCCCGGCAGCAGGCCCCACCACCGGCTCCACCACCGGCCGGGCAACCGCCCCGGCAACCTCCCCCGACCCGACCTCCGGCCCCCACCCCCCGGGCGTCTCGACGACGCGCTGCACCACGCCCTCGACCACCCCCGACGGCCCGTCGGCGTCCACCCGGTGCCCCAGCGGCGCCAGGTAACCCGGCGACCGCCACGACGCCAACACCCCCGAGAACCGCTCCACCGGGTTCACCAGCGGGTGGTCGGGCACCACCCGCTGGACCGGCGGCAGCGACCGCCACTCACCCCGGTGCACCGGCAGCGCCGGCGGCTCGGCGACGGCCTTCGCCGCCGCCCGTCGGAACGGCCACACGTCCCTCACCGCCCCTGGCTGATGCGGGTGTTGATGCGGGCGATCTCGGCCACGTACCGCAGCCGGTCCGCGTGCTCCAGGTCGAGGATCGAGTCCCACGACCAGTGGAAGTGGTAAGCCACGTACGCGACCTCCTCGTGCAGCCGGTCGGCCGCGTACGTCACGATTCCCCCGGGCGACCGCCCGCGACGTCCACGCTGAACCCGTGCCCGCACCCGGGACAGGCCACCGCCGCGCGCGTGTGCCCCTCGCTGTTGATCCGCCGGTAGACGTCCTGGAGGAACGCCAGGTCGGCCGCGAACAGGTTCTCCACGACCCCGGCGTGCACGTCGGTCACCGCGCCCAGGCGCACGACCACCCGCGCCAGCAGCACCACGGTCAGGTAGGCGGGGTTCTCCCGCACCCGGTCGTCGCGCAGCGGCACCAGCTCGTCCCGCGCGGTGGCCAGGCGCATCACGCCCGACCGGTGCACCACGCCGGTGTCGTCGACGTACCCGCGCGGCAGCTCGAAGGCGAACTCCGTGCGCATCGGTTCGGCCGCCGGGGGGCCGGAGCCCGCCGGGGCACCCGCCACCGGCTCCGCGACCGGCGCGGTGGGCGGAACAGCCGTCATCACCCTGCGCATCGCGTCACTCGATTTCCATCATCTCGTAGGTGACGACCAGCTTTTCGGTGAGCACACTGGTGTCACCTGCCTTGAGCGACCCGATCTCCAGCGACTTCGGCCACGCGTTGGTCAGCTTGTAGCGCTTGATCGCCGTGCCCTCGTAGTCGTAGACGATGATCGCGCCGCCCTTGCGGGCGTTGCCCATCTTCCCGAAGTGCGCGTCCTTCACCCACTTCTCGAAGCTGTTGTCCCCGGTCAGGCCGCGGGTCAGGGTCACCTCGCCCGCCTTGGGGCGGCCGGGCAGCTTCTTGATGATGTACTTGCCGTCGGCCGTGTTCTGCTTCAGCTCGATGACGTCCTGCTCCAGCTTGAGCCCGGACACCTCGTTGATCTGCTTGATCGCGACGCCGTCGACTTCGAGGCCGAACGAGTGGCCGACGGATGTGTCGAGGTCGGGAAGTGCCATCACGAACCGCCTTTACTCGTTGACCAGACTGGTGCCGCCGGAGATCTGCGCCAGGCGGAAGATCACGAACTCGGCGGGCTTCACCGGTGCGATGCCCACCTCGCAGACCACCTGGCCGAGGTCGATGCTCTCGGCGGGGTTGGTCTCCCGGTCGCACTTGACGTAGAACGCCTCGTCGGGGGTGAGCCCGAACAGCGCGCCCTTGCGCCACTCCGTGACCAGGAACGCGCTGATGGTGCGCCGGACCCGGGCCCACAGCGCGTCGTCGTTCGGCTCGAACACGACCCACTGGGTGCCGTTGAGGATGGACTCCTCCAGGTAGTTGAACAGCCGCCGCACGTTGAGGTAGCGCCAGGCCGGGTCGGACGACAGCGTGCGCGCGCCCCACACCCGGATGCCCCGGCCGGGGAACGACCGCACGCAGTTCACGCCGATCGGGTTCAGCAGCTCCTGCTCGGCCCTGGTCAGCTGGGTCTCCAGCGCCACCGCGCCCCGGACGACCTCGTTGGCGGGCGCCTTGTGGACGCCGCGCGTGCCGTCGGTGCGCGCCCACACACCCGCCACGTGCCCGCTGGGCGGGACGTGCAGGTGGTCGCCGCTCGCCGGGTCGAACACCTTGATCCACGGGTAGTACAGGGCGGCGTACTTCGAGTCGTAGCCCGCGCCGTTGAGCCGCCACTCCTTGACCCGCTGCGGGTCGAGGTCGGGCGGCGGGTCGAGCACGGCGACCCGGTTGCCCATCAGCTCGCAGTGGGCGATCATCGCCAGCTGCACGGACTGCACCGCCTCCAGCGGGATCTCGCCGTGCCGGTAGCTCGACATCAGGTCGGGCACCGACACCATGGTGATCTCCTCGACGGCCTCCAGGCCGCCGAAGCCGGTGCGGTCGGCGACGTCGCCCACGTAGTCGTCGGCGGCCACCGCGCGGGGGGCGGGGGGCGCGGCGGGGACGTTGCCCAGCGTGACGCTGCCCCGGTCCGGCCGGGCGAGCGCGGCGGCGGAGGTCTCCTCGACCGAGATCAGCCCGGACTTCTCCCGCACCACGGTGACCACGTTGTCCTTGGTGCGCTTGGTGGTGACGTGGTGGGTCTCGACGACCTTGCCGTCCTGCTTGACCAGCAGGACGAAGCGGTCCTCGGGCGGGTTCTCGCCCTGGGCGTCCGCGACCTCGACGGTGATCTCGCCCGCGTCGAGCCGCTTGGCGGCGAAGCGGTAGCCGCCGAGCGCGGCGGGTTGGCCCACGGCGGGTTGGCCCACGGCGGGTTGGCCCACGGCGGGTTGGTCCACGGCGGGTTGGCCGTCGCCGTTCGACCGCTCGCCGCCGACGCGGACCACGTAGCAGTTGGTGCCGCCGTTGAGGAAGTACCCGTACACCGACTGGGCCAGGTAGCGGTCCGGGACGTAGTCGCCGAACACCTGCGTGTACTGGGCCCAGTTGGTCACCAACGTCGGCGTGTTGAACGGCCCCTTCGCCGCGAAGCCGACGAAGGCGGCGACGGCGGTGCCCACGCCCTCGATGGGCCGTGCACCAGCCTCCACCTCCTCGACGTACACCCCCGGCGAGAGATAGGTGGGCATCCGTTGCCTCCCCTGTGGTCGTGCGTGGTCCGAGACGGCTCGCGCCGTGCCAGCGATGTTGCTCGTGGTGCGGTGGGGTGCGGAACGTTCGCCCGGCTGTGCCGGGGTGTGCCGATCGCTGCCCAAAGGTGCAGCCGCCCGTTCGGACGGGTGCGGTCGCCCGTGTGGTCGGGGTGGTGGCGGGGGCAAGGCAGGGCAAGGCTGGGCGGCACGAAGCGGAGCAGGGAGGGCAGAGCAGGGGCAAGGCAGGCGAGGCGGAGTGCGGCAGTGCGATCTCGGTCGTGGCGGAGCGGTTACTCGGCTTCCTCGTCCTCTTCCCGCTGCACCGACACCGACACCGGCGCGGAGGACGGCTCGACGTACGTCTGCGCCACCTCCTCACCCTCCTCCACCACCGGCTCCGCCAAGCGCTGCACCGCAGGCCCGGACCCGACACCCGGGACCGGCGCCGCCATGACGTGGTCGGCGTTGGCGCTCGCCTCGCGCTCGAACCGGTCGGAGGGATCGCTGATCCTGACACCGCCGCCCGCGTCCGTGCCGTCCACCGGCCCGCTGCGCTGCTGCACCACGTGGGTCAGCTCGTGCGCCAGCACGTGCTGCCCCGCGTCGGACGACGGGTCGTACTTGTCGCGCTGGAAGACGATGTTCGAGCCGACCGTGTAAGCCTGCGCGTCGACCGACCTCGCGGACTCGTGCGCGGCCCCGTCGGTGTGCACGCGGACGTCGCCGAAGTCCTGCCCGAACCGGGCCTCCATGTCCTCGCGCACGCCCGCGTCGAGCGGGCTGCCGGCCGAGTTCACCACGTCGTGGACGGACGACTCGTCGACCAGGGCGCCGGCACCCGCGTTGCCGACGGCGCGCTGGAGGCCCAGCAGTCCCGTCGGGCCGAGGACGTCCGGGCGGCCGGCGGCCGCGGCGCGCCCCAGCAGGTCGTGGTCGTCGCGTTCGGCGTGGTCGCCCCTCGGCCGGAACGCGCCGTCACCGGAGAACTCGTGGTCGTACCCGCGCATGACGCCCCCTTCGGAACCCCTGACCCCATCCTGGACCCGGGCACCGCGCCGGGCCACGACCGCGCGGGCGGCGCTCACCGCCCGAACGGGCAGTTCCCGCACCCACCACCGGGGTCACCCGCCCACGCCCTCCGCCGCCAACCCCAGGTACCGGCCGAACTCGCGCTCCCCCACCAGCCGGCCGAGCTTGCGGTACTCGCGGGCCACCGCGCCGACCACCTCGGCCATGCCCACCGGCCGCCCCGCCGCCGCGGCCAGGTACGCGGCGGTCACCGCGGCCGACCGGATGTGCCCACCCGCCAGCTCGAACGCGGCGGCGAGGAAGTCCAGGTCCACGTCGCCGCGCGGCGCGGACGCGCCCAGGCACCGGTCCCACAGCCCGCGGCGCAGCGGCTCGTCGGGCAGCGGGAAGTCGACCACCACGTCCAGCCTGCGGGTGAACGCCTCGTCCAGGTTGGCCCGCAGGTTCGTGGCCAGCACCGCGATCCCGTCGAAGGTCTCCATGCGCTGGAGCAGGTAGGCGCTCTCGATGTTGGCGTACCGGTCGTGCGCGTCGCGCACCTCCGACCGCTTGCCGAAGATCGCGTCGGCCTCGTCGAACAGCAGCACGCCGTTCACCCCCGCCGCCTCGGTGAAGATCCGCTCCAGGTTCTTCTCGGTCTCCCCCACGTACTTGTCGACCACGGTCGCCAGGTTCACCGTGTACAGGTCCAGCCCCAGCGAGGCGGCGACGACCTCGGCGGACATGGTCTTGCCGGTGCCGGAGTCGCCCGCGAACAGACCGGTGACGCCCCGCCCGCGCCCGCCGCCGGGCCTCATCCGCCACCCGTCGATCACCCGGTCGCGGTGCCGGGCGCGCCCGGCCAGCTCGCGCAGCAGGCCCGTCACCGGGGCGGGCAGCACCAGGTCGTCCCAGCCGACGGCGGGTTCGACGCGGCGGGCCAGGCGCTGGAGCCCGGCCGCGTTCTGCGCGCGGGCCCCCGCGCGCAGGTGCGCCTCGGTCACCGCGCCGTCGTCGACCAGGGCGGACACCGAGGCGGCCCGCGCGGCGCGGGCGATCTGGCCGGGGCCGAGCACGAAGTGCGCGGTGGCGGCGGCCGGGTCGGCGCCGGGGGCGAGGCGGCCGTCCAGGTGGGTCCGCCACACCCCCGCGCGGGCGGCGGGGGGGAG
>NZ_JBHSQO010000002.1:0-352041 GCF_042658445.1 Saccharothrix lopnurensis | reverse complement strand
CGCGCCGGAGGACGCCGAGCCCGGCGGTCGCCGCCGCGCCCCGGAGCACCCGGACCCCGGCGGCCGTCGCCGGGCCCCCGAGGACGCGGGGCCGGGCCGTCGCCGCGCCGGCGAGGAGCCCGAGCCCGGTGGTCGGCGTGCGCTCGACGATCCGCAGCCCGGTGCTCGCCGCGCTGCCGACGCGCCGCACCGCGGCCGCCGCCGTGCCCCCGAGGCCCCCCAGACGCCTGTGAGCACCCCTCAGGTCCCCGCAGGGGCCTTCCCGCCGGAGCACCGGCCCCGAACCGACCTCGGCGCCCACCCGGGCGGTCCACCGCCCCACGGCAGGCGTCCCCGTCCCGCGCCGGACCCCGAGGCCACCCGCTACGCGGCCCCGGTCCAGCCGGACGCGGACACCACCTACACCAACGCCTTCTCGGGCAGCCTCCAACCGGCCGCCGCGCCGCGCCCCCGGGCGTTCCCGCCGCAGCCCCAGGCCCAGCCGTCGCACCCGCAGGCACCGCACCCGCAGGCCCCCTTCGCCGGTGCCCCCCTCCCGCCGCGCCGCCCGCGCCCCGCGGACCCGCCCACGGAGGTCATCCCGACCGTCGAGGACGACGACCACGAGGACGACGGGCACCACGAGGACGCCCACGAGGACGCGGACCTGGACGAGCGGGACCACGAGGGCGACCGGGACGACCGCCCCGCCCTGCTCCCCGACACCCCCGGCCGCAAGGCCGTCCGCGCCTTCGGTGAGACGTTGATCACCCTGGGTCTGGTCATCCTGCTGTTCGTGGTCTACGAGGTCTACGTCACCGACCTCATCTCCGCCGGCAAGCAGGACAACGCCACCCAGGCGCTCGACGACCAGTGGAACGCCAACACCGTCGAGGCCCCCGACCAGCGGCGTGAGGCCAAGTACGACCTGCTCGACGGCCAGGCGTTCGCCAAGCTGTACATCCCGGTCTTCGGCCCGGACTACAAGTTCTCCGTGGTGGAGGGCACCACCGACAAGGACCTGGAGATCGGTCCCGGCCACTACAAGGACACCGCGCTGCCGGGCGAGCCGGGCAACTTCTCCGTGGCCGGCCACCGCGTCGGCAAGGGCGCCCCGTTCAACGACCTGGACCTGCTCAGCTCGTGCGACGCCATCGTGGTCGAGACGCAGACCCAGTGGTTCGTCTACCGGGTGCTGCCGATGACCGACGAGCTCGGCGCCTGGGCCGGGCGGCAGGTCGACCCGAAGTGCCAGAAGGTCTCGCCGCTGGGCGCGCCCTACGACAAGACCTTCGGCCAGGAGATCGTGCTGCCCACGCAGGGCGAGGTCATCGCCCCGGTGCCCTACTTCGAGGGCGAGCTGCCCGCGGCGCAGCAGGCGTCGCTGATGACGCTGACGACCTGCCACCCGCGCTTCTCGGACAAGCAGCGCCTGATCGTGCACGCGGTGCTGGCCGACAGCTACCCGAAGGCGCCCGACTTCGTGCCCGACGCGATGAAGGAGAGCTGATGTACGGCTGGATCTGGCGCCACCTGCCCGGCCCGCTGCCGGTGCGGGTCCTGGAGGCGCTGGTGCTGGTGACCGGGGTGGTGGCGCTGCTGATGTTCGTGGTGTTCCCGTGGGCGGAGCCGAAGCTGCCGTTCAACAACGTCACGACCCCGCAGTAGTTCCGAGCCCGCGCTGGTTCCGATCCCGCGGGGCCCCGGGTGGACGACCGGGGCCCGCCGCGCTCAGCCCCGGCAGATGCCGGTCATCTCGTCGCGCCCCACGACCTTGACCCGCTCCCGGCCCCGCTCCGCGCCCAGCGCCAGCTCGTGCGCGTCGAGCCGCAGCCAGCCCTCGTTCGTGGTGAACGGCACGGCCCGCTCCTCCAGGAACCGCACCACGGCCCCCGGCCGGGGCGTCGGCGCGGCCGGCAGCAGCGGCGCGTCGGCGAGCAGGCTGGTCACCGTCTCCAGCGCGTCACCCCTGGTGTGCCCGATGAGCCCGACCGGCCCGCGCTTGACCCACCCGGTGACGTAGACGCCGGTCATCGGCTGCTCGTCCAGGTCGAGCACCCGGCCCGCCTGGTGCGGCACGGTGCCGGAGGCGTGGTCGAACGGCAGGTCGGCCAGGTGCGTGGACAGGTAGCCCACCGCCCGGTACACGGCCTGCACCGGCCAGTCGGTGTGCTCGCCGGTGCCGCGCACCCCGCCGCAGCCGTCGAGCTCCATGCGCTCGGTGCGCAGCCCGCTCACCGCGCCCCCGGCGCCCAGCACCTCGACCGGCGCCTGGAGGAAGTGCAGGTGCAACCGCCGCGGCCGGGAGCCGACGTCCCGGAGCGCCCACTCCTGGAGCGTCCTGACCACCATCTCGACCTGCTTGTTGGACCGGATCAGCTCCACGCTCGCCGCGTCGAAGTCGATGCCCTCGGGGTGCACGACGACCTCGACGTTGGGGGAGTGGTCCAGCTCGCGCAGCTCCAGCGGCGTGAACCTGGCCTGGGCCGGACCGCGGCGGCCGAACACGTGCACGTCGGTGACCGGGCTCGCGGCCAGGTCCCGGTGCACGTTGTCGGGGATCTCGGTGGTCAGCAGCTCGTCGGCGGTCTTGGCCAGCACGCGGGCCACGTCGAGCGCGACGTTGCCGACGCCGAGCACGGCCACCTCGCGGGCCCGCAGCGGCCAGGAGCGCGGCACGTCGGGGTGCCCGTCGTACCAGGAGACGAAGTCGGCCGCCCCGTACGAGCCGTCCAGGTCGATCCCGGGCACGTCCAGCGGCCGGTCCCGGTCGGCGCCGGTGGCGAAGACCACCGCGTCGTAGAACTGCCGCAGCTGGTCGAGCTTCACGTCCACGCCGTAGTCGACGTTGCCGAAGAACCGCACCTCGGGCCGGTCGAGGACGCGCTGGAGCGCGGTGACGATGCCCTTGATGCGGGGGTGGTCCGGCGCGACGCCGTACCTGATCAGGCCGTACGGCGCGGGCAGCCGGTCGAACAGGTCGACGGAGACCTCCGCGTCGGACTTGAGCAGGGCGTCGGCGGCGTAGATGCCGGCGGGACCGGCACCGACGACGGCGACGCGCAGGGAACGACTCATGGCTCCAGATTAGGTTAGGCTAATCTCACTTATCCGGAGAGCTTCGTCACGGCTACGCTGGCGGTATGCGCGTCCTGGTGGTCGACAACTACGACAGCTTCGTCTACAACCTGGTCCAGTACCTGGCCCAGCTCGGCGTCGAGTGCGTGGTCAGGCGCAACGACGCCGTCGAGCCGGCCGAGGTGGGCGAGGTGGACGGCGTCCTCGTCAGCCCGGGTCCCAGCACGCCGGACCGGGCCGGCCGGAGCATGGACGTCATCCGCCGCTGCGCGGACACCGGCGTCCCGGTGCTCGGCGTGTGCCTAGGCCACCAGGCCATCGGCGCGGTGTGGGGCGGCACGGTCGACCTCGCCCCCGAGCTGCTGCACGGCAAGACCAGCGTGGTGCACCACCGGGGGGTCGGCGTGCTCAACGGCCTGCCCAGCCCGTTCACCGCCACCCGCTACCACTCGCTGACCGTGCTGCCGGACACCCTCCCGGCCGAGTTCGAGGTCACCGGCCTCACCGAGAGCGGCGTGGTGATGGCCATGCGGCACCGCGAGCTGCCGGTGGAGGGCGTCCAGTTCCACCCCGAGTCCGTGCTCACCGAGGGCGGCCACCGGATGCTCGCCAACTGGCTGCGGGTGTGCGGCCACGAGGTGCCCGAGACGACCGTCGCGCAGCTGGAGAGCGGGATGCGGCAGCTCGCCGCCGCCGCCAACCGGATCTGAGCCCCCCCCCGGCCGAGCCGGGTCGACCACGTCGAACACCAGGGCGAACCAGGGGGCCCTCCCGGACGAACCACGTCCGGGAGGGCCCCCTGGTGTTCGAGCTACCTCGTCGTCGTCGGTCCGCCGCCGACGCTGAACTCCGCCTTGGTCACGTTGACCCGGGTGTTCTTGTTCGTCGGCGTGTTCGGCTGGATCTCCTGCTGGATGATCTTGTCCCGCTGCGTGATGTCCGTGGTCGGCTCCTCGGACACCACCAGGTCGCCGCCGGTCCACCCGGCCTGGTTGAGCTTGCTGCGGGCCTGGTTCTCGCTCAACCCGCGCAGGTCGGGCATGAGGAACTGGTTGTTCTTCGACACGCTCAGCGTGACCAGCGTGCCCTTCTCCGCCCGGCCCGGGTCCGGGTTCTGGGCGATGACCTGGCCCTGGTCCTCGGGGCTGTCGACGTCCTTGGTCTGGACCTTGAAGCCGTTGCCCTCCAGCGTCCGGCGGGCGTTCTCCACGGTCTGCCCGGTCACGTCCGGCAGCTGCACGGTGTCCGGCGCCCGACCGATCTTCACGGTGATGGTGCTGCCCTTGGCCGCCGTGGTGCCCGCCTGGGGCACCTGCTCGACCACCTTGCCGACCAGCGAGCCGTCCTCGACCTCGACGGTGTCGGTGGCCTGCTCGAAGCCCCACCGGTCGGCTTCCAGCGTCTTCTGCGCCTCCAGCGGCGTCAGGTTCCGGACGCTGGGCACCTCGATCTGCTCGGCGCTCTTGCCCACCAGGATGGTGATCTTGGCGCCCTTGTCGACCGGGCTGCCCACGGGCGGGTCGGTGGCCACGACCTTGCCGATGTCGGCGTCGGTGCAGGCGGGCTCGCTGCCGGGCTGGCACGGCGTCTGCTCGACCTTCGAGTCCAGCCCCGCGTCCTGGAGCGCGCCGTGGGCCGCCGACTGCGTCATGCCCAGCACGGCGGGCACGTCGATCTCCTGCGGCGCCGCGTTGCCGCCCGGGTCCTCGTCCTCGCCGCCGCCGAGCAGGGTCGTGGTGATCCAGACCGCGAGCGCGAGCACGGCGACGCACAGCAGGACCACCAGGGTGATCATCAGCGCCTTCTTGCGCCGGGCGCGCCGCTCCTCGTCCTCCTCGGCCAGCGGGTCGTAGTCGTCGGAGGGGTCGTCCCTCGACGGCTGCGACCGGTGCCGACCGCCGCCGCCGGCCGCGACCTCGGTGCGCTGCGACTGGTTCAGCACCGCGGTGCGGTCCTCGGCCGTCATCACGGCGGGCGCGGACGGGCGCTGCCCGGACAGCACGCGCACCAGGTCCGCGCGCAGCTCGGCGGCCGACTGGTACCGGTTGGCCGGGCCCTTGGCCATCGCCTTGAGCACGATCGCGTCGAGCGCCGGCGTCACCTTCGGGTTCAGCGCCGACGGCGACTTCGGGTCCTCCCGCACGTGCTGGTAGGCCACGGCCACGGGCGAGTCGCCGGTGAACGGCGGCTCGCCGGTCAGCAGCTCGAACAGCACGCACCCCGACGCGTACACGTCGGAGCGGCCGTCGACGGCCTCGCCGCGGGCCTGCTCCGGCGACAGGTACTGCGCCGTGCCGATCACCGCGGCGGTCTGGGTCACGGCGGCCTGGCCGTCGTGCACCGCGCGCGCGATGCCGAAGTCCATCACCTTCACCGCGCCCGAGCGGGTGATCATCACGTTCGCGGGCTTGACGTCCCGATGCACGATGCCGTGCCGGTGGCTGAAGTCCAGCGCCGCCGAGACGTCGGCCATGACCTCCATGGCCCGCTTGCCGGTCAGCGGCCCCTGCGTCTTGACGATGTCGCGCAGCGTGCGGCCGTCGACGAACTCCATGACGATGTAGGGCAGGGGGCCGTACTCGGTCTGGGTCTCGCCGGTGTCGTAGACCGCGACGATGGCGGGGTGGTTCAGGGCCGCCGAGTTCTGCGCCTCCCGGCGGAACCGCTCCTGGAACTGGGCGTCGCGGGCGAGGTCGGCACGCAGCACCTTGATGGCCACGTCGCGGCCGAGCCGGACGTCCCGGCCCTTGTGCACCTCCGACATACCGCCGTAGCCGAGCGTCTCACCCAGTTCGTAGCGGTTGGAGAGCAGTCGCGGAGTGCTCATCAGTGCTTCGTCCCGCTCCTCGTCAACGGTCTCACCATCAAGCCTTCAAGCCTTGCCTTCACACCGTCGGCACCGTTCGTGCCGCTCCGCGTTCATGTCGGCACGCACGTCACCGTGACCCGCGAGCCGAGCGCCACCTCACCGGTCGGCGCCACGTCCGACACCAGGCACCGGTCCCGGTCCCGCGGCGCGCCCCCGTCGGAGGAGTGCGCCTCGGTCTCCAGGCCGCGGCCGGTGAGCCGCTCGGCGACCTCGCCCACCGGCAGGCCGACGTAGTCCGACTTCGTGATCGTCACCTTCGGTTTGCCGGGGAGCCGATCGGTGGAGTCGTCGAGCCCGCGGGCGGTCGTGGAGCCCTGGCTCGCCCCGCCGGGCACCTGTTCGTCGCGCAACGCCCAGCGCAGGAGGACCACGCCGAGCACCAGCAGCGCGACCACCAGCACAGCGACCATAACCCACAGCACGGCTCGGTTGCGCCCCGGTGGGCCCGCACCGGGCGGCAACGGACCGAAAGCGCCCGTGTGCGGACTGTTCACCGCTGGTGGGACCGGTTGCATGGCGGGACGTGAGCCCGGGTGGGTCATCGGCACGCCCGGGTGGACGTGCTGACCCCTCGGCGGGCTCATCGGCTGCGGCGGCGGTGGAGGGCCCTGCTGGGGCAGCGGACCGCTGCCCACCGCCATGGCCAGGCCGGACGGCGCGGGCAGCGGCTGCCCGGCCCGGACCGCGCCCACCGCGGCGGCGAACTCGCCGCCGTTGCGGTAGCGCTGCCGGGGGTCCTTCACCAGGGTCGCCTCGATCAGCGCCCGCGGGCCCGGCGGCACGTCCGGCGGCAGCGGCGGCGCGAGGTCGCGGATGTGCATCATCGCCACCGTCACCGCGTTCTCCGACAGGAACGGCCGGTGCCCGGTCAGGCACTCGTAACCGCACACGGCCAGCGCGTACACGTCGGAGGCGGGCTCGGCGGCGTGGCCCAGCGCCTGCTCGGGCGCGATGTAGTGGGCGGTGCCCATCACCATGCCGTTGTTCGTCACCGGGGCCGCGTCCGCCGCCTTCGCGATGCCGAAGTCGGTGATCTTCACCTTGCCCTCGGGCGTCACCAGGATGTTCCCCGGCTTCACGTCCCGGTGCACCAGGCCGCGCTCGTGCGCCGCCTGGAGCGCGTTGCCCGCCTGCTCCAGCACGTCGAGCGCCCGGTCCGCGCCCAGCCTGCCGCGGGCGATGACGGCGGCCAGCGGCTCGCCCTCCACCAGCTCCATCACCAGGTAGGCGGTGTCCTCCGGCCCGTCCGGGATCGACGCGGTCTCGCCGTAGTCGTGCACCGCGGCGATCCCCGGGTGGTTCAGCGAGGCGGTGGTGCGAGCCTCGATGCGGAACCGCTCCAGGAACTGCGGGTCGCCGCTCAGCTCCGCCTTCAGCACCTTCACCGCGACCCGGCGGTCCAGCCGGGTGTCGTCGCCCTCCCAGACCTCGCCCATGCCGCCGACCGCGATCCGCCTGGTCAGGCGGTACCGCTCGGCGAGCAGCTGGCCGGAGGTCAGCATCAGCGTCCCCCGAGGTAGGCGCCGATGACCGCGCGCCCGATCGGCGCGGCCACCCGGCCACCGGTGGCGAGCTGACCCGCCTGGCCGCCGTTCTCCACGATCACCGCGATCGCGATCTCCGGCTCCTCGGCGGGCGCGAACGCGACGTACCAGGCGTGCGGCCTGGTGGCCCGCACGTCCTCGCCGTGCTCGGCGGTGCCCGTCTTGGACGCGATGGTCACGCCGTTGAGCTTGCCGCCGCCCGAGGTGTTCTTCTCGGACTCGATCATCATGTCGCGCAGCGCGCGGGCCTGGTCGGCCTCCATGGCCTCGTCGACCTCGTCCGGGTCGGTCTCGCTGATGGCCTGGAGGTCGGCGGCCAGGATCTTGCTCACCAGGTGCGGCTGCATCCGCACGCCGCCGTTGGCGATGGTCGCCGCCATCACCGCGTTGGCCAGCGGCGTCACCCGGACGTCCTTCTGGCCGATGCCCGTCTGGTAGAGCGACGGCGTGTCCGAGATCGGGCCCAGCGTGGACGGCACCACCGACAGCGGGATGGTCAGGTCCTGCTCGCCGATGCCGAACCTGGCCGCCTGCTCGCGCAGCACGTCCGCGCCCAGCTCGTTGGCCAGCACCGCGAACGCCGTGTTGCACGACTTGGCCAGCGCCTCCTGGAGGGTGGCCGTGGTGCCGTTGCCGCAGATGGTGTCGTTGAAGTTCGGCAGCGGGGTGTTCGTGCCGGGCAGCGTGATCGTCGGCCGGCCGTCGACCTCGCTGTCCTTGGTCTTGCCGTCGGCCAGCGCCGCGGCGGCCACCACCAGCTTGAACGTCGACCCGGGCGGGTAGATCTGGTGCACGCCGCGGTTGAGCATCGGCTCGGACTCGTCCTGCGTCAGCTCCAGCCACGACGTCTCCTGCGCGTCCGCGTCGTGGCTGGCGAGCAGGTTCGGGTCGTAGGACGGGGTGCTGGCCATGGCCAGGATCTCGCCGGTCTGCGGTCGCATCGCGACCACCGTGCCGGTCAGGCCCTGGCTCGACAGCTGGTCGAACGCCACCTGCTGGAGCTTGGCGTCGATGGTCAGCTGGACGCTGCCGCCCTTGGGGTCGCGGCCGGTGATCAGGTCCGACACCCGGCGCGCGAACAGCCGGTCGTCCGAGCCGTTGAGCAGGTCGTCCTCGGCGCGCTCCAGGCCGCCCGTGCCGTAGATGAACGAGAAGTACCCGGTGACCGGCGCGTACACCGGGCCGTTGGCGTAGGTCCGCAGGTACTCCAGCCGGTCGTCGGTGCGCTGCACCGAGGCCAGCGGGGTGCCGTCGGAGGCGATGATCTGGCCGCGCTCGCGCGAGTACTGGTCCAGCACCACCCGCTGGTTCAGCGGGTTCTTGCGGTAGTCGTCGGCCTTGATGACCTGCACGTACGTGGCGTTGCCCAACAGCAGCAGGATCATCGCCATCATGGCGACGCCGACCCGGCGGAGCGGTGTGTTCATCGGGGACGCTCCACCATCACAGTGAACTGGTCGGCGATGGCCGGCTGCTGCGGCCGCGGCTTCGGCCCGGTCTTCGGCCCGCGCGCCGCGTTGGAGATGCGCAGCAGCAGCGCCACCAGGATGTAGTTGGCCAGCAGCGACGAACCGCCCTTGGACAGGAACGGCGCGGTGATGCCGGTCATCGGGATCAGCTTGGTCACGCCGCCGACGACGATGAAGATCTGGAACGCCACCGCGAACGCCAGGCCGCCGCCGAGCAGCTTGCCGAACGTGTCCCGCACGGCGAGGGCGTTGCGCAGGCCGCGCAGCGCGAACACGGTGTAGAGCAGCAGCACCGCGGACAGGCCGACGAAGCCCAGCTCCTCGCCGATCACGGCGGTGATGAAGTCGGTGTTGGCCTCGGGGATCTCGTCCGGCCGCCCGCCGCCCAGGCCCGCGCCGAACAGGCCGCCGGTGCCCATGCCGAACAGCGACTGGAGGATCTGGTGGCCCGCGCCGTACGGGTCGACGAACGGGTCCAGCCAGTTCTGCACGCGGATCTGCACGTGGCCGAAGATCCGCCACGCCAGGACCGCCGCGCCGGAGAACATCACCACGCCCAGCACGACCCACGCGGCCCGCTCGGTCGCCACGTACAGCAGCACCAGCACGATGCCGAAGAACAGCAGCGACGAGCCCAGGTCCTTCTGGAGCACCATGATGCTCACCACGACGGCCCAGGCCGCCAGCAGCGGGCCCAGGTCGCGGGCGCGGGGCAGGTCCAGGCCGATCACCCGGCGGCCGGCGATGGTGAACAGGTCGCGCTTGGAGACCAGGAACGCCGCGAAGAACACCATCAGCAGGATCTTGGCGAACTCACCGGGCTGGATGGAGAACGCGCCGAAGCTCAGCCAGATCTTCGCGCCGTTGATCTCGGGCGCGATGACGCTGGGCAGCACACCGGGCAGCAGCAGCGCGACCAGGCCGGCGAAGCCGAACGTGTAGCCGTAGCGGGCCAGCGTGCGGTGGTCGGACAGCACCTTGAGCACGGTGCAGAACAGCACGACCGCGATGGCCGTCCAGAGCACCTGCTTCGACGCCGCCGGGTCCCACGTCGCGCCGCCCGGCAGCTTCACGTCCGCCATGGCCAGGTCGATCCGGTGGATCATGACCAGGCCGAGGCCGTTGAGCAGCGCCACGCACGGCAGGATCACCGGGTCCGCGTACGGCGCCCACCGGCGCACGGCGAGGTGCGCGACGGTCAGCAGGCCCAGGTAGGCCAGGCCCAACCACACGATGCGCATGGTCAGTTCCTTCTCCTGGTTGGCCTCGACCAGGATCAGGGCGCCGGTCACGATCGTGGCGGCGAACGCGAGCATGAAGATCTCGGTGCCCCGCCTCGTGGGCGGCCGCAACCCGGGCGACGTGCTGTTCGCCGCCGTGGTGCTCGTGCTCGCCGTGAGCGGTGCGCCCTCCGTGCCGGGAACCGGCGAACCCATGAGACTACTGACCCTTCCGGCAGTCCGTACCCGGCCTCGGCGCGGGCGTGGCGAGGGGCGTGCCCTCCGGGGTGGTGGACGTGGGCGGCGCCGCCTGGGTCGCCGACTGGTCCGGGTTGGCGGTCGTCGTGCCGGCGGACGGGGTGGTCGTCGTCGGGGTGGTGGTGGTCGGGGTGGCGCCGGTGGTCGCGGTGCTCTCCGGCGGGCAGAGCTGGAGCGTCTGCTCGGTCCGCAGCCGGCGGATCGCCTCGCGCGCGCCGTCCAGGCCGTCCACGTCGGTGATGCCGTTGCGCACCACGTCGCGGGCGGAGACCTTCAGGTCGTCGACGGTGATCGCCTCGCACGCCTGCGCGCCGGGCGGGCACGAGCCCTCCACCAGCCGGTGCAGGTCGAACCCGAACACGCTGCCGGTGACGCCCTGGAAGACCGAGACCTCGCTGTTGTCGCCCACGCCGACGTAGTACTGGCGCAGCACGTACCAGCGGGTCGCCAGGCCGGCCGCGGCCAGCATCAGCAGCAGGAACACCACGAGCGCCAGCGCCTTGAGCTTGGACCCGCGCGACCGGCGCGGGTCCGGCTGCTGCGCCGGCGGCGGGTCCACCCGCTGCGGCACGGGCCTCGGCCCGGTGATGGAGCTCGCCCGCGAGGCGGGGGAGTCGGGGGGTGGCGGGTCCTCGCTGCCGTCCCCGGCCGCGCCGCCCACTATCGGGGCGTTGTCCCCGAAGTCGACGTCGACCACGTCGGCTATCACGACCGTCACGTTGTCGGGACCGCCGCCCTTGAGCGCCAGCTCGATCATCCGGTCCGCGCACGCCTGCGGGTCCGGGATGCGGATGGCCTCCTCCAGCGTCTCCAGCGTGACCACGCCGGACAGGCCGTCGGAGCACAGCAGGTAGCGGTCGCCCGGCCGGGCCTCCCGCACCATCAGCCTGGGTTCCACCTCGTGGCCGGTCAGCGCGCGCAGCAGCAGCGAGCGCTGCGGGTGCGTGGCCGCCTCCTCCTCGGTGATCCGGCCCTCGTCGATCAGCGACTGGACGAACGTGTCGTCGTGCGTGATCTGCGCGAACGCCCCGTTGCGCAGCATGTACGCGCGGGAGTCGCCGATGTGCACCATGCCCAGCCGGGTGCCCGCGAACAGCACGGCGGTGAGCGTGGTGCCCATGCCGTCCAGGTCGGGGTCGCTCTGCACGAGCTCGGAGATCGCGCCGTTGCCGGCGATCACCGCGTCGCGGAGCTGGCCGAGCAGGTCGTCACCGGGCTCGTCGTCGTCGAGCGGGGCCAGGGCGGCGATGACCACCTTGCTGGCCACCTCGCCGGCGGCGTGGCCGCCCATGCCGTCGGCGAGCGCGAGCAGGCGGGGGCCGGCGTACACGGAGTCCTGGTTGTTCGAGCGCACCAGGCCACGGTCGCTGCGGGCCGCGTATCGAAGGACGAGGGTCATGAGCGCAGCTCGATCACCGTTTTGCCGATCCGGATCGGGGAGCCGAGCGGGACCCGCGTCGGGGCCGTGACTTTCGCCCGGTCGAGGTAGGTGCCGTTCGTGGACCCCAGGTCCTCCACGAACCAGTCGGTGCCGCGCGTGGACAGCCGCGCGTGCCTGGTCGACGCGAAGTCGTCGTCCAGCACCAGCGTGGAGTCGTCGGCGCGGCCGATCATGATCGGCCTGCCGTCCAGGGAGATCCGGGTGCCCGCCAGCGCGCCGTGCGTCACGACGAGCTGCCGGGCGGCCTTCGCGCCCTTGGCGCCCTTCTTCTCGCCCCTGCCGAACTTCGGCGTCGGGACGCGCAGCCCCGACGCCGTGTACAGGTCGGAGCGGACCACTCGAAGCGCAGCAAACACGAACAACCAGAGCAGGATGAGGAAACCCGCTCTGGTCAGCTGCATCACCAGCTCTGGCACCGGTTGTAACCGCTCCTGACTTGAGTGCCTTGAGTGCCGTCACGCCACGTCGGAACCCGAGACGTGCTCGGATCGACCCGTCGGCTCCCGGGTGATCATCCCGGGTCGGTCGGACCCGGGCCGAACGCCCCCGGTCGAACAACCCCGGCCGGTCGGCTCTGGCCGGTCGGGGTCGGCCGGTCAGCCCTGGGTGCGGAAGACCAGCGAGGAGTGGCCGATGCGGACGACGTCGCCTTCCGCGAGCTGCCAAGTCTGCACCGGTGTGCCGTTCACCGTGGTGCCGTTTGTCGAACCGAGATCAGCGAGCATGGCACTGTGCCCGTCCCAGGTGATCTCCAGGTGCCTCCTGGAGACCCCGGTGTCGGGCAGCCGGAAGTCGGCTTCCTGGCCGCGACCGACCACGTTGCCGCCCTGCTTGAGGTTGTAGGTGCGGTTCGAGCCGTCGTCCAGGTGCAGCGTGGCGCTCAGCTGGCGCGGGCCCGACTGGACCGCCGGCGGGGCGTAGCCCTGCGTCGGGTCGCCGTAGCCCTGCTGGCCGCCGTAGCCCTGGTCGTAGCCCGGCTGGCCGTAACCCGGCTGCTGGCCGTAGCCCTGGTCGTAGCCGGGCTGCTGCTGGCCGGTGTAGCCCTGGTCGTAGCCCTGCTGGCCGTAACCCTGGTCGTAGCCGGGCTGCTGGCCGTAACCCGGCTGCTGCCCGCCGTAACCCTGGTCGTAGCCCTGCTGCTGCTGGCCGTAGCCCTGGTCGTAGCCGGGCTGCTGCTGGCCGGTGTAGCCCTGGTCGTAGCCCTGCTGGCCGTAACCCTGCTGCTGGTCGTAGCCCGGTTGCTGGCCGTAACCCTGCTGCTGGTCGTAGCCCTGCTGGCCGTAGCCGCCCTGCGCGTAGGGGTCGTAGCCGGGCTGGCCCTGTCCTTGTCCGTAGCCGGGAGGCTGGCTCATGGATCCGTCTCCTGCAGTGCGAGGTGGTGCTGACCGTCGGCTGGCAACTTTCACGTCGGGGTCGACGGACGAGCTGGTTCGGAACTGTCCGGTGTGCAGCGCGTCGGAGCGCTCCAGGGAGACTACGACGTCACCATAGGTATCCCATCCGCTCTCCTCCAGGTGCTCCCGGATGGAGTCCCCGAGAAGCTGGGTGATGCGTAGTTCATCTTGGCCGTCCCCGGCAAGCCGATCGTGGTCCTGCGGACCCAGCAGGACCTTGAAGTGGTTCGGTGCGAGCAACCTGCCACCCGCCAACTCGCGGATGTTGCCCTCCGCCTCCCGCTGTAGTGCCTGGGCCACTTCCTGCGGGACGACGTTGCCGCCGAACACGCGCGCGAAGGTATTGCCCACCATGCCTTCGAGACGGCGCTCGAAGCGCTGTACGAGGCCCACGGCAACCCTCCGACTCGGTCGACTTCTACTACCGATCGTATCCGGGGTGGGGTACCCGTACACGGGGCGATTGGTAACTCGGTCGGAGGCCGTGCTAGGGTTCCTCTCGTCGCCAGGGCGAGTGGCGGAATGGCAGACGCGCACGGTTCAGGTCCGTGTGTCCGAAAGGACGTGGGGGTTCAACTCCCCCCTCGCCCACCAGCAGCAGGGCCCCGTGGTTCACCCGCGGGGCCCTGCTGCTTTTCCACCATCATTCCCCGGGCCCCGCGTCGGCGGTGAGCTACATCACTCGCTCGGCCCAGTGAGTTCACCCGGTTCGCGGCGTCCGTCCGTGGCGGGACCGGCGGTCCACCCCCGAAGATCGCGGAGTGTGTGACGCGCCTTACTCCACTTCGGGATGGCGCAATCGCCCGACCGACCCTGACCGACCCCGGCCGGCCGGGCCGCCGGCTGCGTTCCCGGGTGCTCGCGGCGAGGGCGGGTCCGGTGTCGGTCGGGCTGCCGGGGGTGCTCCCGTGCGGCTGCGCGGAGGCCGTGTCCGGCGTCGGTCGGGGCGGTCCGGCAGGGGTCGCGCCGGCTCGGGCCGAACCGTGTGAGCCGGGACACAACCGCTGGTCGCGGCCGTGCCTGGGGCGGGGTTGGTCGGTCGTTCTGGTGCGGCGAGCGGTCGGCGATGCGGTTCGCGGGGCCGGTTCGGCGCCCGTTCCGGAGGGCGTTCCAGGCGTCGCACGCACACTCTGAGCACCGGTTCGAGGGTGCCGGGGTCCGGGGGGTCACCCAGACGGCAGCACCGCCGGACCGAAGTCGGCCGGACGCCCGGCGACCGGTTACCGACCGCTCGACGCCGCCGATCGCAGGAGCGCCGTCGAGCCGGGAGCGGGGTAGGGGTGACCTGGTACGCCTTGTCCAGAGCACGAGTCGAAACGCGGCGGGGAATCCCGCCGTGGTTGCCGAGGAGGCCCTGGCGTGAGCAGCACCCCAGCACGGATCGCGGACACCGGTGAAGCACGGGCGCTGTCGGCCACCGCGATCCCCGTTCCCGAACTGCCCGGCTCCGCCGAGGAGCTGGCCGCCGCGGCGGCGGTCCGCCTCGGCTGGCACGGCGTGGTGCTGCCGGAGATGGTCCTCATGGGTCGCCGCGTGATCGTGGTGGCCGAGCTGCTGGCCGACGCGCACGCCGAGCGGGTGTGCGTGGGCGCCGGGCCCGAGCCCGACCGCACCACGGTGTCCACCTGGGTGTGGCCGGAGATGGACGGCCGGGTGCCGCCGACGGCGGTGCGGATCGTGGGCGTGCTGGCGGTGGCCCGCCACTGGCGGACCGCGCTGGCCTCGGCGGTGCCGTTCGCGCGGTTCGGCAACGCCGCCGCGGTGCTGCCCGCCTCGGTCGCGTTCACCCACGACTACCTGGCCAACTGCCTGCCGCGGGTGCGGCGCCACGGGGTGTCGGTCCTGCTGGCCGACGAGGACCTGACCCTGTCCACGGACGTGGCCGGCCGCAACGAGACCGTGCCGGTCGAGGACACCGCCACCACCCGTTGGGTGAATGAACTGGTCTACGAGCAGGTGCTGGCGACCGCGTCCTGATCTACCGTCGTTCCCATGCTGGTGGTGATCGCGGGCGGGCACGGCAAGATCGCGTTGTTGGCGCAGCGGCTGTTGGCGGCGCGGGGTGACGGCGCCGTGGCGCTGGTGCGCAACCCCGGGCACTTCGCCGATGTGCGGGCCGCGGGTGGGAATCCGGTGCTGTGCGACCTGGAGGCGGCGGACGTCGCTTCGGTCGCCGGGCACCTGGCGGGCGCGGACGCGGTGCTGTTCGCCGCCGGCGCCGGGCCGGGCAGCGGGCCGGCGCGCAAGGACACCGTCGACCGGGGCGCCTCGGCGTTGCTGGCCGACGCCGCGGAGCGGGCCGGTGTGCGGCGGTTCGTGCAGATCAGCAGCTCCGGTATCGGGCGGACCACGGGGGACGAGGGGTTCGACGCCTACCTGAGGGCGAAGGGCGCCGCCGAGGACGACCTGCGGGAGCGGGACCTCGACTGGACGGTCCTGCGCCCCGGCCGGCTGACGGACGAGGAGCCCACCGGGTTGGTGCGGCTGGCCGAGGAGCCCCTGCGGGGGTCGTCGGTGCCGCGCGGCGACGTGGCCGCCGTGGTGGTGGCGCTGCTGGACCGGCCGGGCACGGTGCGGCGCACGTACGAGCTGATCTCCGGGGACGTCCCGGTCGAGGACGCGTTCTAGCCCCCGAGTCCCGGGTCCTTCAGCCCAGCACCCGGGCCAGGTGGTCGTTGGTGAACTTGCGCGTGGGGTCCAGCCGGTCCCGGACGCGGCGGAAGTCGTCGAAGCGCGGGTAGCGCTCGCGCAGGGTGTCGGCGGTGAGCGAGTGCACCTTGCCCCAGTGGGGGCGGCCGCCGACGGAGTTCGCGATCCTCTCGAACGCGTCGAAGTACCGCCGGTACGGCATCCCCAGGTACTGGTGGACGGCGACGTAGGCGGTGTCGCGCTCGTGCGCGGTGGACAGCCAGATGTCGTCGGCCCCGGCTACCCGGACCTCGACCGGCACGATCACCCCGTGGTCCAGCCGGGGGACGACGGCCCGCAGCTCGCGCAGCACGTCGTGCAGGGCGGCCCGGGGCACGGCGTACTCGGTCTCGACGAAGCGGACGCGGCGCGGCGTGACGAACACGCGGTGGGAGACGTCGCGGTAGACGCGCTCGGAGACCAGCGCGCCGCAGACGCGGTTGAGCGCCCGGGTGGTCGCCGGCACGGCCCTGGCCAGGCGGCAGACCAGGCCGAACGCGCCGTTCTCCACCACCTCGTACTCGTAGAAGCGGCGGGCCGCCGAGAGGGGCGCCGCCGGTTCGCCGGTCCGGTTGTTGCGCTTGAGGATCACCCGGTCGGCGTGCGGGAACCAGTGGAACTCCACGTGGTCCTCGGTGGCCGTGAGGTGGTCGAACTCCTCCAGGACGGCGTCGAGGCGCGCGGGTGACTCGCGGGCGTGCAGCACGAAGGCGGGCACGCACCGGAGGGTGATCGTGCTGATCACGCCCAGCGCGCCCAGGCCGACGCGCGCGGCGGCGAAGAGGTCGGGGTCCTGCTCCGGGGAGCAGCGGGTGACCGTGCCGTCGGCGAGGACGAGTTCGAGCGCGGCCACCTGGGTGGCCAGGCCGCCCAGCCGCGCGCCGGTGCCGTGGGTGCCGGTGGAGATGGCGCCCGAGACGGTCTGGGCGTCGATGTCGCCGAGGTTGGGCAGGGCCAGGCCGAGGGCGTCGAGCAGGGCGTTGAGCTGCCGCAACGTGGTGCCCGAGCGGACCGTGACCAGCGTGCCGGCCACCTCGGTGACGCCGGTCCAGTCGACCAGGTCGACGGCGACGCCGGGCGCCGCGGCGATGGCGGTGAACGAGTGCCCGCTGCCGCGGGGGCGCACGGCGGACGCCCCCGCGACCACCTCGGCCAGCTCGTCCCGGCTCGCCGGGCGTTCCACGCGGTGCGGGTTCGCGGACGCCGTGCGCGCCCAGTTGGTCCACGGGGTCCCCAATGCCCACCTCCGGGGTGTCACCGTAGGTGAATGGCTTTCACCTTTCAAGTACCGTAAGGCCATGCGCACGTCCTTTGATGCCGCGACCAAGGGGTTCGACCCGCCGTTCGCGGTCGTGGACCTGGACGCCTTCGACCACAACGCGGACGACCTCGTGCGCCGCGCCGGCGGTCGCCCCATCCGGGTGGCCAGCAAGTCCGTGCGGGTGCGGGCGCTGCTGGAGCGGGTGCTCGCGCGGCCCGGGTACGCCGGGGTGATGTGCTACTCGCTGCCCGAGGCGCTGTGGCTGTCGGACGAGGACCTGGCCGACGACCTGCTGGTGGCCTACCCGACCGTGGACGCCGAGGCGCTGCGCCGGCTGGCCGCGGACGACCGGGCGCGGGCGCGGGTCAGCGTGGTGGTGGACTCGGTCGAGCACCTCGACGTGGTGCGGGCCGCGCTGAGCGCGGGCCACCCCGAGATCCGGGTCTGCCTGGAGCTGGACGTGTCCTGGCGCCCGGTGCCCGGCCTGCACGTGGGGCCCCGGCGCTCGCCCGTGCACACCGCGCGCGACGCGGGCCGGCTGGCCGCGGAGATCGTCCGGCGGCCGGGGTTCCGGCTGGTCGGCGTGATGGCCTACGAGGGGCAGATCGCCGGGCTGGGCGACCGGCCGCCGGGCCGGCCGCTGCGCGGCGCGGTGCTGCGCTGGATGCAGCGGCACTCGGGGGACGAGCTGGTCGAGCGGCGCGCGGCGGCGGTGCGCGCGGTGCGCCGGGTCGCCGAGCTGGAGTTCGTCAACGGGGGTGGCACGGGCAGCCTGGAGGTCACGGCCGCGGACCCGTCGGTGACCGAGCTGGCCGCCGGGTCGGGGCTGGTCGGGCCGACGCTGTTCGACGGCTACCGCGGGTTCCGGCCCAGGCCCGCGGCGCTGTTCGCGCTGCCCGTGGTGCGCCGGCCGGCCTCCGGGGTGGCCACGCTGTTCGCGGGCGGGTACGTCGCGTCGGGCACGGCGACCGCCGACCGGCAGCCCACCCCCTACCTGCCGGCGGGGCTGAGGCTGCTGCCGCTGGAGGGCGCGGGCGAGGTGCAGACCCCGGTCGTCGGCCGGGCGGCGGACTCGCTGCGCCCCGGCGACCGGGTGTGGCTCCGGCACGCCAAGGCGGGGGAGCTGGCCGAGCGGTTCACCCACTACCACCTCGTGCGCGGTGACGTGGTCGAGCGGACCGTGCCCACCTACCGGGGCGAGGGGCGGTGCTTCGGCTAGTCGGGCGCATCAGGCCGGTCGGGTGTCCGGCTGGTCGGGCATCCGGGTGGACAGGTAGCCCCGGACCAGGACCTTGGCCTCGTCCAGGATTCTCGGGTCGCCCGCGGCGTCCCGGCGGAAGGCCAGGTTCAGCACGCCGTCCGCGGCCTCGACCGCGATCGAGATCGGCAGCTGGATCTCGTCGAGCGGGATGTCGAACTTGGTCGAGATCATCTCGGAGATGCGGTCGGAGATGACGGTGTTGTTGTCGCGGCGGTCGTCCAGCAGCCGCATGTCGACCACGTCGCCGAAGTGCAGCCGGGAGAACGCGGGCACCTCGCGGTGCATCTGGACGTAGACGTCGAAGATCGAGTCGACGGCGTCCCACCAGTGCTCCAGGGTGGTCGAGCCGAACCTGCCGTCCACCGTCTGGATGAACTTCTCCAGGTTGCGCAGGGTCAGCGCCTGCACGACGGCCCGCTTGTCCGGGAAGAACTGGTACAGCGAGCCGACCGCCACGCCCGCGCGTTCGGCGATCAGTGTCGTGGTCACCCCGTCGTAGCCGACCTCCTCGATGAGCTGGGCGCAGGCTTCGAGCATCCGCTCGACGCGCTTGGCGCTGCGCTGCTGCACCGGCTGGCGGCGCAGCGGGGTCGTACTGGTCACGGCGACTCCTGCGGGCTGGACTGCGGGCTTCCATAGTGCCCGTTCACGGGCTTCCGCACTTCACTTCGCGGCGCAACACGCCTACGATCCGAATCACTTTCATGTTTGGAGGCGCGCGTGACCCTGCCCGACGGGTTCCTGTGGGGTGTGTCGACGTCGGCGTTCCAGGTCGAGGGCGCGTTCACCGCGGCGGGCCGGCGGCCGTCGGTGTGGGACGCGTTCCCCGCGCTCGGGGGCCGGGACGCCTCGGTCGCCTGCGACCACTACCACCGCTACCGCGAGGACGTCGCCCTCCTGCGCTCGCTCGGCGTGGGCGCCTACCGGTTCTCGATCTCCTGGCCCCGCGTGCTGGCCGGTGACCTGGGGTTCTACGACCGGCTGGTGGACGAGCTGCTGGCCGCGGGCATCGCGCCCGTCGTCACGCTGTACCACTGGGACACCCCGGTCGAGGTCGAGGAGGCGGGCGGCTGGCTGGAGCGGGACACCGCGCGGCGCTTCGCCGACTACGCGACCACCGTGGCGGACCGGCTGGTCGACCGGGTGGCGATGTGGATCCCGGTCAACGAGCCGGCCATCGTCACCCTGCTGGGTCACGCGATCGGGCAGCACGCCCCGGGCCGGTCGCTGCTGTTCGACGCGCTGCCCGCCGCGCACCACCTCAACCTCGGGCACGGGCTCGCGGTGGGGGCGCTGCGCGCGGCCGGGGCGCGTGCCGTGGGGACCGCGAACAACCACACGCCCGTCTGGGCGGACGGGGACCCGGCGGCCGCCGACGCCTACGCCGACCTGCACAACTGGCTGTTCGCCGACCCGCTGCTGGCCGGCCGCTACCCCGACCGGCTCGCCGAGCGGATGCCCGTGCGGGACGGGGACCTGGCGGTGACGTCCGCGCCGCTCGACTTCTACGGGGTGAACTACTACAACCCGACGCGGGTGCGCGCCCCCTCGCCGGGCAACCCGCTGCCGTTCGAGCTGGTCGACATCCCCGAGTACCCGCGGACCGGGTTCGGCTGGCCGGTGGTGCCCGCCGGGCTGACCGAGATGATCTCCGTGTTGCGGAATCGCTTTGTCGACTTGCCGCCCATCTACGTGACCGAGAGCGGGTGCAGCTACGAGCACTCGCCGGAGGACACCGAGCGGATCGGGTACCTGGCCGCGCACGCGGACGCCGCGCTGGAGGCCGGCGCGCGCGGCTACTTCGTGTGGTCCCTGATGGACAACTTCGAGTGGGACTCCGGGTACTCGCAGCGGTTCGGCCTGGTCCACGTCGACTACGAGACCCTGGAGCGCACCCCGCGCGCCTCTTTCGGGTGGTACCGCGATCGGGTCCGGCGGTGAGCACCGAGGCGCTGGCCGAGCCGGTCACCCCGGTCCGCCGGTCGTGGATGGCATGGCTGTTCCTGGCCAACCTCGGGCTGTGGCTCGCCGTCTACGCGCCCATCCAGGTGCTGCTGCCGCGCCAGGCCGAACTGCTCGACGCCGGGGCCAAGGAGGCGGTGTTCGGGCTGGTCACCGGGGTGGGCGCGGTGGTGGCGCTGCTGGCGAACCCGCTGGTCGGCCTGGCCTCGGACCGCACCACCTCCCGGTTCGGCAGGCGGCACCCGTGGACCCTGGCCGGCGCGCTGGTCGGCGCGGTCGGCCTGGTCGTGCTGGCCTCGGCGGGGTCGGTCGCGGCGGGGTCGGTCGCGGTGGTGGCGCTCGGGTGGTGCCTGGTGCAGGCCGGCCTGAACGGGATGCTCGCCTCGCTGACCTCCGCGGTGCCCGACCGGGTGCCGGTGCGGCAGCGGGCCAGGGTCGGCGGGCTGGTCGGCGTCTCGCAGATGCTCGGCACCGTGCTGGGCGCGGTCGTGGTGACCGTGCTGGTCACCGGCCTGGGCGCGGGCTACCTGGCGTGCGCCGCGGTCGTGCTGGTCGGCGCGCTGGTGTTCGTGCTGGTCACGCCGGACGCGCGGCTGCCGGTGGCCCACCGGCCCCCGCTGCGCCCGCGCGAGCTGTGGGTCTCGCCGCGCGCGCACCCGGACTTCGCCTGGGCGTGGGGCACGCACTTCATGATCAACCTCGGGAACGCGTTCGGCACCCTGTACCTGCTGTACTTCCTCGACGACGTGGTGCGCCACCCGTCGCCCGAGGACGGCCTGCTGGTGCTGATGCTGCTCTACGGCGTCGCGCTGGCCGCGAGCGCGTGGTGGTTCGGCGCGCACTCGGACCGCACCGGCCGCCGCCGGCCCTACGTGCTGGCGGCGGCCGGCGTGATGGTGGTGGCGGCGCTGCTGCTGGTCGCCTGGCCGACGTGGGTGGCGGCGCTGGTCGCCGCCCCGCTGCTCGGCCTCGGGTTCGGCGGCTACTGGGCGGTCGCGCTGGCCCTGCTGACCCAGGTGCTGCCGGCCGCGTCGGACCGGGCCAAGGACCTGGGCGTGCTCAACATCGCGAACTCGCTGCCGCAGGTCGTGGCCCCGCTGCTGGCCACCGCGCTGCTCGGCGCGCTCGGCGGCTACCGCGGCTTGTTCGCCGCCTCGGCGGCCGCCACGCTGTGCGCGGCCGCGTTCGTGACCCGGGTTCGCTCGGTGGCGTGAGGGGGACAGGCGTGAGGGTGACCGGCAGGACCGTCCTGGTGACGGGCGCGTCGCAGGGCATCGGACTGGCGACCGCGCGGGCGCTCGCGGACCGCGGCGCGGTCGTGCTGCTCGTGGCCCGCGGCGCGGCGGCGCTCGACGAGCAGGTCGAGCGGATCACCGCGACCGGCGGCCGCGCCGCCGCGCTGCCCGCCGACCTCGCGGACGTCGACCAGGTCGCCGCGCTCGCCGCCCGGGTCCTGCGCGAGTACGGGCCGCCGGACGTGCTGGTCAACAACGCGGGCGTCGGCCGCTGGCTGTTCCTCGACGACACCCCGGCCGTGGAGCTGGCCGGCATGATCGCCCTCCCGTTCGGCGCGGCGCTGCACCTGACCAGGGCCCTCCTGCCCGGTATGCGGGCGCGCGGCAGCGGGCGGGTGGTCGTGGTGAACTCGCCGGTGTCCCGGCTGCCGATCCCCGGCGCCACCGGCTACGCCGCCTCCCGCTACGCCCTGCGCGGGCTCACCGCCGCGCTCCGGCTCGACCTGCGCGGCACGGGCGTCGGCGTGACCGAGGTGATCCCGGGCAAGGTGAGCAGCCGGTACTTCGCCAACAACCCCGGCGCGGAGGAGCGCATCCCGGTCGTCGCCCGGCTCATCCCGACCGCGTCACCCGAGCAGGTGGCGGCGCGGATCGCGGGGGCGGTCGAGCGGGAGCGCGACGAGGTGGTCTTCCCGTGGCAGCTGAAGGCGTTCGAGGTGGGCGGTCGGCTGTTCCCCCGCCTGACCTCGTACCTGACCTGGCGCACCGGGACCCACCGCTAGCGCTCCCGCATCGCGGGACGCCGCGACCGCCCGTCGCTCGAAAACGGTCGCTCGTCGCACCGAAACCACAACTTCGTCCACCGACGAACCGGCCGGACGTGGAACCGGCCCCGATGTCCGCGCGGGAGGTGCGGACATCGGGGCCGATGTGGTGCCCGCGGACCAGTGCCGGTCGGGGAGGGAAGGTGAGCACAACACCGGCCCGCGGATGTCTGTTGAGTTGTGTGGTTTTTCGGCCGGCCGGCGGTCCGTTCGTCGCGGTCGGGGGTTCGCACGTCCCGGACCGCCGGCCAGTAGGCGGGTGCTCGACCTGGTCGCGTCGGGGGAACGACGAGGTCGGGTCCGCCCGTCAGTGGGCTCGGGCGATCACCCCGCGGCGCGACCGGGTGACGGGAGGCGTCACCGGCGCCGAGCGGAGGTGCCGAGCCGGGCGCGGGGCCAAACCGCCCGCGACCAGGTGTTCGTACGCGGCGCGCCACACCGAGCAGGGGCTCTTCTGCTGCCGCCACCGCCCGGAGCACTCGGGGCAGTTGCCCTTCTCGTCCGGCTCGTGCGCGGCGAGCAGGGCCCGCCACCCCTCGGTCAGCCGGGGGAGCTCGGAGCGGGCCACCGACAGCAGGGACGGGGCGTCGGCCTCGTTGGCCAGCTCGGTGAGCAGGTCCAGGCGTTCCCACACCGCGTTGCGAAGAACCTGTCCGAGGATCTCGTCCACCGAAACGTCACCGTCACCTTTCCGCCTGTTCGGCGGCCTCGCGTAGCGCGGCCCTGAGCTGTACGAGCTGATCGGCCGACAGCACCGCCGTCTCGCCGGGCGGACCGACCAGGACCACGCGGCCCCGGTCGACCAGCACGGTGAGGCAGCGCTCCCGGTCGACCACGTCACTGCACCGAACCCGCCACCAGTGGCGCTGCCCGGTCGTGCCGCGCCACCCGGAGCCGACGTCGGCCGGCCCTCGCGTGGGCACCGGGGCCGGGGCCGGGGCGGACGTCGTGGCGGCACGCGCGGATCGACCCGGGGTGGTCATCGCCCGCTCGAACAGCTCCACGACGTTTCCTCTCCGTGCTCGTTCGCTCACCGGAACCCAGATTGCGATGATTGGGGTCGGAGCGGGACGTCACAGCGCTGGCCGGTGGTCGATCCACGGTGAACGGTCAGCGGAGTTCGGCAGGGCCGATCAGCCTCACCGATCGGTACTTCTCGGGGTTGGGGGAGTCCCCTACTCTGCCGTTGACGCCCAAAGGACTGTGAGGGGGCGCAATTGAACACCATCGGTTCGCCGAGCTCTCCTGTTACACCAGACGTCTGGGACCAGCAGGAGATGCGGGACGCGCTGGCCAGGCGCGAGATCAGCACGGTCTACCGGCTGCTCCGCCGGCACGGCGTGTCGCAGCGCCAGATCGCGGCGCTGACGGGCCAGTCGCAGTCCGAGGTCTCGGAGATCCTCAAGGGACGCCAGGTCATGGCCTACGACGTCCTCGCGCGGATCGCCCAGGGCTTGGGTGTCCCCAGGGGATACATGGGCCTCGCCTACGACGAGGCCACGGCAGTGCGGGTGGCCGCCACGGCGGAGGCACCCCATTCTGAGGAGGACGAGTCGGTGAAGCGAAGGAAGTTCCTCGCGCACGCCGCCGCCATCACCGTGGGCGCGGCCGTGTTCGGTACGGACTCCGGGTCTTGGGCTTCATCGCCCGCGCAGACACCGGCCCCCGGACGCATCGGCATGACCGACGTCCGGCAGGTGGAGGCCGCCACGCGGGCCCTGCGCACGCTCGACTACCAGTACGGCGGCGGCTCGTGCCGCGACGCCGTGGTCGCCCAGCTCTCGTGGGGCCAGCAGATGCTCGGCGCCAACGCCAGCGAGCTGGTCAAGGAGCGCCTCTACGTCGCCCTCGCCGACCTGCACAACCTCGCCGGCTGGACGTCCTTCGACACCGGCCTGTACGACTCGGCCCGCAACCACTTCGGCCAGGCGCTCGGGCTCGCGAAGCAGGGCAAGAAGGAAGAGCTGGTCGCCAACATCCTGTACCGGATGGGCCGCGTCTACCTGCACCAGGACGCGCCGGACGACGCGCTGAAGGTGTTCCAGCTGGGCCAGTTGGCCGCGCAGAACTCCGGTTCGGAGCTCGCGGTGGGCATCCTGTGCGCCAACGAGGCGTGGGCCTACGCGAAGATGGGCTCCGACGACCAGGCGCTCAAGCTGCTCGGCCGGGCGCGCGACGAGTTCGCCCGCGCCAACATCGGCGAGGCGCCGGCCTGGGCCAAGTTCTTCGACTCCAACGACCTGTCCGCGATGATCGGCACGGTCCACACCGAACTGGCGCAGATGGTCGACGCGAAGAAGTACACGCGCACCGCGATCCCCGCCCTGACCAAGGCGATCAGCGGCTACGGCGAGGACATGAGCCGCAGCCGGTCGTTCAACCTCACCTCGCTGTCGATCAACCACCTGCTCGACGGCGACATCGACCACGGCGCCCGCCTCGGGCGGCAGGCCATCGACCTGTCCGAGGGGCTCAAGTCCGTGCGGACGAAGGACCGGATGAAGCCGCTCCTGCACGAGGCCGAGAAGCGCCGGAACAACCCCAATGCCCGCGAACTGGCCGAACGCGTCGCCAGGTTCACCGGCAGCGACAGCGCTGCCTGAGCCGCGGCGCGCGGACCTGGACGGCAGGTTCACCCACGCCGCGCTGACCGGCGTGCTGCGGCGGCTGTGCGACCGGCTGGGCCTGTCGCACCGGGGCGCGCGGCTGGTCAAGTTCACCAGCAACGCCGTGTTCGAGCTGCCCGGCGACCGGGTCGTGGTGCGGATCGTCGGGTCGATGAACCTGCGCCACCGGGCGCGCAAGGTGGTCGAGGTCGCGCGGTGGCTCGCGGCCCACGACGTGCCCGCGGTGCGGCTGGTCGAGGACGTCCTCCAGCCGCTGGCCGTGGACGGGCACCTGGCCACCGTCTGGCACACCGTGCCCGCGTCCGGCCCTCCCGTCGACGGCCGCGACCTGGGGCGGGTGCTGCGCCAGGTGCACGCGCTGCCCGAACCCGGGTTCGCCCTGCCCCGGTGGGCGCCGCTGGACGACGTGCGCAGGCGCATCGCCGACGCCGAGGAGCTGGCCGACGACGACCGCCGGTTCCTGGAGGACCGGGTCGCGGAGCTGGAGCACCGCCTGGTCGACCTGCGGACGGTGCTGCCCCAGGGCGTGCTGCACGGCGACGCGCACCTGGGCAACCTCATCCCCAGCCCGTCCGGGCCGGTGATCTGCGACTTCGACTCCACCAGCATCGGTCCGCGCGAGTGGGACCTGAGCACCCTGCCGGTCGGCGTCGCCCGCTTCGGGCACTCCGGTGAGTGGTACCGGCAGCTGGCCGACGAGTACGGCTTCGACGTCGTCCGGTGGGCCGGGTTCGAGGTGTTGCGCCAGGTCAGGGAGCTGAAGCTGACCACCAGCGTGCTGCCGATCATGCGCAGCCACCCCGACGTGGGCCCGGAGCTGAAGGCCCGGCTCAAGGCGTTGCGCGCGGGCGACACCACGACGCCCTGGACGCCATACCGCTGAAGGCGGGGGCGTGGGGGAACGAACCGGTAACGCTCGTGGCCCGTGGTGCGACCAAGGCAACGACGGGATTGCGGGACGGGGGCGACGTGGTCGGAAACCTGCCGGGTGTGAAGCGCCGGCGCGCGAGACGAGCCCTCAAGGCCGCCCGCCTGATCGACGAGGTCGTCGACACCCAGCTGCCGCTGCTCGCCTCGTTCGACGAGCAGCGCCGCCGCCGCTCCGCCGACTACCTGGCCGAACTGGTCAAGCTCGCCCAGGACTACCGCTACTTCGCCAACGGCTGGATCGACGCCGCCGAACTGGACCGGCGCGGCCGCCGAGCAGTGACCGAGCTCACCAAACTGCGCGCCGATCCTTCACGGCGACTGATCGCCGACTAGGGCGCCGAACGCAGCTCGGCGCGCTGAACAGGCCACTCACCGACGCCCCTCCCGCCACGCGCCCCCTTCCCACGCCTGCTCGACGTACCGCCGGAAGTCCTTCGGCGGCCGGCCGGTGACGCGCTCGACGGTGTCGGTCAGCTCCGAGTCGCCGCACGCCTCCCAGGCCGCGACCTGCGCGTCGGCCAGGTCGGCGGGCACCACCTCCCGGTAGTCGTCCGCCGTGCCCCGGAACCGGACGTCGAGCCCGGTGACCTCGGTGATCAGGCCCAGGGCCCGGGGGAACGACAGCAGCTCCGGCCCGCTGAGCTCGTAGGTGCGGCCCTCGTGCCCGTCCTCGGTCAGCGCGCGCACGGCCACCGCCGCGATGTCGTCGGCGTCGACGAACCCCAGCACGTGGTCGCCCAGCGGCAGCACCAGCTCGCCCGCCACCACCGAGGGCCGGAAGAACCCCTCGTCGAAGTTCTGGTCGAACCAGTCCGGCCGCACCACGGTCCAGTCCGCGCCGGAGCCCGAGACCAGGGCCTCCGCCGCGAGCAACCGCTCGTCCCGCATCTCCACGACGCCCCGGCTGGACAGCAGCACCAGCCGCCGGACACCCCGCTCGACGGCCTCGCGCACGAAGTCCGGCTCGACCGGCAGTTCGTGCGGCGCCATCAGGTACACGCGCTCGACGCCCTCCAGCGCGGGTGCCCAGGTCTCGCGGTCGGTCCAGTCGAAGCGCGCGTCGCCGTGGTTGGGTTCGGCGATCGCCTCCCACGCCGTCGGATGACCACGTTCGAGCGCAGCGCCTCGCCGACGTCACCGGCCCGGCTCGAACGTCCGCACCTCGATCGGCCACCGGGTGCTGGAACACCTGCTCCCACCCGTCTCACGGCTCCGCGCCCTGACCGGGCTCTCCGTGGGGAAAAGGCGGTGGCGACCAGCCCCGCTCACGCCACCGGCGCCCGCGACAGCACCACCGCCAACCCGAACGCCACCCCCATCACCACCAGCTCGAACGCCGCCCACCCCACCACGGCGGTCGGCTTGTGCTGGGCGATGTGGGGCAGCAGCCGCCACCGGATGCGGGCGCCCAGCACCGCCAGCCCCGCCGCGCACACCACCTTGCCCACCAGCACCAACCCGTACGACGTGGTGAACAGCGAGCCCGGCAGCGTGATCACCGGGTTGAGCGCCAGCTCCAGCACCCCGTTGAACAACCCGGTCACCGACACCAGCACCAGCGACACCGTCGCCAGCCTGGAGAACTTCGGCAGCGCCTCGGCCAGCAGCCCGCGCCGGTGCGCCACCAGGACCACCAGCGCGGCCAACCCGCCGGTCCACGCGGCCGCGCCCAGGATGTGCAGCTCCATCGAGATCATGGAGTAGTCGTGGTACTTCCAGTTCGACGCGTGACCGGTCACCGGCAGCGGCAGCAGGCCGAACATGGCGATCAGGATGCGCAGCTCGGCGGGCACCGACTCGCCCTTGCGCACCGCCAGCACGCCGATCCACAGGTAGACCAGCGCGCACACCGCGCTGAACAGCAGCCCCTGCCCGGCGCCGACCCGCCGCACGTAGTCCACGACCATGGTCATGGTCAGCTCGACGTCCGGCCTGGTCTCGTAGGCCCTGATGACGATCGACAGCAGCGCGGTGAACGCCCACACCGCCGCCGCTACCACGGCGGCCGGCCGGGCCAGGCGCATCACCGGCTCGGTCATGGCGGGCCGGCTGAAGCCCAGCAGCTTCGGCAGCAGCGACAGCCCGACGACGATCGTGGCGGCCAGGTCCAGCAGCACCCGGACGACCGGGTGGCCGAACCGGACCACCGCTCCCGGCTCGGCGACGCCGACCACCTCGGGGGTGGTCGACAGGCACAGGCCCAGCAGCACGCCGGCGACGCCGCCCGCGAGCAGCCCGCCGACGACCCAGTACCTGGTGGGGGGAGCGGTGGTCCGGTTCACCGTCATCGCTGCTCGCCACCGCCCCGCAGGGCGAAGAACACCCCGCCCGCGAGCAGCACCACGGCACCCGCGATCCACACCCAGATGGGCAGGCCGCCACCGCCACCGGACTCCGGCGCCGAACCCTGCGCGGACCCGGTGGTGGCGGGCGCGGGGGTGCCGTCACCGGCCTTGCTCAGGGTGAACCTGAGCGAGCCGCTGACCGGGTGCCCGTCGGCGGACAGGATCCGGTAGCTGACCGCGTACTCGGCGGCCGGGCCCAGCGGGCGCAGCGGGAACGTGACCGAGGTGTCCTTGACCGTCGGCTCGCCGTCCGCCTCCCAGCGCGTGCCCTCCGGCCCGGTGACGCTGATCGTGTTGAACCCCTCCCCGCCGGTCACCGGCTGGTCGAAGGTCAGCGTGATCGCGGCCGGACCGGCCTCCACCGACGACCCGTCCTTCGGGTCGCTGCTGATCAGCACGTTGTGGGCGAGCGCGGGCGTGGCGGTGCCGAGCACCACCGCGCCCGCGACCAGGCCGGTCAGCAGCAGCGAGACGACGCGCCTCATGCCGTCGGCTTGCCCGAGCGGCGGGACCGCAGCACGGCGCCCGCGCCGACCCCGAGGCCGAGCGCGCCGACCGCGAGACCCGCGCCGCCCAGCCAACGGGCGGTGTCGTCGGTCGCGCCGGCGGCGGTGGCGTGGCCGTCCTCCGAGGACGTCTCGGTGGACGCCTCGGCGGCCGTGGTGGCGGTGCCGTGGTCGTCGCCGTCGGACGCGACCAGGTTCAGCACCGGCGCGGGGCGCTCCGGCTCCTCGCCGCCCTCGGCGGGCGGCGGGGCGTTCCAGTCCACGACCTCGCCGCTGTCGTAGGTCTGCTTGGTCGGCAGCAGGAGCTGCTCGGTGTTGTCCGGCAGCGGGCCGACGGACAGGTCGAACTCGTTGAACTGGCCGGGCTCGATGCGGGTGCCCGGCTCGGCGGTCCAGACCACCGTGCGGACGGCCTCGGTCACCTGGCGGCCGTGGCTCTCCACCGGCGTGGCCAGCTTCTCCTTGACCGCCTCGACCTTCCAGCCCGGGACGGGCCTGGTGCTGACCGAGGCCAGCGGGTACTCGGCGGGCAGGGTCAGTTCGAGCTTCACGGTGCCCGCGTCGGGGCGCTCGTTGGGCACCCGCAGGGTCACCTTGCTGTAGCCGCCCTGTTTGGCGGGCGCGGGCGTGGACGCCGTGACGTGCGCGGAGGCGACGCCGGCGGTGCAGAGCGCGAGGAAACCGGCGGTGGCGAGCGCCGCGCCCGCCTTCGCGAACGCGGAACGATGTGTCGACATGGAGTTGTTGCTCCTGGAGGACCGGAGGGTCAGGGGACTCGGGGGATCAGGAGCGGTGGTGGTCCGCGGCGGCCGTGCACGCGCCTGAGCAGCACCGACACCAGCCGGTCCGGCACCGGGACGGGGGCCGGCGGCCGGGGCGGCTCCACCGGTGCGAGCACCGCCGGCAGCACCGGCAGCAGCCTGGCCGCGGCCGTGGCCAGGGCGCGCAGCGTGGCGTCGGCGTGGGCCAGCAGCAGGCCGGTCAGCAGCACGGCGACCGCGTGCGCGGCGGTCATCGCCACCGGGTCGAACCCGGGGCCGGACCGGTCGTGGGCCTGGTGGCCGAGGTTGACCAACGCGTGCTGCGCGAGCTGGGCGAGACCCAGCGTGGCCAGGATCGTCCACGGGGTGCGGCCCCGCTCGGCGAGGGCCGTGCCCGCGAACGCGATGAGCAGCGTCAGCGGCAGCGCGCCCGCGAACTCGGTGAGCTCACCGCCCGCGGCGCCGTGCGCGGTGACGCTCAGCGCCGCGGAGGTGACGGCCAGCAGCACGGCCCGCGCGAAGCGGGTCGGGGCAGGCCGTCTGGTCACGCCCCAGAGCCTAGGAGGTCGGGGCCCGCCGGCGTGAGCCCATGCCGCCGAAGGGTGGTTTGGACTGGGCCGGACGGGGTAGCAGTCCGACGTGGCAGCCTCGGTCGAACCGGTTCGGCAGACCCCGCCCGCGGCCGACCGCGTCGGGCGGACCGACCGCGTGGTCTTCGGGGTGGCCGCCGCCATCGCGCTCGCGTTCATCGGGTGGGGCGTGTTCGCCACGGAGTCCCTCGGCCGGGTGGCGCGGTCGGTCCTGGACTGGGTGATCGGCAACCTGGGGTGGGCCTTCGTGCTCTCCGCGTCCGGGTTCGTGGTGTTCGCGCTGTGGTTGGCGGTGAGCCGCTACGGCCGCATCCCGCTCGGCCGCGACGACGAGGAGCCGGAGTTCCGGACCGTCTCGTGGGTGGCCATGATGTTCAGCGCGGGCATGGGCATCGGCCTGATGTTCTACGGGGTCAACGAGCCGCTGACGCACTTCGCGTCGCCGCCGCCGGGCACCGTCCCGGGCGGCACGGACGAGGCCGTCCAGACCGCGATGGCGACCACGCTGTTCCACTGGACCCTGCACCCGTGGGCGATCTACGCGGTGGTCGGCCTGGCCATCGCCTACGGCAGCTTCCGGCGGGGACGCAGCCAGCTGATCAGCGCGGCGTTCACGCCGCTGCTGGGCGGGCGCGCCGCGGGCGGTGCGGGCCGGGCCATCGACGTGCTGGCGATCTTCGCGACGCTGTTCGGGTCGGCGGCCTCGCTCGGGCTCGGCGCGCTCCAGATCGGCAGCGGCCTGCGCGCCGCGGGCCGGCTGGGCGGCGCGGGCAACGCGGTCCTGGTGGGCGTGATCGCGGTGCTGACCGCGGCGTTCGTCGCCTCGGCGGTGTCGGGCGTGGCCAGGGGCATCCAGTGGCTGTCGAACACCAACATGGTGCTGGCGGTGGTGCTCGCGGTGTTCGTGTTCGTCGTCGGCCCGACGGTGTTCGTGCTCAACCTGGTGCCCGCCGCGATCGGCGACTACTTCCGCGACCTGGCCGACATGGCGAGCCGCACGGCCGCGGTCGGCGGCGACGCCACCCAGGAGTGGCTGGCCGGGTGGACGATCTTCTACTGGGCGTGGTGGATCTCGTGGACGCCGTTCGTCGGCGTGTTCATCGCCCGGATCAGCCGGGGCCGCACGATCCGCCAGTTCGTGACCGGCGTCGTCGGCGTGCCGAGCCTGGTCAGCCTGATGTGGTTCTGCGTGTTCGGCGGCACCGCCGTCTTCGCCGAGCGCGAGGGCGCCGGCCTGGTGGGCGCCGCCACCCCGGAGGGTCAGCTGTTCGCCCTGCTCGACGGCTTCCCGCTGGCCACCGCGGCGAGCGTGGTGGTCATCGTGCTGGTGGCGATCTTCTTCATCTCCGGCGCGGACGCCGCCTCGGTCGTGATGGGCACGCTCTCCCAGCGCGGCTCGATCCGCCCGGCCAAGGCGGTCGTGGTCTTCTGGGGCGTGCTGACCGGCGCGGTGGCCGCGGTGATGCTCCTGGTCGGCGGCTCGAACGGGCTCACCGGCCTCCAGAACCTGACCATCATCGCCGCGCTGCCGTTCCTGGTGGTGATGATCGGCCTGTGCGTGGCCCTGGCCCGCGACCTGCGCAGCGACCCGCTGATCCGGCGCGAGGCCCGGGTCGCCGAGGTCATCGAGGAGGTGCTCCAGCCGCAGGACCCGGAGGAGAAGGCCCTGCGCCTGGTCAAGCGGCTCATACGCCGAGGCGTGTGAGCAGCTCGGCCTCCAACCCGTCCAGGTCGGCCGACACGGCGCGGTGCGCGGCCCGGCGCCGCGCCGGGGGCATCCGCTCCGAGGCGCGCACGGCCGCCAGCAGCTGGCCCAGCCGCCGCTCGGTGGTCTCCACGTAGCCCCGGTCGCTTTCCCGCACCTGCTCCAGGGCCTCGTCGAAGCCCGTGATCCGGGCGTGCAGCGCCGCGCCGCGGCCCGAGTACCTGGTCAGCTGGTCGACCGGCACGCCCAGCCGGGAGGCCCGGTAGTGGTCGTAGCGGTCGCTGACCAGGGCGGCGGTGCGGACGGCGATCGGCATGACCACCGGGATCAGCGCGGGCGCCAGCACCTTGGCCACGCCCACGAGGTTCCTCGCCCTGCTCGGGGTGAACCCCTTGCCCTTCGCGCGCGCCATGGCGGCACCTCCTCACCGCAAACAGTAGAGCCGCCGGGGCAAAAGATCGACTCGACTCCGAGAGGTGCCGGCACGGGGACGTGCCCGGCGGCCTACCCTGCAACAGTGACTCCCCAGGTGCAGCTCGACGCCGGAGTGGTCACTCGTTGCCGGCGGCGGGTGCACCTCGAACACGACCCCGCGCTGCGCGACGCGCCGAAATCGCCGCCCGACCCGACCGGCCAACAGCGCCGGGCCGACGCCGGCGAGCACCGCCGCGCGGTGGCCGCGGCCCTGGGCCGGTTCGTCGGCTCCGACCTGGTGGAGGTCCCGCAGGACGTCCCCGCGGCGGACCGCGAGCGGGCGACCGCCGCCGCGATGGCGGCGGGCGTGCCGTTCATCTGGGGCGCCGCCCTGCCGCGCGACCCGGTGGGCGGCCGGCGCGGCGGCATCGACCTGCTGGTCCGGGAGGCCACCGGCTACGTGCCGGTCCTCGTGGTCCGGCACAAGGTCAGCGACCCCGGCCAGGGCGCCCGCACCTCGCCGCTGTCCCACCCGCTGCCCGGCGGCTCCCGGCACGACCCGCTGCGCAAGGTGCGCCCGCAGCCGCGCGACCAGCTCCGCCTCGCCCACGCCCAGCGCCAGCTCCAGGCGGCCGGGTTCGCCGCGCGCGGCCGCGCGACCGGCGGCGTGGTCGGCATGGACGCCGACGTCGTCGTCTGGCACGACCTGGAGGCGCCGAACTGGCCCAACAGCCGCACCGCCCTGTCGGAGTACGACTCGCGCTTCGCCGACCGCCTGGCCGTGGCCGCCGCGGCGGCCACCGGCGCCGAGCCCCTGGCCAGGCCGTCGCGCATCGTCGAGTGCCGCAGCTGCCCGTGGTGGCCGGTGTGCGAGGAGGACCTGCGCCGGGCCGGGGACGTCAGCCTCGTCGTGCGCGGCGAGGACGCCGCCGCCCTGCGCAAGGTCGGCGTCACCACGGTCGACCGGCTGGCCGAGCTGGACCCGGGCACCCCGGTCACCCCGCTGGTCGGGATGCTCCACGAGGACGCGGTGATCCTGGCCCGCGCCTGGCAGCGCGACCTGACCGTGGTGCGCCGCGTGTCGCGGATGGACGTCCCCCGCGCCGACGTGGAGGTGGACGTCGACATGGAGAGCTTCGGCGACCTCGGCGCCTACATGTGGGGCTGCCTGCTGTCCGGCGCGGACGTGGGCGTGGCGCACGGCTACCGGGCGTTCGCCACCTGGGAACCGCTGCCGTGCGACGACGAGGCCCGCTCGTTCGCCGAGTTCTGGGGCTGGCTCACCGACGTCCGGCTGCGCGCCCGCGCCCGGGGCCTGACCTTCCGCGCCTACTGCTACAACGAGCTGGCCGAGAACCGCTGGCTGCTCGGCTCGGCCACCCGGTTCAAGGGCCGCCCCGGCATCCCGACCACCGCCCAGGTGAAGGAGTTCATCCAGTCCGACGCCTGGATCGACCTGTTCGGCATCGTCCAGGACCAGTTCCTGTGCGCCCACGGCAAGGGCCTGAAGACGATCGCCCCGGCGGCCGGCTTCACCTGGCGCGACCCGGAGGCGGGCGGCGAGAACTCGATGCGCTGGTACCGCGACGCGGTGGGCATGGACGGCCACCCGCCGAACCCCGTGCAGCGCGACCGCCTGCTGGTCTACAACGAGGACGACGTCCGGGCCACCCACGCCCTGCGGGTGTGGATGACCTCGGACGCCATGGACGACCTGCCCTTCGCGGGCGACCTCTGAGGCGGCGGGAGCGACCCGGCCGGGGGAGCCGGGTTCAGCGCGGCGCCATCCTCAGCGCCCCGTCCATCCGGATGACCTCGCCGTTCAGGTAGTCGTGCCCGACGATCGACAGGACCAGCGCGGCGTACTCCTCCGGCAGCGCCAGCCGCTTCGGGAACGGCACCCCGGCCGCCAGCCCGGCCCGGAACTCCTCCGACACGGTCGCCAGCATCGGCGTGTCCACGATGCCCGGCGCGATGGTCATCACCCGCACGCCCACCGACGACAGGTCCCGCGCCGCCGGGAGCGTCATGCCCGCCACCGCCGCCTTGGACGCCGCGTACGCGACCTGCCCGATCTGCCCGTCGAACGCCGCGACCGACGCGGTGTTGACCACCACGCCGCGCTGCCCGTCCGCCAGCGGCTCGGTCCTCGCCATCGCCGCGGCCGCGAGCCGCAGCACGTTGAACGTCCCCACCAGGTTGACGTCGATCACCCTGCGGTACAGGTCCAGCGGGTGCGGGCCCGCCTTGCCCGCGGTCCGCGCCGACGGCGCGATGCCCGCGCAGTTCACCACCACCCGCAGCGGCGCGCCGGACCCGGCGGCCGCGTCGACGGCGGCCTGGACGTCCTCCTCCGAGGTGACGTCCGCCGTCAGGTAGGTCACGCCCTCGACGACCGGCGCGGCCTCCACCGACAGGTCGAGCGCGTACACGGCCGCACCGCGCGCGGCCAGCGCCCGTGCCGTCGCCGCGCCCAACCCGGACGCGCCGCCCGTGACGATCGCCGCGGTACCCGAGATCTCCATGCATCCTCCCTGTCCACCGACGGGAGGAGGTTAACGGTCGTTCAGCCCCCGGTCCTCCGAGAGGTGCAGCAAGGCGACCAGGGGCACGGCCGCGAGCAGCGCCAGCCCCACGAACAGCAGCGGGATCACGACGAGTTCCATGCTGAAGACAGTGCCCCGATCCCGGCGGGCCCGCGTCCGCCGCGAGGGGTGTTCCCGGGTACACCCGGGGGACTACCCGGCTCACTCTCCGCATACGACCACGGGTCGACCCGGGCCGGCGGCGCGTCGGCCGAAGCATGAGCGACCATCGACTTCAGTAGATCTTCAGCAGACAATCTCCTTAGCGGGGGTAACAAAAGCGAGGCGCTCGACGTACGTTGGCGGCCATGTTCACCACCCGCCCTGAACTCGTGGGCACGCACGGCATGGTCGCGTCCACGCACTGGCTCGCCTCCGGCGCGGGCATGGCCGTCCTGGAGGACGGCGGCAACGCCTTCGACGCCGCGGTCGCCGCCGGCTTCGTGCTCCAGGTGGTCGAACCACACCTCAACGGACCCGGCGGCGAGGTGCCGGTGGTGTTCGCCGCGGCCGGCGAGACGTCGCCGCGGGTGCTGTGCGGGCAGGGCGTGGCGCCCGCCGGGGCCACCACCGCCCACTACCGGGGCCTCGGCCTGGACCTCGTGCCCGGCAGCGGCCTGCTCGCCGCCACCGTGCCCGGCGCGTGGGACGGCTGGCTGACGCTGCTGCGCGACTACGGCACCAAGACGCTGCGCGACGTGCTCGGCCACGCCATCGGCTACGCGCGCGACGGGTTCCCGGTGCTGGAGCGCGTGTCGTTCACCGTCTCGACGGTCGCCGACCTGTTCCGCGAGCACTGGGCCCCCTCCGCCGAGCTGTGGCTGCCCGGCGGCAAGCCGCCCGTGGCCGGCTCGCGGTTCCGCAACCCCGTGCTGGCCGACACCTGGGAGCGGCTGCTGGCCGCCGCCGAGGCCGCCGGGTCGGACCGGGAGGCGCAGATCGAGGCCGCGCGGCGGGCGTGGTCGCAGGGGTTCGTCGCGGCGCGCGTGGACGAGTTCTGCCGGACCGCCTTCCGCGACGACTCGGGCGCGGACCACGCCGGGGTGCTGACCGGCGAGGACATGGCCACGTGGGAGGCGTCCTACGAGGACGCGGTGACGGTGGAGTTCGGCCGGTGGACCGTGGCGAAGCCCGGCGCGTGGACTCAGGGGCCCGTGCTGCTCCAGCAGTTGCTGCTGCTGGAGGGCTTCGCGGACCACCTGGCCTACGCCGACGGCGCGCCCACCGCGGAGACCGTGCACCTGGCGGTGGAGTGCGCGAAGCTGGCGTTCGCGGACCGGGAAGCCTGGTACGGGGACGGCGAGGTGCCGCTGGACGTGCTGCTGTCCCGCGAGTACGCGGACGCGCGGCGCGCGCTCGTCACCGGGGAGGCGTCGCTCGACCTGCGCCCCGGCTCACCCCTCGGCGCGCCGCCGCTGCTCCCGGCGCACGTGCGGCGCGGCCCGGTGGCCCCGGACGGCGAGCAGGGCGGTGCGCTCGGGGAGCCGACCGTCTCCCGCACCGGGTCGGTCAAGGGCGACACCGTGCACGTCGACGTGGTCGACCGCTGGGGCAACCTCGTCTCGGCCACCCCGTCCGGCGGGTGGCTCCAGTCGTCCCCGGCCATCCCGTCGCTGGGCTTCTGCCTGGGCAGCCGGGCGCAGATGTTCTGGCTGGACGAGGGGCTGCCGAACTCGCTGGCCCCGAACAAGCGGCCCCGGATCACGCTGTCCCCGTCGCTGGCCCTGCGCGACGGCCTGCCCTCGATGGCGTTCGGCACCCCCGGCGGCGACCAGCAGGACCAGTGGCAGCTGGGCTTCTGGCTCGCGCACACCACGGGCGGGATGAACCTCCAGGCCGCGATCGACTCGCCGATGTGGCACACCAACGCGTTCCCCAGCTCGTTCTACCCGCGGTCGTGGACGCCGGGCGAGGTCGTGGTGGAGTCGCGGTTCGCCGGGGCCGACGAGCTGCGCGAGCGCGGGCACGTCGTGGTGGACGCGGGGCCCTGGGCGCTGGGTCGCCTGTCGGCGGTGGCGAGGGACGCCCGTGACGGCCTGCTGCGCGCCGCCGCCAACCCGCGCGGTGGCCAGGGCTACGCGGTGGGTCGCTAGGGGCCGGGGTCGGGCGGGGAGCCGCCGCCGGACCGCGCGGTGCGGCGGAGGGCCTGGTGGCCGGGTGGCCGCGCGGTGCGCCGCCGGTCGCGCCGCCCTCCCGCGTGACGCGGCCGGGGGCTGTGCGCCGGGCCGCCCGCCGTGGTCGCTCGCCGTCGGGTCGAACGGGGTCGGGTCGAACGGGGTCGGGTCGAACGGGGTCGGGTCGAACGGGGTCGGGTCGAACAGGGTCGGGTCGAACGGGGTTGGAACGGTCCCGACCCGAGGGGGAGGGGGCCGGGACCGTTCCGGCTCGTGGTCGGCCCGCCGGCGGTGCGCGCCGGCGGGCCGCCGGTCAGCGGCCCAGGTCCACCTGGAGCTCGACCGGCAGGCCCTGCCTGGCCTTCTCGGCCAGCGGCGGGACGACCTCGCGGACGTGCTCGCCGATGCCCTCCGGGCCGATGTCGCGCGGCGTGATCGTCCGCACGTGCCCGGCCAGTTCGTTCGTGTCGACGCGGAGCACGTCGCCCACGCGCACCAGCCTGCCCGGCTCGGCATCGACGTCCGGCCGCGTCTCCAGGCCGAGGTCGGCCGCCTGCGCCGTGCCGCCCAGGCCGAGCACGACAGCGGTGCTGCCGAGGGCGACCGTGACCCCCGCGATGGTCTTCCTGAGGTTCATGGCCGGGAAAGTTTCGCAATGCGGGGCACCGGTTCAAGCTCGGCAATCCCTCCAGGTGGATTTGTTCACCCGCTCCGGTGGCCTACGACGGTCGTCGTACCCGCGGGAGCCGCCTCCGGACCGATGCCGGGCGACCCCGCGGTCCCGTACCTTCGGCCCATGTCATGGCCTGCGTGGGTCTGGTTCGCGGCGACGTTCGCGCCGCTGCTGTGGCGCAGGCGCTTCCCGGTCGCGGTCGTCGCGGTCACCGGGGCGTCCACGTGGCTGTTCTACGTCACCGGCCACTGGGGCCCGCTGATCGCCGCCCCCGCCGCCGCGGTCCTCTCGCTGGGGCGGACCCGCCTGGCCGAGCGGCGCGGCCGCCAGGTGGAGGAGGAGCGGCTGCGCATCGCCCGCGAGGTCCACGACGTGGTCGCGCACAGCCTCGCCATGATCAACGTGCAGGCCGGCGTCGCCGCGCACGTGGCGGACCGCCGGCCCGAGGAGGCGGTCAAGGCCCTGCGCGCCATCAAGGAGGCCAGCGGGCACGCCCTGGACGACCTGCGCGCCACCCTGGGCGTCCTGCGCGCCGGCGGGGACGCCGCCCCGGTGCTCGGCCTCGACCGGCTCGACGAGCTGGTGGCGCCCGTGCCGAAGGCGGTGGTCCGGGGCGACCCGGGCGAGGTGCCCGCCTCCGTGGGCGCGGCGGCGTACCGGGTGGTGCAGGAGGCGCTGACCAACGCGGTGCGGTACGCGCCGGGCGCCACCGCCGTCGTGGTCGGGTTCCGGCGCACCGAGCGGGCCCTGGAGCTGACCGTCACCGACGACGGCGCCGGGGGCGCGGACCGGCCGGCGCAGGGCGCGGGCGCGGGGCTGCGGGGCATGGCCGAACGCGTCGAAGCGCTCGGCGGCACGCTGGAGGCCGGTCCGACGGCCACCGGGTTCGCCGTGCGGGCGGTCCTACCGTGGGGGGTTCGTGGTGATCAGGGTGGTCCTGGCGGACGACCAGGCGCTGGTGCGGGCGGGCTTCCGCCTGCTGCTGGACACCGAGGACGGCTTCGAGGTCGTCGGCGAGGCCGGTGACGGGGCGGAGGCCGTGCGCCTGGCCCGGGAGTACCGCCCGGACGTCGTGGTCATGGACGTCCGGATGCCCGGCACGGACGGGCTCGCCGCGACCAGGCGGGTCTGCGCCGAGCTGCCCGGGGTCCGGGTCCTGGTGCTGACCACCTTCGACGTCGACGAGTACGTGTTCGAGGCGTTGCGCGCCGGGGCGTCCGGGTTCCTGCTCAAGGACACCGAGCCGGTGGAGCTGCTGCGCGCCCTGCGGGTGGTGGCGGCCGGCGAGGCGCTGCTCGCGCCGAGCGTCACCCGGAGGCTGATCGAGGAGTTCGCGCGCCGCCCGGAGCACCGCCGCCCCGACCCCCGGGCGCTGCGCGAGCTGACCGCGCGGGAGCGGGAGGTACTGGTCCTGGTGGCCGCCGGCCTGGCCAACGACGAGATCGCCGGGCAGTTGGTAATCAGCCCGGCGACCGCCCGCACGCACGTCAGCCGGGTGATGACGAAACTGGCCGCTCGCGACCGCGCGCAACTCGTGGTGCTCGCTTACGAATCGGGATTGGTCTCGCCGCGACGAGGGTGAATATTCCTTGTGCCCCCGCCGCGTGCACCCCCGCGCGCACCGCGCCGGCCATCCTCGCGGACCGCCGGGTATTGCCCCGGAAAAAGTCCACGCAATTGCGCAATAATCACGGAACGTAACGGAAAAGCAACTACCCGCCGCATTTTGTGTGCGGCGGGTGACGTTAACGAAGGGTGAACTAGGCGATCGCGCCGGGGGGCAGCTTCAGCTTGAACGGCAGCGTGGTCACGACCGCGAGGTCCGACGCCGTCTTGCGCATCAGCGAGGGCGCGTTCCGCGCGCCGGGCTCCGGCAGGTCGAGCAACCGGTCAACGGCCTCGACCAACGGGCCCTCGTAGATCCAGACGGCCTGAGCGGCGCGCTTGCTGTCCCGGACGGCGGGCAACCGGCCCGCGCGGGCCTCGGTCTCCGACCAGAACAGGATGGAGTCGATGAAGCCGCGGCGCTGCTTGAACGCCATGATGCGGTCGAGCTGGCCGTCCTCGTCCCGGAGGTGGAGGAACTGGAACCCGCTCTCGCGCAGTTCGATCACCTTGCTCAGAGCGAGATCCATGACGCACCTACCTCTTGTTCCGAGGCCCCCTAGCAGGCACAGCCCGTACAACGTGAAAATGATCGTACGGCAAGCGGACAATCCGCCATAGGGACTAGGCCGGTGGGGCGGCTTCAATGCGGACATCCGCCGCCCCGCTTTTGCTCGGGTGGCGCTGGGAGGGAACGGTCCACGCCGAATATGCGCTTGTGTCGAGTGACGAGGGTCACAGCGTTCTCCACCGCTCCTCCGGCCACCGGTCCGTCGCGCCGCCCGCGCGCGGGTGCGCCACGGGCTCGGGCCGCGGGTGGGCGATCCCGTGCCGCCCGCGGGGGTGCGCCGCTCCCGGCGAACCCGTTGGTGGACGTCGGGCACCACCGCGGGGTTGCCCGGATCACCCGCCCGGGACGCGCCGGTGCCGCCAACCCCCGAACGGGCGAGCCGGCGGCCGGCTACCCTGCCGGGCATGAGCAGTGAGCGGACCAAGGGCCTCCCCGCCGTGCCCGAGTCGTTCCTGCCCCGCGAGCACGTCTTCTACCGACCGCGCCACAGCCACCGCCAGCGCGGCGCGCTGATCGCGGCGACCGCGTTCTTCTGCGTGCCCCTGCTGCTGCTCGTGGTCGGCGTCCGCCCGGCCGAGTTCGAGAACCGGAAGCTGGCCCCGTTCCCCTCGGTCACCGCCGGCTGGGGCTTCTTCACCGGCCTCAACTCCTGGGCGGCCGACCACCTCCCGCTGCGGGACAGGGCCGTGGCCGCCGCGGACGGGGTCAGCCGGGGCGTCTTCGGCGAGCCCTACCCGTTCGGGGAGAAGCACGACACGGGCCCGGTGCCCGGCCTGGTGCCGGACCAGGAGGCCGAGGACGTGCCGCTCACCGGCGTGGAGATCCCCCGGGCCAGCGGGTTCCCGGTCGTGGTCGAGGGGCGGGACAACTGGCTCTACCTCGGCTACGACGTCCAGGCCGCCTGCCAGCCGAACAAGTCCCTGGACGAGGTGTTCGGCGGGCTGAACGCGCTGCGCGCGGGCGTCGAGGCGTCCGGCAGGCGGTTCGTGCTGGTCGTCGCGCCCAACAAGGCCACCGCGGTGCCCGAGCACCTGCCCGGGAGCTACCTCGGCGGCAAGTGCCACGACGCGGCGCGGGACGAGTTCTGGCGCCGGCTCGTGCCCGACACCGGGGCCCTCGACCTGCGCGCCGGGCTGCGGGCGGAGGGGGAGCGGCTCGGCCGCCCCGTCTACGACAAGATCGACACGCACTGGACGCACGAGGGCGGCCTGGTGATGGTCCGCGCGGTCGCGGAGGCGGTGCAGCCCGGCTCCACCACCCGCTGGCGGCAGACTGAGGCGCAGGTGTCCCAGGTGGCCGGCGATCTGCCCACCCTGGTCGGCCGCACCCAGAAGCGCCCGGTGCAGGTCTACGACCTCGCCCCGGACGGCGGGACGGTGCGCAGCCGCCCGGTCCGGGACGACCTGCGGGAGCCCAAGCGCTTCACCCAGCCGCGGGGGTCGGGCGGGGTGACGCCGAAGGTCGGCCTGATCGGGGACTCCTTCGCCTTCACCATGAGCAGCTACCTGGTCGGCGGGTTCGCGGACCTGTCCATGGTGCACAGCGACCTGGTCGGCACCGACCCCGCCAAGGTCGGCCGGATGCTGGCCGAGCAGGACGTGGTGGTGGTCGAGGCGGTCGAGCGCAGCCTGGTGGCCGGCATCAACACCCTGCTGGCCCCCGGCGCGGTCGACGCGATCGTCGGCGAGCTGGCCAAGCGCCCCCGCTGACCCCGCTGACCCCGCTGATCCCGCCGACCCCGCCGACCCCCGGGGCCGGCCGCCGGCCCGGTTCCCGAGCCCGACCCCCGGCCGCGCCGGTCACGCGCTCAGCGACCGCTGCCAGGTGCGGTGCGGGTGCAGGTCCAGCGGCCGGAGCGGGACGTCGGGCCGGTGCCGGTGCAGCAGCACCTGCTGGACCAGCTCCGAGGGCACCTCCCCGGTCGCCACCCGCAACCAGAAGACGTGGTCCTCCAAGCCGTCCAGCAGCGGGTCCTCGGTCCACCCGCCGAACGCGTCGACCACCGACCGCCGCACCAGGTAGCCGGAGCCCAGGTAGGGCAGCAGGCGCAGCCTGCGCTCCTCCGGCGGCAGCGCGCCGACCAGGCCCTCCACCGGGTCGCCGACCGGGCAGTGCGCGACGTCCGCGGCCGTCGCGAGCAGCCGCTCCAGCAGGTGGCGCGAGGCCCGCAGGCCCGCGTCCACCACCAGCAGCCACTCGGCGCCGGACCGCTCCAGCAGCCCGTTCCGCGCGACCCCGCGCCCCAGCGGCGTCTCGTGCTGGAGCACGGCGGTGGCGTGCCCGCGCGCGGGCGGGGCCGTGCCGTCGACGCAGACCAGCAGCCGCTCGGGCCGCACCGTGCCGCCGAGCAGGTCCAGCAGCAGCTCGTCCGGGTCGGGCTCGCCGGGTCGGTGCACCACCAGCACGTCCACGTCGGCCGTGCCGGAGCGCGCCGACGGGTGCTCGTGCCAGCCGCGCCCGGACACCCGCTGCGCGAACGAGGTCCGCTCCACCGCCAGCGCCGCGGCGGTCACCTCCAGGTCCAGCACCTCGCGGCCCAGCGAGGGCACCCCGCCGAACCTCGGGTCCCACGACGGCGTGTCCACCGCCAGCGGCGGCTGCGCCGACTCGGCCTGCGGCGTGGGCAGCGCGGGCAGCGGCGCGGGCGTCCCGGGACCGGCCAGCACGGTGGCGGCCAGGTCCACCAGCGCGCGGGCCGAGCCGAGCATGTCGAGCCGGTCGCGGACGAAGTCGTAGCCCGCCAGCCGCAGCTCGCGCTCCCGGTCCGGCCGGGCGGTCAGCGCCGCCGCGACCGCGCCCAGCGAGCGGGCGCGGGCCACCACCAGGTGCTCGCCCGGGACCAGCGGCTCGATGTCGGACGAGGGCTCGGTGACCACCACGCAGCCGTTGGTCAGCGCCTCCAGCACCCGCACCCACTCCAGCGCCTTCGACTGCTCGCGGTGCAGGTTGATCAGCACCCGGGAGTCGGCGAGGTGCCGGAACTTCTCCTCACCGGGCAGGAAGTCGACCCGCCGCCCGCCCATCGGCTCGTGCGGCGGGGTCAGCAGCCGCACCCGCAGGTCGTCCAGGTCGGCCGAGAACGAGTTGAGCAGCACCGACCGGCGCCGCTCCGCGGTGCCCAGGTAGGTCACGTCCACGTGCCGCTCGGAGTCGGGATCGCCGCCCCAGCGGTCCCACAGCGGCGTGTACCCGAGCTGGAAGTGCTCCACCGCGACGCCGCGGCGGCGCAGCTCCGCGATGGAGTCGAGGTTGATGTCCACCGCGCCGGCCAGCGACGGGATCAGGCCCGCGGTGCGCTCGAAGGTCGTCGTGCCGGGGTGCTCGACGCAGAACGCGATGGTCCGGGCGCGCAGCGCGGCGGACGGCCGGTCCGCCACCGGCGTCACGTAGAAGTACTCGTGCGGCACGACGAGGTAGACGGTGTCGTCGGCCGGCGCGGGGAACCGGCCGACCGCGGTGCGCGCCCGCCCGCCCGCGCGCCGCACGGCGTCCGCGACGACCTCGAACAGCTCCTCCATGAACGCCGAGCCGCCGGCGGCGGACACCAGGCACAGGTCGGGGCTCACGGCTGGCGCCCGCGGCGGCGCACGGCCCGCAGCGGCGCGGTCACCCGCCAGCTCACCGTCGCCCTGGTCGCGGCCAGCTCGCGGGCCAGGCGCGCGGCCCGCGCCGCGGCGGCGGCCACCCGGTCCCGCTCGCCCGCGGGCGTGGTCGGCGCGGGTCCGGCGGTCTCCACGCCGCCCGTGCCGGCCAGCGCGAGCTCGGCGTCCAGCAGCCGCAGCCGCAGCCGGTCGCGTTCCGCGCGGGTCCGGGTCAGCTCGGCGCGCAGCGCCTCCCGGTCCTGGTGCGCGCCGGCCAGCTCGGCGCTCAGCGCCTCGTCCCGGTCCTCGCGGTCCGAGCCCGTCCGGACCCGGTCGCCCAGCTCCGAGACCTGCTCGGCGAGCCGGTCGCGGTCGGCCATCAGCCCGCGCGTCGTCTCGTCGGCCTCGCGCAGCTGCTCGAGCAGCCTCTCCCGCTCGGAGACGAAGACCACGCGCTCGGCCCGCAGCCTGGTCAGCTCGGCGCGCACGGGGCCGGGCAGGTCGGTCAGGTCCTCGTCGGTCATGCCACGTCCCCCTGTTCGGCGATGGTGCTGAGCACCTCGGAGTACTCGTCGGCGTAGCCGGTCGGGTCGAGCCAGCCGCGCAGCCGGTCGAACGCGCCGGCGGCGACCTCGGCGCGCCGGGCCGCGGGCGTCTCCACGGCCCGCAGCAGCGCCACGGTCAGCGCGTCCACGTCGTTCGGCTCGAACAGCCAGCCGGTGACCCCGTCGTCGATCATCTCGCGCGCGCCGAACACGTCGCTGGCCACGACCGGCAGGCCGCAGCACACGGCCTCCAGGATCGACCGGGGCAGCGACTCGACGTCCGAGCTGTTGACGAACAGGTCGGCGGCGTGGAACCACGGGGTCGGGTCGCGCTGGATCGGCACGAGCCGCACGGAGCCGTCCAGCCCGTGGCGCTCGACCAGCGCGTCCAGCGCCAAGCCGTAGGGCGTCGGGTGCTGGCCGACGACCGCCAGCCGCAGGCCCGGGAACACCGGCCGGATCCGCTCCACCGCGGAGATCAGCGCGGCCTGGCCCTTGCGCGGCTCGACCACGCCCACGTTGAGCAGCAGCAGCGCGTCGTCCGGCACGCCCAGCGCCCGGCGGGCCTCGGCACGCCTGCGCTCGCTGATCCGACCGCCGAACCGGACCATCGGCGTGCCGTAGCGGATCGTGCGGCACCGCTGGGGCTCGGAGTAGCGGGCGAACATCTCCTTGGTGGCGTCGGCGACGAACAGCAGCCGGTCCACCTCGCCCAGGCTGTGCTCCCAGCGCCGCTTCACCGCGGGCGCCAGGCCGGCGGGGCCCCAGTTGAGGAAGGAGAAGTCCGCCAGCTCGAAGCTCTCGTGCACCACCCAGGCGGTCGGCAGCCCGGCCCGCTTGGCCGCGTCGGCCGCGCTGAACGCGCCCAGCGTGTTGACCAGCGCGACACCCGCGCCGGACGCGGCGGCCAGCAGCGCCAGCTCCGACACGTGGCCCTCGTAGGCGGCCAGGTCGCCGGTCCGGTAGTGCGAGGTCAGGTGCACCGGGATGCCCAGCGCGGCGCAGTCCTCGCGCAGCGGGCCGTCGATCGGGGTCACCACGGTGGCGGCCCAGTCGTGCTTCTTGACCAGGCCGGTCAGCAGCTCCTGGAGCCACAGCTGGCCGCCGCCGATGGCGAGGCTGTGCGTGAACACCAGGACGTGCCGGGGGTCGGTGCGCGGGGTGACGCGCGCCAGCAGGTCGGTGCTCTGCCGCTCCAGCAGCTCGGCGAGCAGGTCGTCGGACGCGTCGCCGGCCGGGTTGCGCACGGTCGCGAACCGGGTCGGCGTGTACGCCTCGCCCACGCCCTCCGTGACCATCCGCACCCGGACCGACACCCGCCGCTCGCCGCCGGGCGGCACCGCCACCGGCACGCGCGCCTCGAACCCGCTGATGCCCGCCTCGGTGAACTCGGGGAACGCCGCGGCGACGTCCGGCCGCGGCAGCCGCGTGCGCGCCCGCACCGCAGGGCTGCCCTCCACGAACACCTCGACCAGGCTCGGCACCTGGCTGTTCAGCATCGCCCAGCCGCTGACCAGCACCAGGTCGCCGCTCACGGTCGAGTCGGCGGCCGGGCCGTCCAGGTCGGCCAGCAGCAGCGGCTGCCCGCCGTCGGGCGAGCCGACCACGACCACCTCGGCCGCCAGCGGCTCACCGCCCGGCCCGTGCACGCTGATCGGGTGCGCCCCGTTCGGCAGCGCCTCGGCGGCGGCCGCGGCCCAGCCCAGCGCACCGCGCGGCGCGCCGGGGAACCCGACCTCGCGCACGGCCGCGGGCCGGCCCGCCAGGTGCACCACCAGGTCGGAGACCGACCCCACGCCCGACACCCAGCCGCGCACCTCGAACCGGTGCCCCACCGGCCCGTCCGGCAGCTCGACGTACCCGATCACCGTTCCCCCTCAGCACCCGGCGACGGTTTCGCCCAACCGCGTCCGCCACGCCGCTCTCAAGTAGTCCTGCTCGCGCCGCAGCCCGGCCCCGGCCGAGGCGCCGCTGATCCGCGTCGCCTGGAAGCGCGCCTCGCGCTCGGCCGCCTCCTCGACGAAGTTCGGCGCGTGGCCGAGCAGCACGCCCAGCCACCCCGCGAGGTCGCGGACCGTCGTGCACTCGCCCGCGCCGCGCCACCCGGCGCCCGCCAGCTGGTCGGCGGTCAGCAGCACGCCGCGCTGCTCCACCTCGGCCACGGTCACGCCCGCGACCTGCCACTCCAGGTCGATCGCGCGCAGACCGCCCGCGGTGACCACGAGGTTGTGCGGCACCAGGTCCCAGATCGCCGGGCCCAGCGCGTCCGCCTCGGCGCGCAGCAGGTCCCGCCAGCCGCACAGCGCGTCCTCGACCCGCCACGGCTCGTCCAGCACGGTCGACAGCAGCGGCCTGCCCTCGTGCACCGGCTCGGCGTAGGCGCGCACCGACACGAGGTCGTCGCCCTGCGGCAGCAGCGGGGTGCGCCGCACCTCGCCGTCGACCACCTCGGCCCTGGCGCACCAGCGCGCCGCGCGCTCGGTGTTGAAGTACACCGCGAGGCGCCGCTCGGGCCACAGCGGCGGTACCGCGTCGTCGTCACCGGGGCCGTCGTCGGCGGGGCCGTCGTCGCGGGCGGCCACGACCAGGAAGCTGTTCCAGACCTGGTCGCCCAGGCCGGCCGCGACGAACTCGCGCCACACCGCGGCCTCGTCCACCGGGCGCGGCTCGTCGTGGCCCCAGTCCGGGCTGGGGAACCTCGGGATGCCGCACGCCAGCTCCGGGTGCGCGCGCACCAGCCCGGCGTCCAGGACCGCCCGGGTGATCTTGTAGTCCGGGAAGCAGCCGAGCGTGCGCGCCACCCGGTACCCGGACCGGGCCAGCAGGTCCTCCAGCGGCTTGCGGGCGAACGTGCGCGCCGGCGCGCCGCCCGGGTAGCCCTGCACGCCGTCCCAGCGCTTGCCGCTGTGGTCCTCGTGGCCGCCCGCCAGGTACTTCACGCCCAGTTGGTTCTCGATCGCGAGCACCAGCGCGCCACCGGGTCGAAGCCTGCGCCGGGCCGACCGCAGGAACTCCTCGTACGGCGCGTCCGACCGGTCACCCGCGCCGACGTACTCCAGCACCCCGACGACGAGCACCAGGTCGTAGGCGGGCTCGTCGGGCACGTCGTCGACCAGCCCGACGAACACCCGCACACCCGGCAGGTCCGCGGTGCGCCCGGCCGCCACCTCCGCGCGGGCCGGCACGGGCTCCACGGCGTCGACCGCGGCGACCCGCTCGCCCAGGTACCGGGTGATCGCGCCGCACCCGGCCCCGACCTCCAGCACCACCGCGTCGGCGGGCAGGTCGAGGGCGCGCAGCACGTTCGCGCGCCCCCGGTCGAGGTGGTACCGCTCGGCCCAGGTGCGGCCGGCGTAGTGCAGCTCGTCGCTCAGCGACCCGAGATCGGCGGCCTCGTCGACGATCGCGGCGACCATCTCCTCCCCGCCGTCCAGGTACGAGACGGCGGGGGGACCACCGAGCACCGGGCAGCGCCCCTCGGGGTGCAGCCCGCGCAGCGGAGTGGCGGGTGAGGTGGTCACTGGACCGCGGGGAACTGCTTCAACACCGCCTTGACCTGGTCCTGGAAGCTGCCGCTGAGCGCCGCCTCCTGCACCAGGGGGGTCTGCGTGATGTCGACGAGCACGACGTTGCTGCCCGACAGGTACATGCCCCGGTAGCGGCCCACCTCGGGCGTGACGCGCTTGTCGAACACCAGCGACGCGGGCATCCCGGGCAGCGGGTCCTTGATGTTGATGAAGCTCTCGGCGCGCTGCGCGAGCGCCAGCTGCTCGGCCAGCTCCGAGGCGGCCGTCTCGTCCTCGGCCGGGATCACCAGCACCGAGAACTTCTCCGCGCCCTTGCCGTCGGCCACCGGGCTCTTCGTCGCGCCGCGCCAGGCCACGTTCTCGACCCGGGCCTGCACCAGCACCTCGGCCTCGTCCGCGGACAGGACCTCGTCGGTGGGCAGGTCCTGCGGGGTGAGCACGCCGCCGTCGACGTCCTTCTTGGCGTTGAGCTCCGGGATCTGCGCCAGCAGGATCTCGTTCGGGTCGGTCGGCGTCGGCGACGTGGTCGTCTGCGCGCTGGTCGTCGTGTCACCGCCGCCCTGCGTGTCGCCGCTGCCCCGGGTGAAGAACCACACACCACCCGCGACGGCGGCCAGCAGCACCACCACGCCGGCGATGACGGCGATCTTCTTGCCCTTGGAACCGGAGGAGGAGTCGTCGAACACCTCCGGCCCCTGCGCGATCCACGACGGCTGGTCCATCGGGCGGTAGGGGTCGTTCGGGCCGCCCCACGGCGGGGTCGCGCCCATCTGCGGCTGGTTGGCCTGCCACCCCACCGGCGGCTGCTCCATGCCGGGCGGCGGCGTCACGGGGCGCACGTACTGGGTGCGCTCGGAGTCCTTGCCGGACTGGCTGACGACCTGGGTGGCGTCGGCCTTGTTGCCGCCGCTGACGACCTGGGTCGCGTCCGGGGAGGCGGCGCCCTGCTGGGGCTGCTGCTGCTGTTGCTGCTGGGCGTCCCAGCGGAACGGCTGGCCGAACGGGGTCTGCGGCTGGTTCTGGGGTGCCGCGGGCGTGGCGCTCGCGAGCAGCTCATCCCTGCGACGGCGGTAGTCTTCAGCCGAGATCCGGCCTTCGGCCAAGGCGCTGTCCAACTGCCGAAGATCGTCTTGCCAGGACATCGTGGGCCCCTCCAGTGCTGCTCAGGCAAAGGTCATTGTGACGTACGCGGGAGCACTCCCCGCGTGCGCCTCCGGTCGTGCGGTCCCCTTGATCAGCCGCCGAGGACCGTGGTGATCCGGTAGAGCCGCCCACCGGACGCGACGAGGACCACGCCGTCCTCGGTGCCGGGCCCGGCGACCGCCCGCCAGCCGGCCCGTCCCGTCCCGTTGACGACCTGGAGGACGTCGCGGCGGGGCAGGCCGACCGCGCCGCCCCCCACCACCGTCCCACCCCGGTCGGTGACCAGGACGCAGTCCGGCGTCCGGCCGCCGACCATCGCCCAGCCGTTGACCTCGGTGCCGCCGGTCACCGCGCCGGACTCGACGGCGCCGGAGGTCTGCTGGTCCTGGCCCGGCGGGGGCAGTTCGGCCGCGTTCGCCAGGTCGATCCGGGAACCGAGTTCCGGGCCGCCGCAGCCGAGGGTGAAGTCGTCGGTGAACGGGTAGACGCCCATCGCCCGCAGCACCGGCGTGAACTGCGGGTAGGCGAAGTTCTTCAGGATCACGGAGTCGGCCTGGAGGCGCATCGCGACCGCCAGCACCGGTTGGAGCGGGTACTTGTTGCGCGTGGTGACCGCCCACGTCGCGCCGATCGCGTAGGTGGCGACGGCCGCGGTGAGCACGGCCGCCACGACGTGGGTGGCGGACTGGGCGTGCGCCCGCGCCGCCAGCAGGACCACGAGCGCGGCCAGCGCGAGCAGGGCGATGCCCGCGTACCGGGGTGCCAAGCCCTCCGCCGCGCCGTACCGGCCGCGGCCGAGGCCGATCATCGTGGCGGCGAGGACCATGTGCGCCGCCAGGCCGTGCCAGCCGGCCGACGCGCGCCCCCGGTCGTCGCGCACCGGTTGCAGCGCGGGCACGGTGAGCATGGGGTCGCCCGAGGCGGTCCCCTGGTCCAGGCGCTCCCGGTCGGGACGCTCCTGGTCGAGGCGCTCCAGGACCGGACGCTCCGGACCGGGGTGCTCGCGGCCCGGGTGCTCCCGGTCCAGGCGCTCCCGCACCGCGACCGCGAGCAGCACCGCGAGCAGCCCCGCCGTCAGCGTCCCGCCCGCCAGCGCGAAGTCCGCCGACGCCGCCGCCCACACCTGGCCGAGCGTGGTCAGCGCGGCGCTGAGGTAGGTGTCGGGCCCCGAGATGAACGGACCCGGGTACCCCGGACCCCGACCGGCCAGGTACCAGACCACCAGCACGACCACGCCCAGCGGCACGGGCAGCACCACGCGCCACAGCCGGTCCCGGCGCAACCAGGCGACCAGCGCCAGCGCCGCCCACACCGGGAAGCCCGCGCCGTGCCCCAGGCAGGCGATCGCGCCCAGCGCCGCGGCGGGCAGCGTGTGCCCCCGGTGCGCGAGCGCGATCGCGACCACGGCCGGTGTGAGGCCGAGCAGCCAGTGCGCGCCGCTCATGCCGATGCCGAAGTACTCGGTGGCGGCGGAGGAGAAGGTGAGGGCCGACAGCGCGGCGACGACGGCGGCGCGCTTGGTGCCCGTGAGGGCGGGCGGCAACATGCTCACCAGGCAGCCGAAGATCGCCAGCGCCATGAGCACGCTGAACAGGCTCAGCGGCCAGTTCTGGCCGTCGAACAGCTTCGCGTCGAGCCAGAAGAGCAGCGACACCAGGACCGCCGGGTGGTCGTTGTGCAGCACGAACAGCTCGGCGGGCCGCAGCTCGCCGGTCGGGGTGGTGACGCGGCCCAGCAGCAGCCAGAAGTCGCCGTAGTTCAACCTGGGGGAGCGGAACGCCTCCACCACGGCGAGCACGAACGGGACGGCGGCCAGCAGGTGGAGCGACAGCGGGGCGGCGCGTCCGCGGCGACGCGGGGGCCGCTCGGCCCGTCGTTCGGCCAAGACCTCTACTGCCACCTGTTCACCATCACCATTCCGTGCCGAACCTCCGTGCGGGGTTATGAGAACGCACAAAGGTACCCGGCACGGTGAAGACGACCGGATCGTTACCCGGTCGCCGGGTTCCGTGATGGCGCGCACGCAACGTCACATGTGGTGACGTACCGTGCCCGCGTGGTTTCCGCAGCACTGCTCCAATGGCAGTCGAGCCGCAAGGCGAAGCTCGACAACCTGCTCAAAGCCCACCTGGCCGTCGGCGGCTCGAAAGCCGGCCGCCGCTGGGCCACCGAAGAACTGAACCACGCGATCATCCTGAGACTCGCCAGCGAGTTCCAGGGTTACTGCCGCGACCTGCACGACGAGGCGATCCAGTTCGTGGTGCACTCCACCGCTTCCGCCGACCCGGAGGTGCGCCGGGTGCTCACGTTCTCGTTCCTCGCCGCCCGCAGGCTGGACCGGGGCAACGCCGAGCCCGGTGCGCTGGGCAACGACTTCAGCCTTTTCAACGTGGACCTGTGGCCGAACCTGCACGCGCACTACCCGACGAAGTCCTCCGAATGGCGCCGCAGGCTCGAAATGCTGAACAAGGCCCGCAACGGCATCGCGCACGACGACAAGAAGAAGATCGCCGACGTGGTCGCGGCCGATTGGCCCCTGACGCTCCCGTCCGTCAAGCGGTGGCGCAGTGGCCTGGACGGCCTGGCCAGGGGCATGGACCATGTGGTCAACGAAAGCTTGCGACAACTGCTGAACAAGGCACCGTGGTGAGAGGAGGGCACGTGAAGAAGATGCCCAAGCTCGGCGAAAGGGTCCGCGTCCCCTTCGGCGGCAGCATGCACGAGGGCGAGGTGGTGCGCACCTCCGACTTCGGCATCGGTCCGCTCGTGTTCGTGGCCGTGGAGATCGAGGGCGCCGACGAACCCCTGCAGGGCATGTACGAACTGGAGTACGTCGAACCCGTCTCCGCCGCCTGAACCACCGGGCGGGTGCTGTCGCGGCACCCGCCCGGCCCGCGAAAACGCGATGAACCCCCACCCCGGGGGCACCTAGGATGTGAGAGCGCTCCCCACACGGCGCGGTGTGTGCGTCAGCTGCCCACCCCCGAGGGGCCCCCGCGTGTCCCGCGGCCCCCTCGACCACCGCTACCGCGGCGAGCACCCCGTCCGCACCCTCCTCCACCTCTACCGCGAGGACCGGACCCGCCTCGGCGCCGCCGCCTTCTTCGTCAAGCACAGCACCACCTGGCTGACCCGTCGTCACCACCGACGTCGTGGTGGAGCACCGACCGCTGGTCGGCGTGTGGGTCGGCGCGGGCGTGCTCCCACGACGAACTGCTCCGCACGGGCGGGCTCTGCGCGGCCCAGGCCCGGTCCGCGTAGGCCCGGGGGGCGGGCCGGTCCGCTCCGGGACCGACCCACCCCCGGGGGTCAGCCCTTCTTCGTGAGCAGCGTGGGCCCGACGATCTTGCGGGCGATGCGGCGCCACCGGTTGCGCGACGTGGCCGCCGCGGTCGCCGGCTTCGCGGCGGTGACTGCGGACGCAGCGGGGGCGGGGGTGGGGTGCACGGCGGGCGTGACGGGCGCGGCGACCACGGTGGGTGCGGCCGACACGTCGACCGCGGGCTGCGCGGGAGCGGACGCGGGCGGCGCGGCGGGCACGTGCGGCGCGATCACGGTGGGTGCCGGTACGAGCGGCGCGGGGACGGCCGGCGCGACCGCGGTGGGCGCGGGGATCGCGACGGGGGCGGGGACGCCGAAGCCCGCGGGAGCACCCGGGACGACGGCCGGCGCGGGCCGCTCGGGCGCGGTCGGCAGCAGGCCGGACATCCCCTGACCGATCGGCGGCGCGGAGATCCGCTGGAGCTTGGTGGTGACCGCCGCCATGGGCGTGAGGTCCCTCGCGGTCATCGGTTCGGCGGTCGGCCACGCGGGCTCGCCGACGGGGACGGGCTGGATGCGCATCGTGGGGGTGTCGTTGCTTCGCTGGGGCTGGGTGGGCACCTGGCTGGACGTCACGGCCCGATCTTGCCAAAACACGCTTGGTCACCCTTTCGTGGGCAATCGACAGGTGGTCAGCAGGGTCAGCAGAAGATCAGCCCGCACTGCCGGCGGGTGGTCGTCGTCGTGGTCGTGGTGGTCGGTCGGCGCGAGGTGGTGGTCGGTCTGGTCGTCGTGGTGGGCCGAGTGGTGGACGTGCGGGACGTGCTGGGGATGCTCGAAGTGGCGCTCGTCACCGAAGTGGTCGAGGCGGAGGACGAGGCCGAGCCCGACGAGGTCGGGCTGGAGGAGGAGGCCGGCGTGGAGGACGCCGTGGTGTCCGAGGCGCTCGACGCGGTGGTGCCGGGTCCGGTGGCGGTCCGGCTGGGCTGGTCGCTGCCCTTCACCACCACGATGTGCCCCATGTCGGACGGGCCCGGTCGTGGGGGCGCGGGAGCGGCGGCCGTCGAGAAGCCGACGAGGGCCGCGAGCGCCGAACCGACCAGCGCGCCCAGGGCGAGCCGCCCGGGGCCGCCCAACTCGGTGAGCATCCACCACGACTACCGGGCATCACCCGAGCGGGTCAAATCGAGTGCGACAACTGGCACCGGCCCAACACTTCGGGTATCAGGCCGGTACCAGCGGTGTGCCGCTCAGCCCAGGGTGGCGGTCAGCGTGATCTCGGTGCCCGCCAGCGCCTGGCTGACCGGGCAGTTCTTCTTGGCGCCCTCGGCGGCGGCGGTGAAGCCGTCCGCGTCCAGCCCCGGCACGACCGCGGTGACGGTCAGGTGGATGCCCGTGATGCCCTTGCCCGGCTGGAACGTCACCTCGGCGGACGTGTCGACCGTCTCCGGCGGGGTGCCCGCCTGGGCCAGGCCGTGCGACAGGGCCATCGAGAAGCAGGACGAGTGCGCGGCCGCGATCAGCTCCTCCGGGCTGGTCTTGCCGTTGGCCTCCTCCGCGCGGGAGGGCCAGCTGACGTCGTAGCTGCCGATGCCCGACGACTCCAGGGCAACGGTGCCGTTGCCCTGGAGCAGGTTGCCTTCCCAGTGCGTGGTCGCCTTGCGGGTGGTGGCCATGTCAGAAACTCCGTCTTCGACGAGGGAAACCCTTCGGCACCAACCTAGTGGTCAGGTCCGGAAACCGCCGCCGGCGTGATCGAGAACGCGAAAAAAAGGCCCCCGGTGCGGACACCGGGGGCCTTTTCGAAGAGCGGATGACGAGACTCGAACTCGCGACCCTCACCTTGGCAAGGTGATGCGCTACCAACTGCGCTACATCCGCCTGACACGAAGAACTATAGACCATCCCTCAACCGGGGTTCGAACCGGGGGGCACCGAATCGGCCAGCAGGCGGTCGACCTCGGTCAACCGCTCCTGGGACCACCGCCACTCCCACAGCGGCCGGACCCGCTCGACCACCTCGGCGGGCAGCCAGGGCGCGACCTCGTCCCGCAGCTCCCACTCGTCGAACACGTGCTCGTAGAAGCTGACCACCGAGGCGTCCGACAGGAACCGCTCGGGCTGCCGGAGGCACCAGTGCGCGAACCCGTAGACCCGGTGCAGCACCTCGCGGTCGTCGTCCCGGTGCGCCTCCAGGGCGAGCTGCCACAGCTCGGACAGGAACACGTGGCACGACCACGACTCCCGCTCGACGACGGCGCTCAGTTCGGGGAAGAGGGCGGAAGCCCTCGTGCGCCAGTCGACCACGCGGCAGGAGGTTACCCGTCGTGCCGTCCCGGGCCACGGGGTCGCCCACCACCTGACGCCCACCCGTGACCGCCCCGTCACCGACCGCGAACGCGGTGTGCGCGAAAGGCAGGCGTGCCGCGTGGGCCGAACGGCCCACACCGGCCGGGGGGTCTTCGGTCTCGGGTCGCTATCACTTCGGGCGCGCCACCACCGGTTGTGGCATCTTGACCAACGGAGCACAGGGCGGGCGGGAGGTGCCGGGCGGGATGGCCGGAGATGCCGATTTCGACCGGGAACTGCTCGCCAGGGTGCGCGCCGGCGACGACGCCGCGTTCGGCGAGCTGTTCACCCAGCACGCCGACGCCGTCCGCCGGTTCGCCCTCCGGCACGTGCGGGAGCACGCCGAGGCCGACGACCTGACCGCGGAGGCGTTCTTCCGCGTGCTCCAGGCGATCCGCCGGGGCTCCGGCCCGACCGACCACGTCCGCACCTACCTGCTGACCGTCGCGCGCCGGGTGGCGTGGGAGTGGAGCGGCAGGCGGCGCGACGTGCCGGTGGAGGACGAGGAGCTGAGCAGGCGCGTCGAGCCGTTCCCGGACGTCACCGCGAACCGGCCGGAGCACGTCCTGATCTCCCGCGCGTTCACCAGCCTGCCGGAGCGGTGGCGCACCGTGCTGTGGCAGGTCGAGGTGGAGGGCGCGCGGCCGGCGGCGGTCGCGCCGAGCTTCGGCCTGAGCCCCAACGCGATGGCGGCGCTGGCCCGCCGCGCCCGGGAGGGCCTGCGCGCGGCCTACCTCCAGGCGCACCTGGCCGAGGACACCGGGCCGCGGGCGTGCAGCTCGGTGGTGGCCAAGCTCGGCACGTACGTCGCGGGCGGCGTGCAGGGCGCGGAGCACCGGCGCATCCGCAAGCACCTCCAGACGTGCTCCTCCTGCAACTCCCTGCACGCCGAGCTGACCGAGGTGTGCTCGACGCTGCGGGCCCACGCGGCGAGCACCGCCGTGCCGGTGGCCGCGGTGGCGCTGGCCGCGCCGGCGCTGGTCACCTCCGGTCTGGTCACGCCCGGCCTGGTCGCGCCCGCGGTGCTGGGCAAGGCGGCGCTGCTGGCCGGCCGGGTGAAGCTGGTGCTGGCCGCCGCCGCGTCGGCCGCCGCGGTGGGGCTGTTCGGGGTGCTGGCGGGCACCTTCACCGGCGCCCCCGGGCCCGCGCTGCTCCAGCCCGGCCCGGACGGCGCGCCCGGCGGGAACGTGCTGGCCCTGTGCACGCCCGAGGTGACCGCGACCGGCACGGCGACCAGCACGCCCTCGCCCGTCGCCGCGCAGCGGGCCGTGCGCACCGGGACCGCGCCGCGGACGGTGCGGCCGACCGGACCCGCGCCGACCACCACGGCCGACGAGGCGCCCCCGGTGGTCCCGGTCGACGCCGGGGCCGAGGTCCCCGCCGGGGAGCGGTCGCTGGTGCTCACCGGCACCTCGGCCGAGGTCTCCGCCGCCACCGACCCGTCCGACCCGACGTCCACGACCCCGGTGGGGACGGCCAGGACCGAGCCCGAGCAGTCCGTCGCCACCACGACCGGGGCGACCACCACCGGCGCGCCGACCACCGGGGTCACCACCACCGGCGCGCCCACGAAGACCGCCGCCGAACCATCCGCGGCCGAACCACCCGCCGCCAAGTCGCCCGCCGCCAAGTCGCCCGTGGTCGGCGTCGCGGCGACACCCGACCGGCTCGAACCCGCATGACTGGGGGTTTTCACCCGCGAGGTGCAAGACTTTGCCGGTAGCGTGGAACGCGCTCGGTGATCGCTCGACGCCTCGTAGGGAGACGGTGATGACGCGGCTGGTGCGCGGCGCGGACGGCCGGATGTGGACGGTGCGCAGCCAGGTGCAGTGGCGCAACCCGGCGGCCGACGCGGACTTCGAGCACGACGTGAGCGGTGGCGCCGGGCCCGGCGTGCTGATGCTGGCCATCGTCGTGGTGATGTCCGTGGTGCTGGTGGCCTGGACCCCGGCGGACGTCGTCGTGCCGGCGTGGCTGGTGGTCGCCCTGGTGCTGGTGTTCCTGTTCTTCCCGGCACGCTGGGTGGTGCGGCGGCCGTGGGTGGTCGCGGCGGAGTCGAAGAAGACCGAGGAGCTGCCGCCGGAGCGGTGGGTCGGCACCGTGCGCGGGTTCCTGACCGTGCGCGACGAGGTGCGCAACGTGGCCCGCAAGATCGAGATGTACTCGCTGCCCGACCTGGACGGCCCGCTCCAGCCGGTCGACTAGGCGCGGAGCCGGGCTCGCAGGTCTGGGCTCCAGGGTCCTGGCTCGCGGGTCTGGGCGCGCGGGTCCGGCGCGCGGGTCCGGGGGTGGTCGACTGATCGCCGTTCCCGGGCGACACTGGTCGGGTGCCGGAACTGCCCGAGGTCGAGGCGCTCGCCCACCACCTGCGCGAGCACGCGGTCGGACTGCGCGTGCACCGGGTGGACGTCGCGTCGTTGCAGGTGCTCAAGACGGTCGCACCGCCGTGGACCGACCTCCGGGGCCGGGAGGTGACCGGCGCGGCCCGGTTCGGCAAGCACCTGGACCTGGACTGCGACGGCCTGCACCTGGTGGTCCACCTGGCCCGCGCCGGGTGGCTGCGCTGGCTGACGACCCTGGCGGTCGCGCCGCCGAAGCCCGGCCGGGGGCCGCTGGCGCTGCGCGTGCACCTGGGCCCGCCGGGGGAGGGGCCCGGGTTCGACCTGACCGAGGCGGGCACCAGGAAGGGCCTGGCGGCCTGGGTGGTGCGCGACCCGGCGGAGGTGCCGGGCATCGCGCGCCTGGGCCCGGACGCGCTGTCGGTGACCCGCGCGCGGCTGGAGGAGCTGCTCGCCGGCCGGACCGAGCGGCTCAAGACCGCGCTGACCGACCAGACCCTGCTCGCGGGCATCGGCAACGCCTACTCCGACGAGGTCATGCACGTGGCCCGGCTGTCGCCGTACGCGACCGCGGGCAGGCTGCCCGAGGAGGCCCTCGACCGGCTGCACGAGGCGGTCACGACCGTGCTCACCGACGCGGTGACGCGGTCGGTGGGGCAGTCGGCGGCGACCCTGAAGGGTGAGAAGCGGTCGGGGCTGCGGGTGCACGGGCGGACCGGTCTGCCGTGCCCGGTGTGCGGTGACGCGGTGCGCGAGGTCTCCTTCGCGGACAAGGCTTTCCAGTACTGCGCGACGTGCCAGACGGGTGGCCGGCCGCTGGCCGACCGGCGCCTGTCGCGGCTGCTCAAGTAGGTCACACGACCGGGTGGGCTTGATCCGGGCGCCGCTGCTCCCCGCCCCCGGCGGGAACTCCTCCGGTGTCCGCACGACCACCTGGAGGACTGATGAACAAGCGCATCGCCGTCGCGCTGGCCGGTGCCGCGTTGGGCGCGACGACCCTGGCGGGCGTCGCCCTGGCCGCGCCCGCCGAGGAACGGCAGGACCCCGCCGACGAGACCCGCGCGGTCATCTGCCGCGTGCTGGAGGAGCTGGAGGGGCTGGAGGGCGTCGACCTCTCGGACATCCTCGACGACCTCAAGTGCGATGACGAGGACGACCCGACCGAGACCACCACGACGACGAGGGCGGCGGCCGCGAACGGGGGCGGCGGCGCGGTCGAGAGCCGGTACAAGCCGGAGAACCCGAACCACTACGTGCCCAAGCCGAACGACTACCTCGACATCCCGAAGCCGAACGACTACCTCGACATCTGAGAGGCGGGGGCGCGGCCCGTCCGGGACGCGCCCACTTTCAGTGGCCTTGGCCACCGGCCGTCACCTGATCGGGTATACGCTGCGTCACTGATGCCGTCAAAACGCCGGTTGCGCACCCCGCCGGCCGCCCCCGCCCTTGCCTACCGGCCCCCCACGGCACAGCATGGACGCCGTGCGTGACCTCCTGACCGAGCGCGCGGTCCTCGGGCTCATCGCGACGCTGGCCGTGCTCGGCCTCTTCGTGATGCTGTGCCGCGCCCGCCGGGTCAGCACGTCGGTCGAGGACGCCGTGATGGACATGCTGCACCGGATGTCCAAGGCGTCGGCCGACCTGCGCGAGGGCCTGAACGAGGACGCCGCCAACAAGGCCACCCCGCACCTGCGGGAGATGCTGCGCTGCGTCGCGGTCGGCATCACCGACGCCGAGGGCACGCTGCTGTCCTGGGACGGCGAGGCGAACGACCACTACGAGTTCCTCCGCCCGTTCATCGAGCACGCCATCGGCGGGGGGCACAAGGAGCACGTCGAGCACCGCAAGCTGGACTGCGAGCTGCCCGGCCCGTGCCTGATGCACACCGCGGTGATCGTGCCGCTGGAGGTGGAGCACGACGTCGCGGGCACGTTGATCGTGGTCAGCGGCGTGGCGAACAAGCGGCAGATCCGGATGGCCGAGGAGACCGCGCGGTTCGTCTCCACGCAGCTGGAGCTGGAGGTGCTCCAGAAGTCCCGGCAGGCCCTGGCGCAGGCCGAGGTGAAGGCGCTGCGGGCGCAGATCTCGCCGCACTTCGTCTACAACGCGCTCAACACCATCTCGTCGCTGATCCGCACCGACCCCAAGCACGCGCGGGAGCTGCTCCAGGAGTTCGCGGAGTTCACCCGCTACTCCTTCCGCACCGACGGGTTCTTCACCACGCTCGCCGACGAGCTGACCAACATCCACCGCTACCTGACCATCGAGCAGGCGCGGTACGGGTCGCGGCTCAACGTGCGGCTCAAGATCGCGCCCGAGGTGCTCCAGGTGGTGCTGCCGTTCCTGGTGCTCCAGCCGCTGGTGGAGAACGCCGTGCGGCACGGCCTGGCCAAGAAGCCCGGTGGCGGGCTGCTCACCGTGATCGCCGAGGACAACGGCGCGGAGGCGCTGATCTCGGTCGAGGACGACGGCGTCGGCATGGACCCGGACCGCCTGTTCGAGGACCTGAAGGACGCCCACCAGACGGGCGCGCACGTCGGCCTGGGCAACATCAACCACCGGATGCGGGCGGTGTTCGGCGACGACTACGCGCTGGTCGTGGAGACCGCGCCGGACGCCGGCATGAAGATCATCCTGAAGATCCCGAAGTACAGCCGGGGCGTGCAGACCAACCTGCCGCTGGTGCCGCCGAGGCTGGAGGACACCGCCGAGCAGGCCGCGATCCGCGCCTGAGGGACTTCGTCAGGCGGCGGCCACGGCCAGCACCGTGACGACCATGACCGCGCAGATCGCCCAGACGACCCACATCCAGTAGACGTGCATGGGGCTCGGGCCGTCCGCGTTCTGCCGGCCTCGGTCGTCCCACCACTCGACGTAGCGTTCGAGCCACCGGATCGGGTTGAACGTCACCGGCCGATGTTAGCCCCGCGCCCACGCCTTCCGGGCGCACGCCTTTCGGGCGCACCGATCCACCGGACACACGTAAGGTCGGGGGCATGAGCGTGACGGACAAGATCGCGGCCCGGCTGCCCCGGATCGTCAGCGAGCGGACCGAGCGCGGCCCGGTGGTGGCCGCCGTCCGGCTGCACGGGGTCATCACCCCGACGCCCACGCCGATGGCCCGCAACACGATCAACGTGCAGAACGTGGAGACCGCGCTGACCCGCGCGTTCGAGCACGAGCGCCTGGTGGCGGTCGCCCTGCTGATCAACTCGCCGGGCGGCGCGCCCACCCAGTCCGCGCTGGTCGCCGACCGCGTCCGGGAGCTGGCGGCGAAGAAGCGGGTGCCCGTGCTGGCGTTCTGCGAGGACCTCGCGGCCTCCGGCGGCTACTGGCTGGCGTGCGCGGGCGACGAGATCTACGCCCACGGCACGTCCCTGGTCGGCTCGATCGGCGTGGTCAGCTCCGGGTTCGGCCTCGACGGCCTGATCGAGCGCTTCGGCGTCGAGCGCCGCGTCTACACCGCGGGCGCGAACAAGGTCCGCCTCGACCCGTTCCGGCCGGAGAAGGCCGAGGACGTCGAGTGGCTCAAGGGGCTCCAGGCGCAGCTGCACGAGCAGTTCGCGGCGTGGGTGCGGGAGCGGCGCGGCGGCAAGCTCAAGGGCACCGACGACGAGCTGTTCAACGGCGAGGTGTGGACCGGCGCGAAGGCCCTCGAACTCGGCCTCGTCGACGGCATCGGCACCCTGCGCGGCGTCGTCGCGCAGCGCTACCCGGACGCCGAGATCGCCGTCGCCGAACCCCGCCGCCCCTTCCTGTCCCGTCTCGGCCTCGCGGGCGCAACCACTCGATCGGGGGATCTCGTGCTGGAGGGGTTGGCCGCGCTGGAGGAACGGGCGCGCTGGTCGCGATTCGGCTTGTGAGGTCACGGCCCCGGCGCGGTCCGGTCGCCGGCGTAGACAGCGACCCCGCTCGGTCGGCAAGATGCGCGGCACAGTGAGCACACCGAAGAACCCCAGCGACGCCGGCCTCCTCGTTCTGGCGGTGGACGACGAGGCACCGGGTCTGTCCGAGATCAAGTACCTGCTGGAGAGCAGTCCGCACATCCGGCGGGTGCTCACGGCCTTCGACGCCGCGGAGGCCCTGCGCATCCTGCGGGGGGACTACGACCCCGAGGTGATGGACCGCCAGAACGCCGGGCTGCCGCCGGTCGACGCGGTGTTCGCGGACATCAACATGCCCGGGTTGAGCGGCACGGACCTCGCGCGCGTCCTCGGCGCGTTCCGCGCGCCCCCGGCGCTGGTGTTCGTCACGGGCGTCGAGCACTCGGAGGCCGTGGTGGCCTTCGAGGTGGGCGCGCTGGACTTCGTCACCAAGCCGATCAACGAGGACCGGGTGAACAAGGCGATCTCGCGCGTGGTCGAGCGCGTCGCGGCGACGCCCGCGCTCACCCCCGAGCCCCTCGCGGCCGAGCCGCAGGACGACGAGGTCATCCCGGTCGAGCTGGGCGGCACCATCAAGCTGGTGCCCCGGGCCACCGTGCGCTACGTGGAGGCGCAGGGCGACTACGCCCGCCTGCACACCAGCGACGGCTCCAGCCACCTCGTGCGCATCCCCCTGGCGCAGCTGGAGGAGCGCTGGGAGAGCGCCGGGTTCGTGCGCATCCACCGCTCGTTCCTGGTGGCGCTGCCGCTGGTGACCGAGTTGCGGATGACGTCGAACGGGTACGCGGTGGTGATCGGCTCCGGCGAGGGTGCCAAGGAGCTGCCGGTCAGCCGGCGGCACACGCGCGACCTGAAGGAACGGATCGTGCGGCCGCCCAAGAGCGGTTGGTGATGAGCAGGCACTCCGGCCCGCCCGGCCAACCGGACCAGCCGCAGCCCGCCGGGCGGGACGCCCCGCAGTCCACGCCGCTGCGCAAGAACCGCCGCCGGCGCGTCGTGCTGGCCGACCCGCGCGGTCGTGGCCGGGTGCTGCGCACGATCATCGAGCTGGAGGAGCAGACCAGCGTCGGCGAGAAGCTGATCCGCGACCTCATCCGGCAGCAGCTGCGCACCGGGCTGGCGCTGGGCGGCGGCACGCTGCTGTTCCTGGCGCTGCTGCCGGTGGTGTTCTACGCGGTCCCCGCGCTGTCGGAGGTGCAGCTGCTGGGCGTGCGCCTGCCGTGGCTGCTGCTGGGCCTGCTGCCGTTCCCGCTGTGCTACGGCGTGGGCTACGTGTACCGCAGGTTCGCCGAGCGGCACGAGCAGGACTTCGTGAACTCGGTGGACCGGTGATCCAGAACGCGTGGAGCCTGGTCCTCGTCGTCGTGGTGGCGACGCTGACCTTCCTGCTCGGCTACGTCGGCTCCCGCCGGGCCAACACCACCCCGGACTTCCTGGTGGCGCGCCGCGCCGTGCCCGCCACCCGCAACGCCGCCGCGATCTCCGGCGAGTACCTGTCCGCCGCCTCGTTCCTCGGCGTCGCCGGGCTCGTGCTCAAGGACGGCATCGACGCCCTGTGGTACCCGATCGGCTTCACCGCCGGGTACCTGGCGATGATGCTGTTCGTCGCCGCGCCGCTGCGCCGGTCGGGCGCGTACACGCTGCCGGACTTCGCCGAGGTGCGGCTCGGGTCGCTGCGGCTGCGCAAGTTCTGCACGTTCTTCGTCATCTGCATCGGGGTGCTCTACCTGGTGCCCCAGCTCCAGTCCGCCGGGCTGACCCTCAACACGATCACCGGCCTGCCCGCGTGGCTCGGCGGCGCGCTGGTGACGGCGATCGTGGTGGTCAACGTCCTCGGCGGTGGGATGCGGGCGATCACGCTGGTGCAGGCGTTCCAGTACTGGGGCAAGCTGTTCGCCATCGCCGCGCCCGCCTTCGTGCTGTTCACGCTGTTCCTGGGCGGGCCCGGCAACGGCGCGCAGCCGGTCGACGAGGACGGCGTGCTGCGGTTCCACGAGGACGTCGCGGTGACCACGGTCGACCCGGTGCGGGTGCGCGTGGACCAGGCGGTGGAGCTGTCCGCGACCGGCGAGGTCGACGGCGCGCGCGCCGACGGCGAGGTGTACTGGACGCCCGGCCTGTACGCGATCGGGGCGGAGACGGAGCTGCGGTTCACGGCCGGCTCGCCGGTGCCGGTGGTCGAGGGCTCGCCCGGCGAGAACGTCGACTGGCTGCGGCCCCAGACCACGGGTTTGACGGGCCTGTTCGAGACGTACTCGCTGATCTTCGCCACGTTCCTGGGGACCATGGGGCTGCCGCACGTGCTGGTGCGGTTCTACACCAACCCCGACGGCCGGGCGGCGCGGCGGACCGCGCTGCACGTGCTGTACCTGCTGGGGCTGTTCTACCTGTTCCCGACGGTGCTCGGGGTGATCTCGCGCCAGTACCTGCCGCAGCTGCTGGTGACCGGCAAGACGGACGCGGCGGTGCTGCTGCTGCCGACGACCATGCAGCCGAACGTGCTGGGGCAGGTGCTGGGCGCGATCGTGGCGGCGGGGGCGTTCGCGGCGTTCCTGTCCACGTCGTCGGGGCTCGTGGTGTCGGTCGCCGGGGTGGTGTCCACGGACATCCTGCCGGGCAAGGTGCGGGACTTCCGGTGGGCGACGGTGCTGACCGGGGCGGTCGCGATCGGGCTGGCGGTGCTGCTGCCCAGGTCGGACGTGTCGCTGACGGTGGCGATGTCGTTCGCGCTGGCGGCGTCCACGTTCTGCCCGCTGCTGCTGCTGGGCATCTGGTGGCGCGGGCTGACGTGGGTGGGTGCGCTGGCGGGGATGGTCGTCGGCGGTGGGCTGGTGATCGGCTCGCAGGTGGTGACCGTGGTCAGTTCGTACACGGGGCACTGGGCGCCGTCGGTGCTGTCGCAGCCGGCGCTGGTGACGGTGCCGGTGGCGTTCCTGGCGATGGTGATGATCAGCAAGCTGACGGCGCGGCGGAGGCCGGAGGACGTGAACCAGATCCTGCTGCGGTTCCACGCCCCGGACCCGCTGGGCTTCATGCGCGACCGCGACGTCCAGCGCTTCGGGACGGCGGAGGAGAAGGCGCGGCTGGAGGAGGGCAAGCACCGGGACGGGCCGGCGCCCTCACCTCGCCACTGAGGCCGCGGCTCGCCACCTGCCACCCGCCCGCCACCTGCCACGCCGCCCGCCACCTGCCGCCACGCCGCCCGCCACCTGCCGCCCGTCGCCACGCCGCCCGGTCGCCCGCCGGCCGCCCTACCCGCCGTTGCCCGCCGTTGCCCGCCGCAGCACCCCGCAGGTGGCCGGCACCCGTCCCGCACCCCCGTCGACCCAAGCCTTGCCCCGAGCGACCCGCGGCCCGGCAAACTCATCGGTGACCAATCGTTCAGGACTGTCCGGAACCGGGGTGTGACGTGCGGAAACTGGTGTGCGCGCTGGCTGTGGCCGTGGCGGCGGCGGGGATGGCGGCAGGTCCGGCGGCGGCGGCACCGGCACCGGCAGCCGAGGCGCCGCGGGCCGCGGTCACCTGCGGCACGGGCGTCCCGGTCGCCACCACCGGCGGCTACCGGGTCCTGCTGCACTGCCCCGGCGTGGGCTACGTCAGCGGGGCGGGCACGACGGCCGCCGACGCCGACACCCGCGCGCGGGCGCTGGCCAACACCTCCGCCGCCACCGGGCGCGCCTGCACGACGGGCGCGGTCAACACCACCACCGGCGGCTACCTCGCCGTGGTCGAGTGCGGCGGGCTGCCGTGGGTGTTCGGCAAGGGCACGACGCTCACCGACGCCGCCTACCTGGCGCACCTCCAAGCCTCCGACGCGATGTCCTCCGGCAAGGTGTGCAGCACCGGGACGACCAACACCACGCCCGGCGGCTACCTGGCCGCGATCGAGTGCACCGGCCTGGACTGGCTCATCGGCCGGGGCACGACGCTCACCGAGGCGGCCCTCTTCGCCCGCGCCCTGGCCGTGGACGCGCTGGCGAGCGGGCGGCCGTGCAGCAGCCGGTCGAGCCTCGCCACCACCGGCGGCTTCCAGTCCGACCTGGAGTGCCGCACGTTCACCGGGTCCCTCCGGGTCCTCGCGGTCGGCACCACGCTCACCGACGCGGCGTCCGAGTCGCGGGTGCTGGCCATCAACTCGCTGGCCACCGGCCGGGTCTGCTCCACGGTCGGCAACGTCGCCGTGCCCGCCGGCTACCGGGTGACGCTGAACTGCGGGTCGGGGCCGTGGGCCTCCGGCGAGGGCCCGACGCTCAGCGAGGCCGCCCGGGTGGCCCGGGGCAACGCCTACTGACCGCCCGGACCGCCTGCCGACCGCCCGGTCGGCAGGCGATCGACGCGGGCTCACCCGGCGCCACCACGATTCCCCGCCGGGTGACCCCCGGACCTCTCGGCCGGTCTGAGCAGGGATAGCAGGGAGTTGTTGCAGGTCTCGAACGGGTGAAGAAAGACCCACCTATCCGGTTACCGGTGACTTCGATCACCCGAGTGGCACTTCGTCTCAGCAGCCCTACCGCTCATCGCATCACTCGACTGTTGAGCGCAAGTCCACGCCGCAGGTCTTTCAGGCGTGACCCACGTCTCCCTACGGTGCACGGCGAACCAGGAACGGACCAGGAGGCTTACGTGCCGTTCACACCGTCGTCAAGCACGCGAGGAGGGGACCGTGGGCACCTCTGAGCAGCACAACCCCGCCGACACCCGGGGCGCTCACAACTGGGTCGAGGTCCAGGACAGCCCGGACTTCCGGCAGCTCCGCAAGCGGCTGCGCAACTTCGTGTTCCCCATGGCCGGTCTCTTCCTGGCCTGGTACCTGCTCTACGTGCTCCTCGCCGACTACGCCCACGGCTTCATGTCGACGAAGGTCCTCGGCAACATCAACGTGGGCCTGATCCTCGGCCTGCTCCAGTTCGTGTCGACGTTCGCCATCACCACGCTCTACGTCCGGCACGCCAACAAGAACCTCGACCCCACCGCGGAGAAGATCCGCGAAGAGCTGGAAGGGGGTCGCGCGTGAGCAACAACGCCCTGCTGAACATCGGCATCTTCGGCATCTTCGTCATCGCCACCCTGGTGGTGGTGATCCGCGCCAGCCGCAACACCAAGACCGCGGCCGACTACCTGGCCGCCGGGCGCGCGTTCACCGGTCCCCAGAACGGCGTGGCGATCGCGGGTGACTACCTGTCGGCCGCGTCCTTCCTGGGCATCGCGGGCGCGATCGCGCTCAACGGCTACGACGGCTTCCTGTACTCCATCGGCTTCCTGGTCGCGTGGCTGGTCGCCCTGCTGCTGGTGGCCGAGCTGCTGCGCAACACCGGCAAGTACACGATGGGCGACGTCCTCAGCTTCCGGATGCGCCAGCGCCCGGTGCGCGCCGCCGCGGCGACGTCGACCATGGCCGTGTCGTTCTTCTACCTGCTGGCCCAGATGGCGGGCGCGGGCGGCCTGGTCGCCCTGCTGCTCGGCATCACCGGCAAGCTCGGCCAGGCGGTCGTGATCGTGGTCGTCGGCGCCCTGATGATCACCTACGTCCTCATCGGCGGCATGAAGGGCACCACCTGGGTGCAGATCATCAAGGCGGTGCTGCTGATCATCGGCGCCGGCGTGATGACGGTGTGGGTGCTGGCCAAGTTCGGCCTGAACCTGTCCAGCCTGCTCGGCGCGGCCGTGGACAACGCCCCGAAGGCCGGCGAGAAGCTGCTCGGCCCGGGTCTCCAGTACGGCGCGACCGGCACCTCGAAGCTGGACTTCCTGTCGCTGGCCCTCGCGCTGGTCCTGGGCACGGCCGGCCTGCCGCACATCCTGATGCGCTTCTACACCGTGCCGACGGCCAAGGAGGCCCGCCGCTCGGTGGTCTGGGCGATCTGGCTGATCGGCCTGTTCTACCTGTTCACGCTGGTCCTGGGCTACGGCGCGGCGGCGCTCGTCGGCCCCGACAAGATCCGGGCGGCGCCGGGTGGGGCGAACTCGGCGGCTCCGCTGCTCGCCGAGGCGCTCGGCGGGCCGCTGCTGCTCGGCCTGATCGCGGCGGTCGCGTTCGCGACGATCCTGGCGGTGGTGGCGGGTCTGACGATCACCGCGTCCGCGTCGTTCGCGCACGACATCTACGCCAACATCATCAAGAAGGGCCAGGTGGAGGACAAGGACGCGGAGGTCAAGGTCGCCCGCCGCACGGCGATCGTGATCGGCGTCGTGTCGATCCTCGGCGGCATCGCGGCCAACGGCCAGAACATCGCGTTCCTGGTGGCCCTGGCGTTCGCGGTGGCGGCGTCGGCGAACCTGCCGACCATCCTGTACTCGCTGTTCTGGAAGCGGTTCAACACCTCCGGCGCCCTGTGGAGCATCTACGGCGGCCTCGCGGTGACGATCACGCTGATCATCCTGTCGCCCGCGGTCTCGGGCAAGCCGACGTCGATGTTCCCGGACGCCGACTTCGACCTGTTCCCGCTGTCCAACCCGGGCATCGTGTCGATCCCGGTGGCGTTCGTGCTCGGCTACCTGGGCACGGTGCTGTCGAAGGAGCAGGACAGGGAGAAGTACGCGGAGATGGAGGTGCGGGCGCTCACCGGCGTCGGCGCCGAGAAGGCCGTCTCGCACTGACCCGGCGCACCGCCCGGTCACGCCGGCCGCCATCCCCCCGGGGGTGGCGGCCGGCGCGCTCTTCACCGCGATTTGTGGCGGTCGTGGCAGCATGGTCCCCGTGACCGTTCCCAGCGTTGCCGTCTCCGAGCTGCCCGCGCGGCTCCCGGACGGCGTGGTCCTGCTCGACGTGCGCGAGGGCGACGAGTGGGCGGCGGGCCACGTGCCGGGCGCCCTGCACATCCCGATGAGCGAGCTGGTGGGCCGGCTCGACGAGCTGCCCGGCGACCGCGAGATCTACGTCCTGTGCCGCGTGGGCGAGCGGTCCGCGCTGGTGACGCAGTACCTGAACGCCCACGGCTGGGACGCCGCCAACGTCGACGGCGGGATGCGGGTGTGGGCCGCGCACGGCCGCCCGATGGTCGCCGAAATCGACGGCGCGGAGCCCGAGGTCATCTGACGTGGCACTGCGGCCGATGCACGTGGACTGGGTGGCGACCCCGCCGCCGGGCGCCTACCCGCACCGCAGGCTGGGCGCGCCGCCCCGCCCCTACGCCGGGCCCCCGTCCTACCCGGTGCCGCCGCGCTGGGGCTTCCCGCTGCTGGCGTGGCGGTGGCCCACGTCGGTGGCCACCGACGACGAGCGGCCCGCCGACGCGGTCGACCAGGTCCAGCGCCTGGCCCGCACCGCGTCCCACGCCCTCGGCCTGGCCGCGCTGACCTCGCTGTGGGCGGCGGGCAGCGAGATCTGGCGCTACGCGCTGCTGCTGCTCAGCCGCTACGGCGCGCTCTCGGCGACCACGGTCGGCGTCTCGGACGCCATGGTCGTGGCCTCCGCCGTGGTCGCCGTCGTGGCCGGGGTTCTGGGCCTGGTGTTCACCCTGCTGTGGCTGCGCCGGGCCCGGGAGGCGGCGGCGTCGGCGGCCGGCTACGGGCCGCCGCGCCCGGACAACCGGGTGCTGGTGGGCCTGGTCGTCCCCGGCGTGAACCTGTTCGTGCCCGGTTCGGTGCTGGCCGAGCTGGAGCACGCGGCCCTGCGCCAACCGCCCGACGCCCGACCCCGCCCCTCGACGCTGCTGCGCTGGTGGTGGGGCGTGTGGGCGGGGGCGGCCCTGTTCTCGGCGTTCACCGTCGTCTGGTCGTTCCGCTCCAGCGTGCAGGCCATGGCCGACGGCGTGCTGCTGCACGCGGTCGCGGACCTGCTGGCCGCCGCCGCGGCCGTGCTGACCGCCGTCGTGGTCCGCCGCATCACCACCCTGCTGCTCCCGGTGGACCCGGCCGCCATCCGCCGGATGCGCGTGGTGGGCCTCAAGGACGCCCCCGCGCCCACCCTGCGCCCGTTCCGCGCATCCGGCTCCCCCCGCTGACCCCCCAAATCCGACAAACCGCGCGAGTCGAACGCTCAGACCCCGCGTGTCGTACGTTCAGGACCCCCGAGTTCACCATTCAGGACCCCTCGGGCAGTCAAGCCGGGTGACGTCCACCGGCCGAAGAGGGTGACCACCCGAGCCCGGTAAGGGCGTTGCCCGCCGTTCAGGGGCAGTTCCCCCGCCGGCGGTTGGAGGCCCGTCCCGCGCGTGCCACCGTGTCCCCATGAGGGCACTCGCGGTGGCACTGGTCCTGTCGCTCCTGCTCCCCGGCGCCGCGCACGCCCACGGCCGCGAGCGGTTCGACCTCCAGGCCCACCGCGGCGGCCTCGGCCTGACCGTCGAGGGCACCCTCGCCGCCTTCGCCAAGGCCCTCCGGCTCGGCGTCACCACCCTCGAACTGGACGTCCAGATCACCAGGGACGGCCGCGAGGTCGTCACGCACGACCGCAGGACCAACCCGGCCAAGTGCGTCGACACCGCGCCCGCGTTCCCCGGCGACCCGGCGTTCCCCTACGCGGGCAGGTACGTCAAGGACCTGACGTTCGCGCAGGTCCGCACCCTGGACTGCGGTTCCCGCCGCCTGCCCCAGCACCCGGGCCAGGAGCTCTCGCCGGGTGCCCGGATGCCCACCCTGGCCGAGGTCTTCGCGCTGGCCCGACACCACCGCGCGCACGGCGTCCGCTTCAACATCGAGACCAAGGTCGAGGCCGCCGCCCCGCACGAGACCGCGCCGCGCGAGCAGTTCGTCGAGGTCACGCACCGCGAGATCCTCACATCAGGCTTCCGCCGCAACGTGACGGTCCAGTCCTTCGACTGGGGCACCCTGATGCTGTGGCGCCGGAAGGACCGCCGCATCCCGCTCGTCGCCCTGACCCAGCCCGAGTTCCTGCGCCCAGGCTCCCCGTGGACGGGCGGCCTGGAACTGGCCGACTTCGGTGGCAGCGTGGTCAGGGCCGTCAAGAGCTTCGGCGCGTCCGCCCTCTCCCCGGTGCACGGCAACCCGCAGAACGGCGTGGTCACCGACCCGGACTACGTCCCGTTCACCACCAGGGCCCTGGTCGACGAGGCCCACGCGCACGGTCTTGAGGTCATCCCCTGGACGGTCGACGACAAGCCGACCATGAACAAGCTCATCGACGACGGCGTGGACGGCATCATCACCGACTACCCGGACCGCCTGCGCGAGGTCATGGCCGAGCGCGGCTTCGAGCTGCCCAGGTCGTACCGGGCGCGCTGACGTGCCCGCCGGGCGGTCAGCCGTCCGCGAGCGGCAGTTCGCGCAGCCCCCGCATGACGAACTCCGCCTTCCGCCGCGGCGCGGCCGCCAGGCGCGCCCCGGGCAGCTTCCGGGTCAGCGCCGACAGCGCCGCCCGCACCTCGATCCGCGCCAGCGGCGCGCCCAGGCAGTAGTGGATGCCGGCCCCGAACCCCAGGTGCGGGTTGGGGTCGCGCCCGATGTCCAGCACGTCCGGCTCGGCGAACACCAGCGGGTCGCGCGCCGCGGCCCCGAGCAGGGCGGCGATCTTCTGCCCCGGCTCCAGCCGGTGCCCCGCGATCTCCACCGGTTCCGTCGCCGTGCGCTCGAACAGCTGCAACGGCGAGTCGTAGCGGATCAGCTCCTCCACCGCGGTCGGCAGCAGCTCCGGGGAGGCGACCAGCCGCCGCCACTGGGCGGGGTGCTCCATCAGCGCCAGCACGCCGTTGCCGATGACGTTCACCGTGGCCTCGTGCCCGGCCATGAGCAGCAGCACGGCGGTGGCGACCAGCTCGTCCTCGGTCAGCGTCGCGCCGTCGGTGTCGGTGACCGCCACCAGGTCCGACACGAGGTCGTCGCCCGGCGCCACCCGGCGCAGCGCGATCAGCTCGCGCAGGTACCCGACGAACTCGGCGGCCGCCCGCTCGGCCGCGGCCCGCTTCCCGTCCGGCAGGTCGTACTCGTACATCTTCACGATGGCGTTGGACCACGGTTGCAGCAGCGGTCGGTCCGCCGCGGGCACGCCCAGCAGCTGGGCGATCACCTCGACGGGCAGCGGCGCGGCCACGGCGGACAGCAGGTCGGCCGACCCCTCCGACCCGACCTTGGCCACCAGCTCGTCCACCAGCCGGTCGGCCAGCTCCTCGACCCACGGCCGCAGGCGCTCCACGTGCCCCCGGCCGAACGCGGCGGCCACGAGCCGGCGCAGGCGGGTGTGCGTGGGCGGCTCGTTCTCCAGCAGCGAGTTGCGGTGCAGCAGGTTGAACGCGGGAAACCGCGCGACCGGTTCGGCGTCCGACCAGATCCGCCCGAGGGACCGGTGCCGCAGCACCGCCGAGGCGGCCGCGTGGGACACCGCCACGGTGAGGTCCGCCTCCGCGTGCCGGTGCACCTCGCCCTCCGCGCGCAGGGCGGCGAAGACGGGGTACGGGTCCGCGATGAAGGCCGGATCGCGCTGGTCGAACGAGGTCACGGTCACGGACGGTAGGTCGTGACCTCGTTTCAAGTCCATCCGACGGTGCTTGTTCCGGCAAACGTTCAGGGAGCCGTGACATCGCGTGGTCGGGATGACCCAACCCGCGCTCCACCGGAAGCATCAGCCGGCGTGCCGCTGACCCGGGATGACCCCCGGTCCGCGGCCACGACCGGGTGGACTCCCGGGCGGGTGACGGCACGGGTTCCGGAGTTCACCTGCTCAAGCGTCACCCGGATCGGGGACGGGATGCCCGCGCGCGGACCGTCGTCGACCCGGCCGACCCGGCGTCGGGCCGGGCGCGCGGGCTCCGGTTCGCCGCCACCGACAACCCGGGGGAGACGCGCGAGCGCCCTGCGGATAACTTGACGCCCGACCAGCCCTGACCACGAGGAGGCGCGGTGGCGAAGCGGACGGCCGTGAAGAACAAGCCGGTGGACGGGGTCAACCCCCGCCAGCCGTGCCCGTGCGGCTCCGGCAAGCGCTACAAGGCGTGCCACGGCGCGGCCGGCGGCGCGGCGGACGTGATCGTCTCCCGCCCGTTCGAGGGCCTGGCCGCCGAGGCCGAGCTGATCGCGCTGCGCGAGTTCGTGCCCTCGGCCACGGCGAAGCTGCCGGTCAAGGACGCGGCGCGGGAGATCGTGCTGGCCACCGTGCTGCCGATGGCCGCCGCCGGCCTGGTCCGCGCCGACGGGACCGCGTTCGTCGGCCTCCAGGTGCAGGTCCGCTCCGGCGACCTGAGCCGGGACCTGGCGCGCGCCGTGCGGTGGGCGCTGACCGCCGAGACCGGCGACGCGCTGGCCGTGGTCGGCCCCGACACCGGCGAGGAGCCCGGCCGGCTCCAGGACCTGCTGGACCCGGAGGCCACCCTCAGCCCCGAGCTGCACCCGGACTTCGCGTGGTGGCTGCCGCCGGAGACCGAGGCCAGTGGTGACGTCGCCCTGTCCCTGGAGCGCGCCAACGCCGCGATCCTGCCGACCGAGCGCCTGGACGCGCCGGGTGTGCGGGCCGCGTACTGGGTCGACGCGGGCGACAAGGCGCACCTGCGCTGGGTCCGCCCCGAGCCGGAGGAGGCGCTGCTCGCGGCGCTCGCCCGGCTGTCCGTGCGCGGTGAGCTGGACCTCGGCGAGGGCTCCCGGTACGCGGGCTCGTTCCGCGCCCACGGCCTGCTCGTGCCGGTCTGGGACCTGGACCGCGAGCTGCACTCCAGCGAGTGGGCGCCGGGCGCCGGGGCCCTGGGCGAGCGCCTGGACGAGGCCCTGGCCGGCCTGGACGCCGAGCCGCTCAGCGAGGCCGAGCGGCGTTCCCGCGACGGTCTGCGCGGCCGGCAGATCACCCTGCGCTGACCCGGCTGTCCACAGGCTCCACCCAACCTGTCCACAGGTGCTGTGGACAACCTCAGGAGGCCGCGTGATCCTGCGGATCAGCACCAGGCAGGACTGGGCGCGCGACCGCGAGGCGGGCGCGGTCCCGCTCGACCCGGACGGGTTCGTGCACTGCTCGGACCCCGGCACGGTGCACCTGCCCGCGAACCGGCTGTTCGCGGGCAGGCACGACCTGGTGCTGCTGGTGGTCGACCCCGAGGGCCTGCCGGTGCTGTGGGAGCCGGGTGACGGCGACGAGTCCGGGCCGTGGTTCCCGCACGTCTACGGGCCGGTGCCGGTCGACCACGTGGTGGCCGTGCACGAGTTCACCCCGGACACCGACGGCGCGTTCCGGCCCTCGCCGGTGCTGTGAAGCCGGTGTGGGAAGCCGGTGCGGTGAAGAACGGCGGCGCCGCCTAGAGCGCGCCGCCCGCCACCCGCGGCGCGGTCGGGTCGGCGTCGCCGCCCCCGGTCTCGCGGGCCAGGAAGTTCTCCACGTGGAACAGGTTGCCCTCGGCCCGGTCGACCACGGTGAGCAGCGTGGTCATCGAGGCGACCTCCTCGACCTGCTCCTTGAGGAACCACTGGAGGAACTGCTCGCCCAGGTAGTCGCCCTCGTCGCGGGCGGTCTTGGCCAGCGCCACGACCTGCTCGGTGACGGTCCGCTCCTGCTCCAGCGCGAGCGCGACCGGCTCGCGCGGCGCGGCGAAGTCGTTGCGCACCTCGTCCACCCCGGGCACCGCCACCGGCAGCCCGAGATCCATGAGGTACTGCACGATCATCATCGCGTGGTCGCGCTCCTCGCGGGACTGCCCGTAGAAGTGCGCGGCCAGCCTCGGCAGGTCGTGGCCGTCGTACCAGACCGCGATGGCCAGGTACTGCTGCGCGGCGGTCAACTCGTTGCGGACCTGCGCCCGGAGCAGGTCGTGGAACTTCGACTCGCGTGCGGAAGAGATCTTCGTCAAGTTGAGTGCCATACTCGAAGAATAGCCCGCGATGTCTTTCCCCGCATTCAAGGAAAGGCTTGCCAAAATAAGGGAAGGGTTGCCGAAGAAAGCTTAGGCAACCCTTCCGGAGTGCATTTCACACGAGTGGCGCGCGATCGATCGGGCAGGACATGCAGCGCGGCCCGCCGCGACCGGAGCCCAGCTCGGAACCGCTGATCCGGAGCACCTCCACGCCCGCGTCCTCCAGGCGCGCGTTGGTCTCCACGTTGCGCTCGTAGGCCACCACCAGGCCGGGACCGACGGCGAGGGTGTTGTTGCCGTCGTCCCACTGCTCGCGCTCCGCGGTGACCGGGTCCAGGCCGGTGTCGATGACGCGCAGCCGCTCGATGCCCATCGCCTCGGCCGCCGCGTCCAGGAACGGCCGCCGGTCCTCCACCACCACGCCGCCCGCGCCGTCCGACCGCACCGGGTAGGCGTCCAGGGTGTCGCGCACCGCCGGGTACATCACCACGGCGTCCCGGTCGACCATCGTGCACACCGTGTCCAGGTGCATGGTCGCCCGCTCCTGCGTGATCGGCACCGCCAGCACGGTGTGCGCCAGGCCGTCGGCCAGCGCGGACCGGGCGAACGACTCGGCGCCCGCGGGCGTGGTGCGCTCACCGACGCCGATCGCCAGCACGCCCGGCGCGAGCAGCAGCACGTCGCCGCCCTCGACCGGCGCGGAGTGCGCCCCGTACGCGCGGCCGGTCTTGCGGAACCGCGGGTGGTAGGCGTAGATCAGGTCGGTCAGCGCGGTCTCCCGGTCGCGCGCGGGCAGCGCCAACGAGGTGATCGCCACCCGGTCGCCCACCCACACCGACGAGTCGCGGGTGAACAGCAGGTTCGGCAGCGGGGCCACCGCGAAGTCGTGCGGGTGGTGCATCTTGCGCACCAGTGACGCGCCCTCGGCCGCGGGCAGCTCCTCGAACGTCATGCCGGTCATCAGCGCGGTCGCCAGCGGCTCCGGGCCGATGGAGGCCAGGTGGGAGCGCAGCGCGTCGGCCAGGTCGATGCCCAGCCGCCGCTCGTCGACCGCGCTGTGGATGCCCGCGATCCGCGCCCGGTCGTCGTGCAGGGCGCTGACCAGCAGGTCCGACAGCAGCAGCACCTCGGCCCCGCGGCCGCGGAGCACCTCGGCGAACGCGTCGTGCTCCTCCTGGGCGCGGTCCACCCACGGCACGCCGTCGAACAGCAGTTGGTCGTTGTTGCGCGGGGTCAGCCGCTTGAGCTCGGCGCCGGGTCGGTGCAGCAGCACCGTGCGCAGGGGGCCTACCTCGCTGTCGACCCGGGGCGCCGGTGCGGGGTCGGCCCCGGGCTGGGTCTGGGTCTGGGCGATGTGCGCAGTCACGCTTCCGAGGGTAACCCGGGTGTGGCGGTAACAGCAGCTCAACGCGACCCGTTCCGGCGGGATTGAACGTGGATCGGCGCTCAAGCGGCGATGTGTTGCGCAACCGGATCCTCTGACCGGAGGAACGTTGCTCGGGCAGGTGCGGCGGCGGATCACCGGGCGGCCTGGGGGATGATCGGAGATCTACGAGGGGGAGGCCCGGTGACGGATTTACGGATGACGGTCGACGCGCCCGCGGGGGCGGCGGCCGCGACGAACCTGCTGCTCCGGGAGCTGGTCCGGGGCGCCCGCGTGGACGCGCGGCCCGCGCCCGCCGACCTGCCCGAGGGCGCCAAGAGCGGCGCGGGCGCGACCATCGCCGAACTCGTCCTCAACGGCACGCTCAGCGCGGCCGCGGCGGGCGCCGTGGCGTCGGTGGTCACCGCGTTCGTGCAGCGGGGCAGCGCGCGCAAGGTGACCATCAGGACCGGCGAGGACGAGATCACCGTCGAGGGCCTGGACGCCGGGTCCCAAAGAGCGCTGCTGGAGGCGTGGCTGCGGGAGCGCGAGGGCTAGGGGTGGGTCGGCACGCGCTCCTGGTCGCCACCGGGGAGTACGACGACGCGCGGCTGAGCCGGCTGCGCGCGCCCGAGCAGGACGTGGAACGGCTCGCCGCCGTGCTGGAGGACCCCGAGGTCGGCGGGTTCACCTCCGTCGAGGTGCTGCGGGACCGGCCCGGGGCCGACGTGCGGCGCGCGGTGGAGGACCTGCTCGCGCCCCGCGCGCCCGACGACCTCGTGCTGCTGTACTTCTCCTGCCACGGCCTGGTCTCGCCCTCCGGGCGGCTGTACTTCGCCGCGGCCGACACCGTGCAGGACCGGCCCGCGGGCACCGCGATCCCCAGGTCGTTCCTCAACGAGCAGCTGGAGGACTGCCGCGCCGCCGGCCGGGTGCTGGTCCTCGACTGCTGCTTCAGCGGCGCGTTCGTCGAGGGGTTCAAGGCCGCCGCCGGGACGGTGCCGGCCGTCGCGGGACTGGACGTCGTGGGCCCTGACGTCGCCGGCCTGGACGTCGCCGGCCTGGACGACGCCGGCGAGGGCTACGTGGTGATGACCGCGTCCAACGCCTACGAGTACGCCTTCGAGCAGGACTCGCTGTCCCTGGACGCGCCGGTGGCCTCGCTGTTCACCGACGTGCTGATCGAGGGCCTGGCGGGCGGCGGGGCCGACCTCGACGGCGACGGGTGGATCGACGCCGCCGAGCTGTTCGCCTACGCGCGGGCCGGGGTGCGCGTCCGTCGCCCGGACCAGACGCCGCAGTTCTTCGCGCACGGCGCGTCCGCCCCGCTGCGCCTCGCGCGGGCCGGCGGGTCCCCGGAGCGCGGGCCGCGGCGCACCGCCTCCTACACGCCCGGCCAGCTGCTGGTGGCGCGCGGTTTCCGGGCGGCCGCCGAACCGGTGTGCCGGACGCTGGGGCCGATGGGCCGGCGGGCCGTGGTGTTCGTGGACCGGCGGCCGGTGGAGCTGGCGGACTCCTCCGCCATCGCGGCGGCCTACCAGCCCGACGACCCGCGCGACTCGCTGGGCGCGTCGTACGTGCGCGAGCTGGTCGGGCAGGTGCTGCGGGAGGCGGGGGACGGGGCCGCGCCGGCGGTGGCGGTGGCGCGCGGCGCGCTCGCGGGGCTGGTCGACGCGATGCGCGAGGGCCACGACCCGGTGCGCCTGCTGCGCGGCGTGACGGCGGCGGCGCGGCGGGCGGGCGAGCTGATCGCGGAGGCGGCCGAACCGCTGCGGCCGCGGGACGTGGGCGCGCTCGCCGCGACCGCCGCGGGGGACCGGGCGGTCGGCGAGGTCATCGGGCACGTCGCCGCGGTCATCGGCGAGGACGGGCCGATCCTGGTCGAGGAGGGCAAGGGCTTCGACCTGGAGCACGAGTTCGGCCGGGGGCTGCGGATTCCCGCCGGCTACGCCTCCGGCCAGTTCGTCACCGACCCGGAGCGGCGCGAGGCGGTGCTCGTGGAGGCGCGGGTGCTGCTGTTCGCCGGGACCCTCCAGGCCGGGCTGGGGTTGGTGGAGGAGCTGCGGGAGGGCCACGCCCTGCTCGTGGTGTGCGAGGGGCTGTCGCACGCGGTGCTGGTGGAGCTGCTGCGGCTGGGCGGTGGACCGGTCGTCGCCGTGGTCGTCGACCCGATCGAGCTCGGCCGGGTGCACGACCTGGTGAAGGGCGTGGTCCTCGATCACGACCTGCTGGCGGGGGCCAGCGCGCGGTCGCTCGGGCGCGTGGAGAAGGCCGTGGTGACCCCGGGCGAGACGGTGCTGTTCACCGGGCGGACCTCGGCGAAGCACCCGGCGGGCCTGGTCCGGGCGGGCGCCGGGCACGTCGAGCGGGTCGAGCGGGCGGTGCGCGCGGTGCGCAGCGCGACCACCGAGGGCGTGGTCCGGGGCGGCGGCGTCGGCCTGGCCGGCATCGGCGCGCAGTTGGCGGCCGAGGCGACCGGGACCGAGGAGGAGGTCGCGGGCTGGCGGGCGTTCGCGGTCGCGCTGGCCGAGCCCGCCGAGCGGATCGCGCGCAACGCCGCCGTCACCCCGGCGGACCTGGACCCGTCCCTGCTGGACTCGGCGGGCGTGGCGCGGGTCGTGGTGGACGCGGCGGCCCGCACCGCGTGCCGCTTCCTGCTGGTCGCCTGACGGCGCCCCGGCCCGCGCGGGCCCCGGGCTACTGGCGGGAGTCCGGTCGGTTCGTGCTGTCGCCCTCCGCCCGCGCGGGCCCCGGGCTTCCCGGGACCGCGCGGGCGGGGCGCTCAGCCGGCTTCGGGCGGCGGGGCCAGCACGAGGAAGGTGAAGTCCTCGCGGGCCTTCGCGTCGAGGGTCGCCGGTAGCCGGATCCGCCCGGAGTCGACCAGCCCCTTCACCGCGGACCGGCTCAGGCCGAACCCGGCCCTGAGCAGCTTCCCGACCTGGACGGGCACCGGGAGCTCGAACCGGACGACGACCTCCAGCGGCGCCGGGTCCGCGGGTTCGCGGAACGGCGTGTCGGTCTCCAGCTCCCACGTGCCGCTCCAGTCCAGCCGGTACCCGGCCCTCCCGGCGAGCGCCGCGTCCACGGCCAGCTCCCGCACCGCGGCCGGGTCGTTGCGCTCGAACCGCACCAGCCGCTCGTGGTCGAGCGCCCGCACGTGGACGCGCTCGTGGACGGGGAGCTTCGCCGTGCGGCCGCACCCGGCGCAGCCGATCAGCACCCACACGTCGAGGAGCTTGCCGTTGGCGTTCACCCGGAACTTGCCGGTGGGGTGGTGGCGCGTGGACCGGCACGCCACGCAGGTCTTGACGACGGCGGGCAGGCCCAGCTCCCTGACCACCCACAGGGCTTTCCGGTCGACGCCGGCCGCGTCGCCGTCGACGGGCACGTGGTTGCCGCGGGGATCGCTCATGGTTTCGGCGAACTCCAGAACTCGCGCGGAGGCGCCGGGCGGCGGGTTCACCGCGCCACGCGTCGCCCCCTGATCCGGTGACGGAGGCCGGGCCCCTGGAACGGGGCACACCGGCCGGCACGACGTGGCAGCACGTCCACGTCGCGTGCGGGAAGTCCGCACCGATTACGGGCGCGGCTTCCACGGGCACGTCCCGGGAAGACGGGAGCCGTCATCCCCGGGTGTCACCGGTCATCGATCCATGGTCGCCATGATGGTCACCGGGCCCGCCGCCGGGCAACGCGTTTTCCGGGGGCCCGACGCGTTCCCGGGGTGCCTACGGCAGCCAGGAGACGTGCCCGCGCAGCAGCGAGTAGCCCACGAACGCGACCACGTCGAGCAGGGTGTGCGCGACGACCAGCACCCACAGCCGGTTCGTCCGCTGCCACACCCTGCCGAACACCAGGCCCATCACCACGTTGCCCAGGAACCCGCCGAAGCCCTGGTAGAGGTGGTACGAGCCGCGCAGGACGGCGCTGGCCAGCAGGGCGGTGTGCTCGCCCCAGCCGAGCTGCCGCAGCCGGGTCAGCAGGTACCCGACGACCAGCACCTCCTCGGCCCACGCGTTGCCGATGGCGGACAGCACCAGCACCACGCTGCGCCACCACGCCTCGTCCAGCGTCGACGGCTGCACCGCCAGGTTGAGCCCGAGGTTCCACGCGACCAGGTAGAACACCAGGCCGGGGATGCCGATGACGGCGGCCAGGCCGAGGCTGCCCAGGGCGTCCGGGCCGATCCGGGTGCGGTCGAGGCCGAGCGCGCCCAGCCTGGTGCCGCCCCGCCACAGCAGGTACAGGCCCAGCCCGCCCCACGCCGCCAGCTGGAGCACGCCGAGCAGCTGCGCGATCAGGTCCAGCAGGTCGAACCGGGCCTGCGGGACGTTGATCGCGACCTTCTGCTCGTTCAGCGGCACCGGGTTGAGCAGGCTGTCCAGCAGCCGGACCAGGCTGCGCAGCCCGGACAGGCCGAGCGTCATCGCGAAGACCAGCAGCAGTTCGACCTGGTAGCCGCGGCGCTCCCGGACGTCCAGTGGTTCGATCACCCGCGTACGTTAACGGCGCTGGGCGAGGAACGGGCAGCCCATCAGCCGGCGCAGCTCGACCGCCAGCTCCTGCGAGGTGCCGACCGACCGGGAGAACGCGATCCGCACGTCGTGGTCCTCGTCGGACATCTCCACCCGCAGCCGCAGGCCGAAGCGGTCCAGGCCCAGCGGGCGGACGTGACCGCCCCGCAGGTGCTCCGGCAGGTGCTGGGCGAGCAGGCCCACCACGTCCCGGTGCGACAGCTCCAGGTGCCGCAGCCAGTGGTCCTCGTGCGTGGCGAACGGGTCGGGCTCGGCCTGCGCGAACAGGTCCAGGCGCAGCGAGGTGGTGCCCTCGGCGTCGGCCACCACCAGCGAGGCCGGGGTCAGCCGCAGCACGCTCACCCCGTGCCCGACGTCGAGCAGGCGCGGGTCCGGGCGGTCCTCGGCGACCTCCAGGCCGGCCTCCCGGGCCTCCCTCGGGTCGAGCGTGCGCAGCCAGCCCGTGATCCACAGCAGGCCCCGCACGGGCTCCCGCAACGGCACCGGCGCGTGGTCGGCGACCTCCAGCACCGCGGTCGTCTCGGCCCGCCGCGCGGCCTCGACCAGCGGGTGCCCGTCGGGCAGCAGGACCGTCGCGTCGCCGCGCGGGTGGACGTGGTGCAGCACCGGCGTGACCCGGTTCTCCGTGCCGTCCGACGGCAACAGGGCCGCGCGCCCACCCCGGGCGGCGATGGTGCGCGCTCGCTCCGCCGGGTGCGGGGCGGGCGGTCGACGTGTCTCGTTCACCGCTCACCTCCCAACTTAGGGCAGCCTAACTTGGCGGGCCCGGCGGGGGAAGTCCCACGACCGGTGCACTGCTCACCGCCGTCCACCCGGGTCATCCGCCACCGTAACCACCGCGGGCCCGCCGGCACAGCGCCGAGGTCACGGGGTCCGGTTGGCAGTTCCCGTCCCCGGCCCGCCGCCGTAACCTGGTCACGCCCCCTGGCGGAGGTGACCGTGGTCGTGCCGAACAAGCCGTCCACCGAAGGCGCGGCTCTCGAAGACCCGTGGACCCGGCACTGCCTGGAGACCTCGGGCCGCCGGGCGTTCGGCTGGGTCGTCCTCGCCGTGCTCGCCTTCCTGCTCCACCTCGTCCTCGTCCTGGCCCGCGGGTCGTCCTCGTCGCTGCCGGTCGTGCTGCTGGCGTTCTCCGCCGCCGTGCTCGCCCCGGCCCTCACCCGGGACCGGCCGTGCGCCGACCTCCTGGGCGACCGCGCGTGGGTCTACGCGCGCGTCCACTGGCGCGGCGGCCGACTCGTCGTCCACGGCCCCCGGCCGCTCGTGCTGGACGTCGACGCCGGACCGCTCGCCCGCGGCCGCATCAGCCGCCACCGGCGGGCCTGGGTGGTGACCCCCGACCGGACCGGCGCCACCGCCGTCACGTTCCGGGGCGTGCCCAGGCTGTTTCCCGCGAAGGTGTCGCGCGGGTGAGTTTCGCCGGCGGGCCGAACGGAAATCCCCAGGTCGGAGATCCTGGCTTGCGGGGAGCGGCAGTGAGCGAGACGTGGGTGCACAAGTGCCTGGCCCAGGCGGACCGGCGTGCCGTCGGGTTCATCGGCATCGCGCTGCTCGCGTTCGTCGTGCTGTGGTTGGTGTCCGAGTGGCTCGGGTCCCGGTGGGTGTTCGTGCTGGCCCCGCTGTGCGTCGAGTTCGCCGTGCCCGGCCTGCGGCACTTCTGCTCGCGCCGCAGCCTGCGGCGGTTGCTGGAGACCTACCCGAGGCACGCCGTGTCGGTGAACTTCGTGCCCGGACGGGCGCGGGTGGGGCGGCACGCGTACCTGGAGACCGAGGGGTCGGACCGGACGTTCCTGCGGCTGTTCGAGATCCCCGAGCGCGTGCGCGAGAACATCCGCCGCGGTGGGCAGGTGTGGCTGGCCGGGCCCGATCCGCGGGGGCGGACGGTGGTGCTGAGCCGCGGGGCCCCGTTCCTGACCCTGGGGCGTGTCGTCATCCGCTGACGCGGGGGCGGTTCACCTACCTCGGGGTGGTTCGGGTTTCGCGTGCGGGACTGGCGGGTTCGGGTTCGCGTACGGGACTGGCTGGTGGGGTCAGCTGGTGGGTTCAGCGCCCCACCGGAATCCCGCTCTGCTCGGCCCAGGCCGCCACGTCCTCCCGGCGCAGGGCCGTCGCCAGCAGGTCCGGGAACCGGTCCGGCGTGCAGGCGAACGCGGGCGCCCCCAGCTCCGACAGCCGGGCGGCCAACTCGTGGTCGTAGGCCGGCGTGCCGCTGTCGGACAGCGCGAGCAGCGCCACGACCGTCACCCCGCTGCTCACCAGCTCCCGCACCCGGCGTTGCAGCTCGCGCGCCACGCCCCCCTCGTACAGGTCGCTGATCAGCACCATCACCGTGTCCGTGGGGCGGCGCACCAGCGACTGGCCGTAGGCCACCGCGCGGTTGATGTCCGTGCCGCCGCCCAGCTGGGTGGAGAACAGCAGGTCCACCGGGTCGTCCAGCTCCTCGGTCAGGTCGACCACCTCGGTGTCGAACACGACCAGTCGCGTGTCGATCGACTTCAGCGACGCCAGCGAAGCCCCCAGCACCGCCGAGTAGACGACGGACTCCGCCATCGACCCGGACTGGTCCACCAGCAGGACCACGTCCCGCAGCGAAGCCTGCCGACTGCGCCGGCTGTTGCCGACCAGGTCCTGGACCACGACCGTGCGCTGCTCGGGCTGGTAGTGCCGCAGGTTGGCCCGGACCGTGCGGTTCCAGTCCACATCGGACAGACGGGGCCGGTGCGTGCGGCGCGAGTGGTCGACCGCCCCCCGGACCGCCTCCAGCAGCCGGTCGGCCAACCGGCGCTCGATGTCCTCGACGACCCGGCGCACCACGGCGCGGGCGGTCTCGCGCGTGCGCGCCGGGATGGCGCTGGACAGGGAGACGAGCGTGCCGACCAGGCTCACGTCCGGCTCGACGCTCGACAGCAGTTCGGGTTCCAGCAGCAGTTGGCGCAGCCCGAGCCGCTCCACCGCGTCCCGCTGCATGACCTGGACGACCGAGGAGGGGAAGTAGGCGCGGATGTCACCCAGCCACCGGTGCAGGACGGGGGACGAGCCCCCGAGCCCGGCCCCGCGCTTGCCACCGGTCTCCGCCGCGTCGCCCCCGCCACCGTAGAGGCCGGTCAACGCCCCGTCGCGCCGCTGGTCGTCGTCGCCGAGCACACCGAGGTCGCCCGCCGCGCCGCCGAGGAGCAAACGCCAGCGACGTTCGCGCTCACCTGCGATATCGTGGTTCACGGGCCCTCCACGGCGGACACGATCGGGTGATCATCGGCCGAAAATGTACGGAAACGGTGTTCTCGTTCATCGGTTGGAACATGAGGAACGCCGACCACCCCCCACGTCACCCGCCCACCTCCGCCAGCAGCACCCGCACGTGCTCGACGAGGCGGCCCGCCAGGGCCTCGTCCCACTCACCCGAGCCGCCCGGACCAGCGGACGACCCGGCCGCCGTGCCCCGGACCCGGTCACCGAGCATCCGCCGCTCCGCCGGGCTGAACTCGGTCACGGCCCGGCGCAGCAGGGGCAGCGCGGCCTCGAAGTCCGCGCCGGGCAGGCCGGTCAGCCACTCGTCGACCACGCCGAACAGCCTGGGGTCAGCGGTGAGCAGCGCCGCCGAGCCACGCAGGAAGCCCGCCACGAACGCCGTGGCCCCCGTTGAGCCGGAGCCCGAAGTTGAGCTGATCGAGCCGGTGCCGGTGCCGGTGAAGCCCGCTGAGCCCGAGCCGATCAAGCCCGAGCCCGCCGTGCCTGCGCCTGCCGAACCCGAACCCGAGCCCGCGCCTGCCGGGCCCGAGCCCGCCGAGCCGGAATTCGTTGAGCCCGTGCCTGCCGAACCCATGCCCGTCGAGCCCGTGCCTGCCGCCCCTGAGCCCGCCCACCTGCCCCGGCCCGCCCCGGCCGCACCCGCCGACACCGCCCGGTGCAGGCGTGCGGCGACCGCGTCGGAGTCGAGCACGCCGGTCTCCCACAGCAGCCGGGTGGCCCGGCCAGTGGGGAGGCCGTGTGCGTCGGGCATCGCGACCAGTGAGCGCAGGGCCCGTTGCCAGGTGTCGCGGTGTTCGTCGTCGGCGGCCAGGCGCACCGCGTCTTCCGCGCCGTCGATGGCTTTGAGGGCTCGTTCGGCCGTGTTGTCGTCCACGCCCCGGCACGCCAGCGGCAGGCCGACGGCGCCGCGGGCGAGCAGGCCGTGCAGGGCCACGCGCAGCAGGTCGGGGTCGGTGCCCCGGACCGAGCCGTAGCGGACCGTGGTGGCCAGGTTCGGGAGGGCGGTCAGCAGTTCGAGCGCGTCGGTGGCTGCGGCGGCGCAGCGGTCCAGGGCTCGGCGTGCCGCGGTGACCGCCTCGGGGATCTCGCAGCCGACGGCTCGGCTGAGGACTTCGGCGGCGTCGACCACGCGGGTCGCCTCGTCGGCGTGCGTGGTCAGGACCTGGCGGGCGGCTGACTCGACCGTGGTGCCGTGGCGGGCGGCCACGGCCAGGGACACGGCGAACTCCGGCTGCCAGTGGAGCTGCCACGCCTCGGCGAACGTGCCCAGGGTGCGCGTGGCGTCCGGGGTGCCCCACGGGACGTCCAGGACGTCCAGGCGGCGCAGGAGCTTCGAGCGTTCGCGGTCGGTGTCCTTGCGCAGGTCCAGGCGAATCGCCTTGCGCGTGTCCGGGGGCGGCATCCGGAGCTTCCGCCGCAGGCGGGTCAGGTCGGCGGCCAGGGGGGAGGTGGGCACGCCGTCGCCCACCTCGCCCAGGCGTTCGCTGATGACGAGCTGGTCGTGGACCAGGCGCAGCGGGGTCTCGTCACCGCCGCACAGGACCGCGAGCGCCGCCTCCATCACCTCGGCCAGGCCGGGGGACGGTCGGCCGCGCAGGGCCGCGAGGGTGTCGGCCAGGCGGACCGCCTCCACCGCGCTCGCCGTCGACGCCGGGAGGTCCTCGGCCCGCAGCACCGCGCACGCGCGGGCGAACCAGCGCGGCACCGCGTCGCCCCGTTCTGCGCACTCCCACAGGTGCGCGTACCAGCCGGGTGAGGCCACGCCCGCGCCGTAGCCGGAGGCGGCGGCCAGGCGGCCGTGGCTCCACGGCACCCACGTGCCCGAGATCTTCCTGCGCGGCAAGCCCTTCAGGGCGGCGAGGTCGACGGCGGCGGGTGGGAGCGTGCGCAGGGCCGGGACGTGCCAGGCGCCGGCTACGACGGCGATCGGGCCCGGGAAGTCCTTGAGGGCCTGGCGCAGGTTCTGGCGCATCGCGGCCTCGCGGCGCAGGGTTCGCGCATCGACCTGGTCGGCGAACTCCTCGCGCAGCGCGGACATCGCCTCCGCCACGGCTCCCGGCAGGTCCGCCGGGTCGGTGTGGTGCTCGACCACGTCCTCCCACCAGCGCTCCGGGTCGTCGAAGCCCGCTGCCTCGGCCAGGACGCCCAAGGGATCCAAAGCCGCCTGGATTTCCTGCTGGATTTCCTGGGCGGGTACGTCCCCGGGAGGGTCGGAGGGCAGGGCGGGGGACGGTTCGGAGGGCAGAGCGGGGGGCGGTTCGGAGGGCAGGGCGGGGGGCGGATCGGAAGGCAAGGCAGCAGGCAGGGCGGAGCTGTCGGGGAGGGGGGACCCGGGGGCGGGGGCATCGTCGGAGGAGTCGGGCCGGGCAGAGGTGGGAGGGGGAGAGGCCGGCAGGGGGGAGGCGGGGAGGGAATCCGGTGAAGCGGGAGGGGCGGGAGCGGCAGGGGCGGGGCCGTCGGCCAGGGACGCGGCGGCCGGCAGGTCGAAGAAGCGGACCGGGACGTCGTGCTCGTGGGCCCACGTCAGCGCCCGCCACTCGGGCGAGAACCCGGCGAACGGCCAGAACGCCGCCCGCGCGGGATCCGCCTCGTCGTGCAGCAGCAGCGCCACCGGTGGCGTCAGCCGGGGCACGTGCGGCAGCAGGGCGTCCCCCTCCGGCGGCCCCTCGATCAGCACCACCTCCGGCCGCACGGCCTCCAGCGCCGCCACGACCATCCGCGCCGACCCCGGACCGTGGTGCCGGATGCCGAGCAGGGTGACCCGCTCGGGCAGGGGCTGCTCGCGCGCCATCAGCCCACCAGGTCCCGGCACGCCCGGTACAGGTCGCGCCACTCGGACCGCTCCTTGACCACCGCCTCCAGGTACTCCTGCCACGCCGCGGTGTCCGACACGCGGTCCTTCACCACGGCCCCGAGCAGACCCGACGCCAGCTCGTCCGCGGTGATCCGACCGTCGCCGAAGTGGCCGGCCAGGGCCATGCCGCTGGTCACCACGGAGATCGCCTCGGCCGTGGACAGGCTGCCGCTGGGCCGCTTCAGCTGGGTCCGGCCGTCCACCGTGGACCCGTTGCGCAGTTCGCGGAAGATCCGCACGACCCGGCGCACCTCCTCCAGCGCGGGCGGTTCGGCGGGCAGCTCCAGCGCCCGCCCCAGCTGCGCCGCGCGCGCCGACACGATCTCGACCTCCGCGTCCTCGGTCGCCGGCGGCGGCAGCACGACCGTGTTGAAGCGGCGGGCCAGCGCCGACGACATCTGGTTCACGCCCCGGTCCCGGTCGTTCGCCGTGGCGATCACGGTGAACCCGGGCACGGCCCGCACCTGGCTGCCCAGCTCCGGCACCGGCAGCGTCTTCTCCGACAGGACCGTGATGAACGAGTCCTGCACCTCGGCGGGCATCCGGGTCAGCTCCTCGACGCGCGCGACCGCGCCGGTGCGCATCGCGGTCATCACCGGGCTCGGCACCAGCGCCGCCTCGGACGGCCCCTCGGCGATCAGCCGCGCGTAGTTCCAGCCGTAGCGGACCTGGTCCTCGCCGGTGCCCGCGGTGCCCTGGACGACGAGCGTCGAGTTCCCGCTCACGGCCGCCGCCAGGTGCTCGGACAGCCACGACTTCGCCGTGCCGGGCACGCCGACCAGCAGCAGCGCCCGGTCGGTGACCAGCGTGCCGACCGCGACCTCCACCAGCCGCCGGTCGCCGACGTACTTCGGGGTGATCACGGTGCCGTCCGGGGTGCGGCCGCCGAGCACGTAGGTGACCACGGCCCGGGGCGACAGCCGCCAGCGCGGTGGGCGGAGCCGGTCGTCCGAGGCGGCCAGGGCGGCGAGCTCGGCGGCGTACTGCTGCTCCGCCGCGGGCCGCAGCACGGTCTCGCTGGTCACTGGCTTTCCTCCCGGTGGTTGAACGCCTCGCGCAGCTGCACCCGCAGGCGCAGGACGTCGAGGTCGACGGTGTGCTCGGGCCACCGTTCGGTGACGCGGTCCCAGTTCGCGCCGAGCACCTCGGCGTCGCCCCGGGCGAGCAGCACGGCGGGCGGCCTGCCCGCGCGCCACTTCGGGGCGCGGGCCGCCGCGTAGCGGTCGAGCAGGTCGGCGGTGGCCCGCGGGCTCCACGGCGAGGGCAGCTGGGAGCAGGCGTGGTCGAGCAGGTCGTAGTTCCACTGCCCGGACACCTCGACGACCGTGCGCGCGGCCAACTCGGCGGGCAGGCCGGCCAGCATCTCCAGCTGCTCCATGCCGGTCAGCGCGCGGGTGGCCGCGACGGCCCACGGCCGGGCGTCCTCGGCGAGCCGCAGGTTCTGCGCCACGCCGCGCAGCAGCTCGCCCGCCCACACCCCGCGCGCCAGCTCCGCGGCCGCGCCCTCGTCGTCGGTGCCCAGGCGGTTCGTCCAGTGCCGCGGCGGCACGCTCGCCGCCGCGCCCCGGATGCGCCCGGCCACGCCGGTCTCCGAACCGTCCTTGAGCAGGTCGCGCGCCTCGTCCGGCTCGGGGTGGGGCTCGGTCCACAGCTCGTCGCTCTGCACGTCGAACCCGTCGGCGGTCAGCCACAGGCCCCGGTGCAGGCGGTCGGCGGCGCGGTCGGCGAGCCCCGACGAGGGCAGGGTGCGCAGCAGGCGCAGCGCCTCGTCGTGCACGCCGATCGCGCGGTCGTCCAGGGCGCGTTCGAGGAGCGGTTCGTCGTCCGGGCCGAGGGTGGTCTCCAGGGCACCGACCAGCACCTGGCGGTCGGTGGCGCGGCGCTGCCGGTCGAACTGCGCGGCCAGGAACTCCCGGGTGCCCGCCGGGTCGCGGGTGCGGGCGCGGCGCAGCGCGGCCGACCGGGCGGCGCCCGGCAGGTCCAGGACCTCCGCCAGGGGCACGTCGCCGCCCTCGTCGTCGGTGGTGGCCCACGCCCAGGCCGGCCGCAGGCCCGCCAGCCACCGGCCCCGCGCGCCGAGCACGGCGGTGATCGCGGGGCGCAGGCCGGGGTGCGCGGTGCCGAGGCCGAGCAGCGCGGGCAGTTCGCGGTGGTCGGCCACCGCGTGCGCGGCCTTGGCCAGGCCGCACCACTCGGTCAGCAGGACCTGGTCCTCCAGGGCCAGGACCTGCACCAGCACGCCCCGCGCGAGCCGGTGGACCGGCACGTCGACGGACGCGGGCGCCGGGTCCAGCGGCGGCGCGTCCACGACCGGCGGCAGGTGCGCGGCGTGGGCGGCCAGGCCCAGTTCGGCGCACCGGTCGAGCAGGTCGGCGGGCGCGGCGCCGGACCGCCGCGCGCCGACCAGGAGGGCCTGCACGGTCTCCTGCCAGGCGTCCCGGGTGCTCATCCGACCACCTCCGGCGCCCCGCCGGGCAGCGCGACCGCGCCGAGCCGCAGCTCCCGCCCGTCCCACAGCCCCCAGGCGTCGAACACCCCGCCGCCGGTCACGGCCAGCGCCTGGTCCAGACCGAGGTCGGCCCGCACCGGCACGCCGCGCCCCTCCCCGTCGACCAGCCGCGCGGTGTCGCGGGTCGGCCGCACCGAGGCGCAGCCCAGCGGGTGCAGGCGCTGCCACGGGTCGGCCCTCAGCGGCTCCTCCAGGCCCGCCAGCGCCTCCCGCCACGTCCCCGGCGCGGGCACCGGTCCCGGCGGCCGCTCGACCAGGTCCTCGCCCACCGCGACGCGGCGCGGCGGCGCGCCGGGGTAGGGGTGCAGCACCCCCCGGACCCGCACCCCGTGCGCCAGCGGCGCCCCCGGTCGCGCCCCGCCCCCCGCGTGCCGCACCGCCACCACCCAGCCGTGCGCGCGCCCCCACACCCACTGCCGCACGGTGCGCACCAGGCCGTCGTCCGAGTCGAGCCTCAGCAGCGGCACCCAGTGGTCCGACCAGCCCGCGCCCGCGCGGACCTCCTCCTCGGTCACCGGGAACCCGATCCGGCCGCGCACCACGTCGGCCGGGCCGGGCGAGTCCGCCAGCCTGGTCAGCAGGTGCAGGCCGCCCAGCCGGTCGGCGGCGTCGTGCGCCCACGCCGGCCCGCCGGCGGCGACGAGCCGGCGCACCTCGTCGACGGCGGAGGCCAGCCCCCCGGCCTGCGCGTCGACCATGCGCGCGCCGATCGAGCGCCACCACTCCGCGTCGCGCGCGGGCAACCCCGCGATGCCCGCGTCCGCCACGTCCGCCAGCCAGTCGGCCAGCCCGGTCACGCCCGCGCGCACCGCGTCCCGCCGCGCCAGCGCGGTCTTCTCCCTGGCCCGCGCCCGCCGCGCCACGGCCTCCGGCGAGTCGTCCGCGGGTGCCGCGGCGACCTCCGCGCGCCGCCGCCGCGCCAGCCACTCCGCCACCCACCCGGGCGGCTCCGCGACGGGCAGCGGTTCGCGCACGTGCCGCAGTTGCAGCGCGAGCGCGTGCTTGCACGGGAACTTGCGCGAGGGGCACGAGCACTTCGACGCGCGGTCGCCCAGGTCGACAGACACCTGGTAGGGGTGCGCGCCGCTACCCGCGCACAGGCCCCACAGGGCCGTGTCGTCGCGACCCGTCCCCCGCCAGCCGGAGGACCCGGCCAACCGGGTGGCGCTGCTCGCCACCCGGCTGTCCGGCGCCAGTTCCAGCACCGCTCGCGCGTCCATGTCGGCAGGTTAGGACCACCCACCGACAAAAGTGGATCACTCCAGGTCAGGCCCCCGGCGGGCCCAGGACCAGGCGTACCCCGGGTCCTCGGTGGCCAGCGCGGCCTCGCCCAGCTCCAGCGGGCGGAAGGTGTCCACCATGACCGCGGTCTCGTCGAACCGCTCCGCGCCCAGCGACGCCTCCACCGCGCCCGGCTGCGGCCCGTGCGTGCAGCCCGACGGGTGCAGCGACAGGGAGCCGAGGCCGATGCCGGAGCCCTTGCGGGCCTCGTAGTCGCCGCCCACGTAGAACATCAGCTCGTCCGAGTCCACGTTCGCGTGGTTGTAGGGCACCGGGACGGCCAGCGGGTGGTAGTCGACCTTGCGCGGCACGAACGAGCACACCACGAAGTTCGGACCCTCGAAGGTCTGGTGCACGGGCGGCGGCTGGTGCACGCGGCCCGTGATCGGCTCGAAGTCGCGGACGTTGAACGCCCACGGGTACAGGCAGCCGTCCCAGCCGACCACGTCGAACGGGTGGTTGGCGTAGGTGAACCGGGTCAGGCCGGCGCGGTGCCGCACCAGCACGTCCACGTCCTCGCCGTCGACCAGCAGCGGTTCGGCGGGGCCGCGCACGTCGCGCTCGCAGTACGGCGAGTGCTCCAGGAACTGGCCCTTGTTCGACAGGTAGCGCCGCGGCGGCCCGACGTGCCCGGTCGCCTCCAGCACGAGGATGTCCATCGGCTCCCCGGGCACCACCCGGTAGGTGCAGGAGGTCGGCAGCACCACGTAGTCGCCCTCGCCCACCGGCAGGGCCCCGTAGATCGTCTCGACCACGCCCGAGCCGGTCCGCACGTACAGCAGCTCGTCGCCCGCCGCGTTGCGGTAGAGCGGGCTGGGCGCGGACGCGCGGACGAACCCGACGACCACGTCCGCGTTGCCGAGCAGGGTGCGCCGGCCGGTGACCGCGTCGGTGGCGTCGTCCCAGGTCAGGTCGGGTGTCTTGAAGTGGCGCGGCTTGAGCGGGAGGTTCGGCGACAGGGCGCCGCGGTGCTCCTCCACGGTCACCGCGTCGACGATCGCCGTGGGCAGGTGGCGGTGGTAGAGCAGCGCCGAGTCGGCCGAGAAGCCCTCCACGCCCATGAGCTCCTCCGCGTACAGCCCGCCCTCCGGGGTGCGGAACTGCGTGTGGCGCTTTCGGGGGATCTCACCCACCTGCCGGTAGTACGCCATCGTCCACTCCACGCGTTCGATAATCGGACATCTTTGTTCATTGGCCGGTCGCCACTAGCGTGTCAGCCGTGTCAAGCGCCTTCGAACTCCGTGCGCCCGGTCCACGCGGCACTCCGCCCCTGCTGGCGAGGCTTGTAGACGACGCCGCCCTGTTCCCCCCGGGGAACGCGTCGATGCCCGACGCCGTGCGCGGCCACCTCGACGCGCGCGCCGGGGAATGGGCGGGAGCCGTGGGGCTCTTCCTGTGCCCCGCGTCGCGGCTGGCCGAGCTGATCACCGAGCTGATCAAGGTCAAGCCGGTGAAACCGGTCGCCCTGTCGCTGGTGATCGACACCGGGCTGGGCGGCGTGCCCAAGGCCGTGTCGATCGTCGAATCGCGCAGCGAACTGCTGGCGCTGCGCATGGTCGAGATGCCCGCCCCGTCCGACGTGGACGAGGTGTGGCTGGAACGCGTCTCGGAATTCGTGCCCGAGGACGTCATCCGGGTCGTCGAGCCGCGCCGGGGCGGTGAGGGCTGGCTCGACGGCGTCCGCCGGGTCATCGAGCACGGCAGCTGGCCCAAGCTGCGCTGCGGCGGGCTGAGCCGGGAGAACTTCCCCGGCGTCGACGAGGTCGCCGACTTCCTGGCCGTGGTCAGCGGCGGCGGGGTGGCCTTCAAGGCGACCGCCGGCCTGCACCACGCCGTCCGGCAGACCGACCCGAAGACCGGCTTCACCCACCACGGGTTCCTCAACCTGCTGGTGGCCACCGCGCGGTCGCTGTCCGGCGGCGACGTGCGCGCGGCGCTGGCCAGCACGGACGCGGCGGCGCTCGGCGAGGAGGCCGCGGCGCTGTCCGACCAGGCCGCCCACGCCGTGCGCGGCGTGTTCGCCTCCTACGGGTCGTGCTCGCTCGACGAGCCGATCACCGACCTGGGGGAGCTGGGCCTGCTGTGAGCTGGATCGACGACCCGGCGTTCACGCCGGACGGGCCGTTCGGGCCGCAGACCCTGCCCTACGGCGTGCTGCCGGCCGGCGTCGCGGTGCGGGTCGGGGACTCCGCCCTGCCGCTGCGCGGGCTGGCCCTGGGCGAGCGCCTGGAGCCGCTGGTGGCCGGGAACTCCCTGGACGCCCTGCTGGCGGCCGGGCGGCCCGCGTGGAGCGAGCTGCGGGCGCGGCTGGTGGAGGTCGTCGACGCCACGGCCGCGCCGCGCGGCGCGGCGCTGGTCGGCCTGGACGGGGCGGTGCTGCCGTTCACCGTGGCCGACTACGTCGACTTCTACTCGTCGCGCCACCACGCGGAGAACGTGGGCCGCATCTTCCGGCCCGACGGCGACCCGCTGCTGCCCAACTGGACGCACCTGCCCGTCGGCTACCACGGCCGCGCGGGCACGGTGGTCGTCTCCGGGACGCCCGTGGTGCGGCCGCACGGCCAGCGGCGGTCGTCGTCCGGACCGGTGTTCGGGCCCTCCGGGCGGCTGGACATCGAGGCCGAGGTCGGGTTCGTGTGCGGCGGGCCGGTCGCCTCGCGGCTGACCCCGTCGCGGGCGGCCGACCACGTGTTCGGGGTGGCGCTGGTCAACGACTGGTCCGCGCGCGACATCCAGGCGTGGGAGTACCAGCCGCTCGGGCCGTTCCTGGGCAAGTCGTTCGCCACCTCGGTGTCGGCGTGGATCACGCCGCTGGAGGCGTTCGCGGTGGCCCGGGTGTCACCGCCGCCCCTGGGCAACGACGTGCTGCCCTACCTGCGCGAGGAGCGCTCCTGGGGTCTCGACATCGCCATCGGGGTCGAGTGGAACGGGACCGTGGTGTCCCGACCGCCGTTCCGCGAGATGTCGTGGACCTTCGCGCAGCAGCTCGCGCACCTGTCGGTGAACGGCGCCACGGTCCGGCCGGGCGACCTGATCGCCTCGGGCACCGTGTCCGGCCCGGCCCGCGACGAGCGCGGCTCCTTCCTGGAGCTGAGCTGGGGCGGCGCGGAACCGGTCCGGGTCGGCGACGGGGAGCGCACGTTCCTGGAGGACGGCGACACCGTGCGCCTCACCGCGACGGCACCCGGCGAGGGCGGCTCGGTCGTCGGGCTGGCCGAGGTGGTCGGCACGGTCGCGCCCGCCGACGAGGGGCGCGGCGTTGGTCAGACCTGACCCCCGCGGCCGGCTGCCCGCGCCCGCCTCCAAGGAGAGCTCGCTGACCCTGGAGCGGGGCCTGGCCCTGCTCCAGGCGGTGGCCGACGCCGAGTCGGAGGCGCCGTCGATCAGCGAGCTGGCCGCGGCCATCGGCGCGTCGCGGGCCGCCGTGTACCGGCTGCTGGTGCCGCTCCAGTCGCGCGGGCTCGTGCGGCGGGAGGGCTCCAAGGTGCGGCTCGGGCTGGGCGTGCTGCGGCTGGCGTCCAACGTGCTGCCGCAGCTGCGGCTGGCCGCGCAGCCCGCGCTGCGGGTCCTGGCCGAGCAGGTGGGCGCCACCGCGCACCTCACCGTGGCCGACGGCACCGAGGCGCAGGCGGTGGCCGTGGTGGAGCCCTCCTGGACGGCGTACCACGTGGCCTACCGGGTGGGGTCGCGCCACCCGGTGCACCGGGGGGCGGCGGGCAAGGCCATCGGGCTGTCGCCGGAGGGGCGGCAGTGGGTGCACTCGACCGGGGAGTTGCAGCCGGGGGCGTTCGGGGTCGCCGCGCCGGTGCGCGGCGTGCCCGGGTTGCGGGCCAGCGTGGGCGTGGTGGCGCTGGAGAAGCTGGACGGCGACGTGGTGGGGCCGCAGGTGCTGCGGGCGGCCCAGGAGGTCGCCGACGCGTTGCGGTGAGGCTCGGCGGGGTGCGCCGGACACCGGCGCGCCCCCGGCCCCGCGGGCGCCGGGGGCCGCGCCGGCGGGGTCCTCGGGGGCGGGTCCTCAGGCGACCAGCGCCTGCCACAGCGCGACCAGCGCGAACCCGGCGAACACGAATCCGCTGACCCGCTGCACCAGCCGCGTCGGGATGCGGGACGCGAGCTTGCGGCCCACCAGCACCGCGATCGCCGCCACGGTGGTCAGCGCCAGGAACGCGCCCAGCCCCACGAACACCGGCGTGCCGTAGCGCGCCGCCAGGCCCGCCGTCGCCAGCTGGGACGCGTCGCCCCACTCGGCGGCGAACAGCACGCCGAACGAGGTCAGCGCCGCCCGCAGGAACGTCACCTGCCCCAGGCCGCCGGACGCGGAGTCGGTCTCGTCGTCGTCGCGCGAGAAGCCCTCCTTGAGCAGCAGGAAGGCGCCCACGCCGAACAGGACCGCGACCACGCCCGCCACCACCCGGTCGGGCAGCAGGGTCAGCACGCCGCCGAACGTCGCCGCCACCACGCACTGGACCGCGAACGCGGCGGTCACGCCGGCGAACACCGGCCACGCCCGGTAGCGGGTGGTGAGGACGAGGGTGGCGACCATGGTCTTGTCCGGCAACTCGGCCAGGAAGATGATCGCGAACGCGGTCGCGGCCGCGATGAGCTCAGGTGCCACGGGATGTACCTCCGAGGGGTGGGATGACCCGGACGGAGGCAGCACGACCCCGACCGGGCGTGGTGCACTGCCCGGCCGGAGGTCTCGTTCGCCCTCGTGAAGACGGGTGAGGGACCGGATCCCGGAGGATCAGTCTGTCGATCGCCTCGCCTCGACCCGCGTGGGGTCGAGGGAACTACTCCCCTCTGGCGCCACCATCGTAACCGGGGGCGGGGTCGGGGGGAATGTGAGCGCACCCACGGGGGTGGCTCACGGCCAGGGGCCGCCGTGGCACCGCGGGCCGCCGGAGGCGGTGGCGGAACCGGTCGCGTCGGTGACCACGACCTGGACGTTGATGACCGCGCCGCGCGGGCAGGCGCGCTGACCGGTGAACGTCCGGTCGTTCAGCGAGGAGACGGGGGAGCCGTTGACGTACCACCTGATCGTGGCCGGGGCGACGGCGTCGTGGTGGGCGAAGCAGTGGTACAGCGAGCCGCCGCTCTCGCAGTTCAGGTCCACGGACGTGACGGCGTTCGCCGGTGGGGCGAGGGCGGCCGACGCGAGGGCGGCGAAGGACAGGGCGAGCAGGCTCCGTTTCACGGGGGACCCCCAGAGGCCGGGGAACCGGGACCCACGACGTCAGTTGGCGCATCGCCGCAGCTCAGCGGCCATTCCGGGGACGGGACCTAGGTCCCGTCCCCGACGGGACCCTCGTACCTGGGAACAGGCTGCTCCGGGGCCTAACTTCGAGCCGTGGACGTTCTCGACCTGGCGCGGTGGCAGTTCGGCATCACCACCGTCTACCACTTCCTCATGGTGCCGCTGACGATCGGCTTGTCGCTGCTCGTGGCCACCATGCAGACCGCCTGGGTCCGCACGGGCGACCGCAGGTACCTGGCCATGACCAGGTTCTGGGGCAAGCTGCTGCTGATCAACTTCGCCATGGGCGTGGTGACCGGCATCGTGCAGGAGTTCCAGTTCGGCATGACCTGGAGCGCCTACTCGCGGTTCGTCGGGGACGTCTTCGGCGCCCCGCTGGCCATGGAGGGCCTGGTCGCGTTCTTCGTCGAGTCGACCTTCCTCGGCCTGTGGATCTTCGGCTGGGACCGCCTGCCGAAGAAGGTCCACCTGGCCTGCGTCTGGGCGTTCTCGCTGGCCACGATCGCGTCGGCCTACTTCATCCTGGCCGCGAACTCGTGGATGCAGCACCCTGTCGGCGTCGAGATGGCCGACGGGCGGCCGCGGCTCACCTCGATCTGGGCCGTGCTGGGCAACAGCACCGTGCTCGCCGCCTTCCCGCACACGGTCTTCGGGGCGTTCGCCGTCGCGGGGGCGTTCCTGGTGGGCATCGCGGCGTGGCACCTGTGGCGGCGTGCCGAGGAGGGCCGGGCCGACGAGGAGGGAGCGGTCTGGCGCGCGTCGGTGAAGCTCGGCACGTGGGTCGGGGTGGCCGCGTTCGCCGGCCTCGCGGTGAGCGGCGACCTCCAGGGCAAGCTGATGTTCGAGCAGCAGCCCATGAAGATGGCCGCGGCCGAGGCGCTGTGCCACACGGAGCGGCCCGCGTCGTTCTCGGTGTTCGCCGTGGGGGACGTGAGCCGGCCCGACTGCGAGGACGTCAAGAGCGTCACGGTGCCCGCGCTGCTGTCGTTCCTCGCGCACGGCGACTTCTCCACCGAGGTCAAGGGCATCGAGGAGCTGGTGCCGCTGTACCAGGAGCGGTACGGGGCCAACTACCCGGTGGACGAGCGGCTGGGCGAGCTGTCGGGGCAGCCGATCGACTACGTGCCCAACCTGCCGGTCACCTACTGGGGCTTCCGGCTGATGATCGGGTTCGGCGCGGCGGGCGCGGCGGCGGGCGTGCTGGTCCTGTGGCTGACGCGCGGCGGCCGGGTGCCGCGCGGCCGGTGGTTCCCGTGGCTCGCGCTGGGCGGCGTGGCCGCGCCGTTCCTGGGCAACAGCTCCGGCTGGATCTTCACCGAGATGGGCCGGCAGCCGTTCGTGGTGGTGCCGAACCCCGGCGGGGTGGACGGGGTGTGGATGTTCACCGCGCGGGCCGTGTCGTCGTCGACACCGGGGGAGGTGTTGACGTCGTTGATCTCCTTGACGCTCGTCTACGGGGTGCTGGCGGTCGTCGAGGGGTTCCTGATCCGGCGGTACGTCCGCGCGGGTGTCGCGGGCGTGCTGCCGGACCGGACCGGGGACCCGGGCGGGACCGGGGAGAAGAAGGACGACGACGTGCTGTCGTTCGCCTACTGAGAGCGGGGGAGCCGTGGAGACGCTCTGGTTCTGCGTGATCGCCCTGCTGTGGCTGGGCTACCTCTTCCTGGAGGGTTTCGACTTCGGCGTCGGGATGCTGCTGCCCGTGCTCGGGCGCGACGAGACCGAGCGCCGGGTGCTGATCAACACCATCGGCCCGGTGTGGGACGGCAACGAGGTGTGGCTGATCGTGGCGGTGGGCGCGACGTTCGCCGCGTTCCCCGACTGGTACGCCTCGCTGCTCAGCGCCACCTACCTGCCGCTGACGCTGTTCCTGCTCGCCCTGATCGGGCGCGGGGTGGCGTTCGAGTACCGCGGCAAGGTCGACTCGGCGCGGTGGCGGCGGGCCTGGGACGCCGTGATCGTCACCGGCTCGTGGACCGCCGCGCTGAGCGTCGGCCTGGTCCTGTCGGCGACCGTGTTCGGCCTGCCCCTGGACGCGGCGGGCGACCGGGTCGGCTCGCCGTTCGCCGCGGTCCGCCCGGAGACGCTGCTCGGCGCGGTCGCCGTCGCCGGGTACTCGCTGGTGCACGGCGCGGTGTTCCTGGCCCTGAAGACCGAGGGCCAGGTGCGGTTCCGCGCCCGCGGGCTGGCGCTGGGGGTCGCGCCGGTCGCGTTGGTGCCGCTGCTGGTGCTGCTGCTGACCGTGCAGCTGAGGTTCGGCAGCGCGTGGACGTGGGCCGCGTCGACCGTGGTCGCGCTGGCGGTCCTGGGCGCCTGGGGGCGGCTGGTGCTGGGGCGCGAGGGCCAGTCGTTCGCGCTGATGGGCGTCGCGGTGGCGGCGACCGTGGCGGCGCTGTTCGGCGCGCTGTACCCGAACGTGCTGCCGTCCACCCTGGACCCGGCGTGGTCGCTGACCGTGTCCGGCGCGGCGTCGAGCCCCTACACGCTGACCGTGATCACCTGGGTGGCCGCGTTCGGCACCCCCGCCGTCCTGGTCTACCAGGGGTGGACCTACTGGGTGTTCCGCCGGCGGATCGGCACCCGGCACATCCCGCCCGTCCACGTCGTCCCCTCGGGCGACCGCCCCGCCGGCCAGGGGTCATGAGCTTCCCCGGAGCCCCTTCCGCCAAGAAGCCGGGGAAAGGCCCGCTCGGCGCGCTGCCCGCGCTCTCGCGTTCGGCGCGCCGGGCGTTGGCCGTCTGCGCGGCCCTGGCCGTGGCCACGTCCGGCGCCCTGGTGTGGCAGGCCGTCGCGCTGGCCGACGCCCTGGTGGCGGGCGGTTCGCTCGGGGTCCTGGCCGCCGCCGTGGTGGTGCGGGCGCTGCTCGCGTGGGCCACCGAGTCGGTCGCGGCGCGGGCCGCCGCGGGCGCCAAGGAGGAGCTGCGCGCCGCGGTGCTGGACCGCGCGCTGGGGCTGGGGCCGTCGTGGATCGTCGCGCGCGGGCCCGCCGAGCTGGCCGTGGTGGCGACCAGGGGCCTGGACGCGCTGGACGCGTACTTCACCCGCTACCTGCCCGCGCTGGTGACCACCGCGGTGGTGCCGGTGCTGGTCGGGGCGTGGATCCTGTGGACCGACCCGACCTCGGCGTTCCTCATCGCGGTCACCCTGCCGCTGATCCCGGTGTTCGCCGTCCTGATCGGCAGGTTCACCTCGGCGCGCGTGGCCGAGGCGGCGTCGGCGCTGGAGCGGCTGTCCGGCCGGCTGGCCGAGCTGGTGCGGGCGCTGCCGGTGCTCACCGCGTTCGGGCGGGCGGCGGCGCAGGCCGGGGCCGTGCGCGAGGTCGGCGAGCGCTACCGGCGGGCCACCACGGGCACGCTGCGGGTGGCGTTCCTGTCCGCGCTGGTGCTGGAGATCGCGGCGTCGCTGTCGGTGGCGCTGATCGCGGTCGGCATCGGGCTGCGGCTGGTGTCCGGCGAGATGACGCTGGTCGTCGGCCTCGTCGTGCTCGTCCTCGCGCCCGAGTGCTACCTGCCGCTGCGCGCGGCGGGCGCGGCGCACCACGCGTCCGAGGACGGCGTGGAGGCCGTGCGGCGGGTCGCGGAGATCCCGGAGCCGCCCGCGCCCGCCGGTTCGCCGCGCGTTCCCGGGGTGGAGGTGCGCGACCTGCGGGTGCGGCGGCGCGGCGGGTTCGCCCCGGACGGGGTGAGCTTCCGGGTGCGGCCCGGCGAGGTGCACCGGCTCGACGCGCCCAGCGGCGCGGGCAAGTCGACGCTGTTCGGGGTGCTGCTGGGGTTCGTGCGGCCCGACGGCGGGTCGGTCTCGGTGGACCGGGACGCGATCGCGTGGGTGCCGCAGCGGCCCGCGTTCGCCGGGCGCACGGTCGCCGACGAGCTGGAGCTGACCACCGGGCGCGTCGACCTCGACGTGCTGGCCTCGGTGGCGGCCGACCACCTGGTGGCGCGGCCGATCGCGGAGCTGTCGACCGGCGAGCGGCAGCGGGTGGCCGTGGCGCGGGCGCTCACGCGCGTGCGGGACGGCGCGTCCGTGCTGCTGCTGGACGAGCCCACCGCCCACCTCGACCCGGCCGCGGCGGCGAAGGTCGTGGCGGCGGTGGAGCGCGCGGCGGCCGGCGGGGCGGCGGTCGTGCTGGCCAGGCACCGGTCCGTCGAGCGGGCCGAGGAGGTCGGGGCCGGGCGGCGGGTGGAACGGCTGCCGCGCCGGGCGGCGACCCCGCGCACCCCCCGGCCCACCGCCCGGCTGCTGGCCGGCGCGGCGCTGGGGGCGGCGGCCGCGCTGAGCGGGGTGGCGCTGACCGCGCTGGCGGCCCACCTGATCGCCAGGGCGGCCACCCAGCCGCCGATCCTCACGCTGTCCGTGCTGGTCGTGGGCGTGCGGACGTTCGCGCTGACCAAGGGCGTGCTGCGGTACCTGGAGCGGCTGGTGTCGCACGACGCCGCGTTCCGGCAGGCCGGGGCGCTGCGGGTCCGGCTGTGGCGGGGCCTGCGGCCGGGGCGGGCCGACCTGACCAGGCTCGTGGACGACGTGGACACCGTGCGCGACCTGGTGCCGAGGGTGCTCCAGCCGCCGCTGGTGGCCGTGGGCACGGCGGCGGCCGCGGTGCTGCTGTTCGCGCTGATCGAGCCGCGGGCCGGGGTGGCGCTGGCGGTGGCGCTGCTGGTCGGCGGCACGCTGGCGCCGGCGGTGGCCGTGCTGACCGAGCGCCGGGCCACGGCGGTGCTGGCGCGCGGGCGGCGGGAGGTGTCCGAGCGGGTGCTGACGCTGCTCACCGCCGCGCCGGACCTGATCGCGTTCGGCGCGGACCGGGCGGTGCGGGCCGAACTCGCCCGGCGCGACGCCGCCCTGGCCCGGCTGGCGCGGCGGTTCGCGCTGGGCGCGGGCGCGGCGACCGGGGTCGTGCACCTGACCACCGGGCTGGCCGCCGCGGCGTGCGTCGGGCTCTCCGCCGGCGTCGACCCGCTGCTGGTGCCGGTGCTGGGCCTGGTGCCGCTGGCCCTGGCCGAGGTGCTCGCCGCCCTGCCGGCCGCCGCGCAGCACCGGGCCGCGCTGCGCGAGGCGTACGGGCGGGTCGTCGAGCCGCCCGCGGCGGTGGCCGAGGTGTCGGAGGCGCGGGGGATCACGCTCGACGGGGTCGCGCTGCGCTGGCCGGAGAGCGCCGAGCCGGTGCTGGAGGACGTGGCGTTCCACGTGCCCGCCGGGTCGAGGGTGGCCGTGGTCGGGCCGTCCGGCGCGGGCAAGTCGAGCCTGTTCGCGCTGCTGCTGGGGTTCGTGGGGCCCGCCCGGGGCGCGGTCGCGCGGCCGGGGCGCGTGGCGTGGTGCCCCCAGGAGCCGATGCTGGTGTCCACCACCGTGCGCGAGAACCTCAGGCTCGGCGACGCGCACGCCGACGACGACCGGCTGCGGTGGGCGCTGGACGTCGCCGGGGTGCGGCTCGACCTGGACACCGCGATCGGCCCGACCCTGCTCTCCGGCGGCGAGGCGCAGCGGGTGGCGCTGGCGCGGGCGCTGCTGCGGGACGGGGACCTCGTGCTGCTCGACGAGCCGACCGCGCACCTGGACGAGCCCACCGCGCGGGCGCTGCTGGACCGGCTCGACGACGTGCTGGAGGGCCGCACGGTCGTGCACATCACGCACCGGCCGGAGGAGGCGGAGCGCGCCGACCTGGTGCTGGAGGTCGACGGGGGCCGGGTGCGGGTGCGGTCCGGGGCCTACCGTTGACCCCCGTGGACCCAGCTCGCGTGCTCGCCGCGTCGACCGAGATCACCTCGGCGGCGCTCGCCGGCGACGACCCGGACGCCGTGCTGCCGCTCGTGGTGCGGCACGCGGTCGAGCTGGCCGGGGCGGACCTCGGGCTGGCCATGATCACCGCGGTCGACGGCACGCTCACCGTCGAGGCGTCCTCCGGCGACGTCGACCCGGTGGGCGTGGTGCTGTCCAGCCGGTCGTCGGCGGCACGGGCCGCGCGGACCTGCGTGCCCGTGGTGGCCGACGACTTCACCACCGACCCGCGCACCGCGCCGTTCGTGCCCGGGGCGCTGCGCGGGTACGGGCCGTTCGCGGTGGCGCCCTTCGGGACCCGGGAGCGCCGGATCGGGGCGCTGGCGGTGTACCGGCGCAAGGGCGCCGCGCCGTTCCGGCCCGACACCGTGGACGTGCTGGCGGCGTTCGCCGCGCAGGCCGGGCTGGCGGTCGTGCTGGCCGAGGGGTCGACGGCGCGGCAGCGGGTGGCGGTCTACGAGGAGCGGGAGCGGATCGCCCGCGACCTGCACGACGTGATCATCCAACGGCTCTACGCCACGGGCGTGCAGCTCGACCTCCTCGACCGGCGGCTCAGGCTGGAGGGGCGGGAGGCGCGCCGGCTGGCCGACGCCGTGGACCAGCTCGACCAGACCATGGCGGAGGTGCGGGCCACCGTGCGGGCGCTGCGCAGCGCCGACCCCGGCCGGCCGTCGGACGCCGACCTGGGGCGTTCCGTGCTGGCCGAGGCGCGGACGGCGGGCGAGCTGCTGGGGTGCGAGCCGGAGGTGCGGACCGAGGGCGACCTGACCGCCGTGCCCGCCGACCTGGCCGACCACGCGCGGGCGGCGCTGCGGGAGGCGCTGTCCAACGTGGTGCGGCACTCCGGCGCGCGGCACGTGGGCATCTCCGTGCGCCGGGGCCCGGACCGGTTGGACCTGACCGTGACCGACGACGGCTGCGGCATCCCGCGCGGGGTGGCCAAGCGCGGGCTGCGGCACCTGGAGGAGCGGGCGCTGGCGGCGGGCGGGGGCTGCGGGATCACCTCGTCGCCCCGCACCGGGACGACGATCGACTGGCACGTGCCGCTGGGCGGCTGAGGAGGTCCGCGACGGGTGCCGGCGGGGGCGCGGCCGACCGCCGGCGCGACCCGCCACCCGTCAGCGGGACCGCCGCGCCACCCACGCCGCCGCCTGCGTGCGCCGCTCCATCCCCAGCTTCGACAGCACCGCCGTCACGTAGTTCTTCACCGTCTTCTCCGCCAGGAACAGCCGTTCGGCGATCTGCCGGTTCGTCAGCCCCTCCCCGATCAGCTCCAGCACCCGCCGCTCCTGCTCGGTCAGCGCGTCGAGCACGTCGACCTGCGCCGGCCGCCGCAGGCGGTCCAGCACGCGGGCCGTCGTCCGGGGGTCCAGCAGGGACCTGCCCGCCGCCACCTCGCGCACCGCGTGCACCAGATCCTGCCCGCGCACCTGCTTGAGCAGGTACCCCGACGCGCCCGCCACGATCGCGCCGACCAGGGCCTCCTCGTCGTCGAACGCGGTCAGCACCAGGCACCGCGGCCCGTCCGGCAGGGACCTCAGGCCCCGGCACAGCTCGACCCCGCCGCCGTCGGGCAGGCGGACGTCGACCACCGCCACGTCGGGCCGCGTGGCGGACGCCCGGACCAGCGCCTCGGCCACCCCGCCCGCCTCGGCGACCACCGAGATGTCGTCCTCGTCCTCCAGCAGCTCGCGCAGTCCCCTGCGGACCACCTCGTGGTCGTCCACGAGCAACACTCGCACCGGCACGAACCAACCATAGGGCGAATGCCGGTACCGGCCACGCCCGGTCACCAACACAGTGCAGGACATGTTCGTACGCGCGATCGAGGAAGCGGACCGGATCGTCGTCGGCCGGCTGGTGCTGGAGCTGTGGGGTTCCCACACGGCGGTCGCCCACGGGCACGTGTTCTTCCCCGCCAGCCTGCCCGGGTTCCTGGTCGAGCAGCAGGACCAGGTCGTCGGGCTGCTCACCTACTCGGCGGTCGACGGGCACCTGGAGATCGTCACCATCGACGCGCTGCGAAGAGGCAGGGGCGTGGGCAGCTCGCTGGTCGACGCCGTCGTGCGGCGCGCCCGGCAACTCGGCTGCAACCGCGTCCGCCTCACCACCACCAACGACAACCTCGACGCGCTGCGCTTCTACCAGCGCCGCGGGTTCCGGCTCGCCGCGCTGCGCCCGGACGCGGTGCGCGAATCACGCCGCCTCAAGCCGGAGATCCCCAGCGTCGGGGACTACGGCATCCCCATCACCGACGAGCTGGACCTGGAACGATGGGTCGCCCCGCGCTAGTTGTCCACACCGATCCGCATGTTGTCCACAGGGTTGTCCACAGGTCAGCGCCGCGGCAGCGGGCTGAACACCTCGTCCCAGGCCGCCGCGACCTGGCGCGCGCACGTGGTCGCCGCGACCCCGCCGACGCCGGTGCCCAGCCCCGGCATGGCGATGGTGCGCACCACCTCGCGCACCGGCCTGCCGTCCTCCAGCCGCCCGTCGAGCCACAGCCGCAGCACGGCCCGCGCCGCCAGGTACGGGTGCACGGTGTCGCCCGGCAGCAGCTCGCCGGGCTGCCGCATGGTGGGCGCGCTGATCAGCCACTCCGGCTCGGGCTCGCCGGTCGGCGCGATCAGCGCCTCGCCCACCGGCAGCTCGCCGCCGTGCAGGGCCAGGACCGCGCCGCGCACGTGGTCCTCGACGTGGGGGAAGGCCCGCGCGTAGACCGCGTCGATGCCCCCGCGCATCCAGCCGGAGGAGTTGGCCGGACTCACCACGGCCTCGGCGACGATGTCGAGCACCGAGCCCCGGTGCACCTCGACGCCCGACCTGCCGTCGGCCACCGCGCCCCAGGCAAGGGCGAGCGGTTCGTCGACGGCGCACAGCACCAGACGGGGAACTGCTACCGGAGCGTTGATCTCACCCTCCGTATCGGCGGACACGCACACCAGCATTCCAGGAGAACCCGTTGCTGCGGAACGGGGGCGGGCACCCGCCGGGCGGGTGATCCTCGCCTCAACGCCGATCACTTGGCGTGCTCCTCGTATCGTTGCGCTCGTGCTCGCCTACTTCGGCCCCAGCGGAACCTTCACCGAGCAGGCCGCACGCGGCTTCGCCACCCCGCAGCAGGAGCTGGTCCCGTTCGACACGGTGCCCGCCGCCCTGGCCGCGACCCGGCGCGGGGAGACCGAGGCGGCCTGCGTGCCGGTGGAGAACTCCGTCGAGGGCGCCGTGCCCGCGACGATGGACGCGCTGACCGAGGGCGAGCCGCTGGTCGCGGTCGCGGAGGCGGTGCTGCCGGTGCGGTTCAGCGTGCTCAAGCGGCCGGGTGACGAGCCCGTGCGCACGGTCGCCAGCCACCCGCACGCGCTGGGCCAGGTGCGCCGCTGGCTGGCCGAGCACCTGCCCGACGCCGAGGTGGTCGCCACCACGTCCACGGCCGCCGCGGCGCGCGCCGTGCTGCACGGCCAGTTCGACGCCGCGGTGAGCGCCCCGGTCGCCGTCCGGCACTACCCGCTGGAGGTGCTGGCCGCCGACGTGGCCGACGTGCGCGACGCCAAGACCCGCTTCCTGCTGCTGCGCGAGCCGGGCCCGCTGCCCGAGCCGACCGGCCGCGACCGCACCTCCGTGGTGTGCACGGTCGCGGACCGCCCCGGCGTGCTGGCGGACCTGCTGTCGGAGCTGGCGCTGCGCGCCGTCAACCTGACCCGCATCGAGTCTCGCCCCACCAAGGACAGGCTGGGCGAGTACCGCTTCTCCATCGACATGGACGGCCACGTGGCCGAGCCCAGGGTGGGTGACGCGCTGGCCGGCCTGCACCGGCACTGCCAGCACCTGAGGTTCCTCGGCTCCTACCCGAGGGCCGAGCCGGGCGGGACGCCCGCGGGCAACGACGAGTTCGTCTCGGCCGCCGCGTGGGTGGCCGCCGTGCGAGAGGGGAGGGGCGCGTGAAGCTGGTCCTGGTGCGGCACGGCGAGACCGCCTCCAACGTCAGGATGGCCCTGGACTCGCTGCCGCCCGGTCCGCCGCTGACCGACGCCGGGGTGGCCCAGGCCGCCGCGCTGGCCGAGGCGCTGGCGGACGAGCCGGTGGCCGCCGTCTACGCCAGCACGGCCGTGCGCGCGCAGCAGACCGCCGCGCCGGTCGCCGCCGCCCACGGCCTGGAGGTCGAGGTCGTCGAGGGCGTGCAGGAGGTCTTCTGCGGCGACCTGGAGGGGCGGCACGACCGCGAGGCGTTCGAGGCGTTCCTGGCGGTGGCCAAGCGGTGGGGCGACGGCGAGCTGGACGCGCCGCTGCCCGGCGGCGAGAGCGGCCGGCAGGTCCTCGACCGCTACCTGGCCGCGGTGGAGCGGCTCGCCGCGCGGCACCGCGACGGCGAGACCGCGGTGCTGGTCAGCCACGGCGCCTCGCTGCGCATGGCGGCGCTGGCGCTGGCCGTCAACGTGGGCCCCGAACTGGCCCGCTCCGGCCTGCTGCCGAACACCGGCCGCGTGGTCCTGGAACGCACCCTTGAGGGTTGGCTGTGCACGTCGTGGACCGGCGTGGACGTGATCTCGCAGGAGTTACCGCTATGAGGATCGACGGCTCCACCGCCCTGGTCACCGGCGCCAACCGCGGCATCGGCCGGCACTTCGCCCGCCACCTGCTCGAACGCGGCGCGGCCAGGGTGTACGCGACGGCCCGCGACCCCCGGACCGTGGACCTGCCGGGCGTGGAGGTGCTGCGCCTGGACGTGACCGACCCCGGCTCGGTGGCCGCCGCCGCGGAGGTCGCCCGGGACGTCGCGCTGCTGGTCAACAACGCGGGCGTGAACACCGCGCAGGACCTGGTCGGCGGGGACCTGGCGAAGATCCGCCTGGAGATGGACACCCACTTCTACGGCACGCTCGACGTGGTGCGGGCGTTCGCCCCGGTGCTGGCCGCGAACGGCGGCGGCGCGATCGTCAACGTGCTGTCGGCGCTGTCGTGGTTCTCCGCGCCGGGCACCGGCGCCTACGCCGCCGCGAAGGCCGCCCAGTGGGGCCTGACCAACGGCATCCGGCTCGAACTCGCCGGTCAGGGCACCCTGGTCACCGCGCTGCACCTGGGCACCGCCGACACCGACATGATCGCGGGCACGGGCCTGGACCCGATCAACCAGCCGGCGGACGTGGCGCGGGCCGCCCTGGACGGGGTCGAGGCGGGCGCGGTGGAGGTCCTGGTCGACGACTGGAGCGCGCACGTGAAGGCGTCGCTGGCGGGCGACCCGGCGGTCTTCTACCGCGACCTGGTGGGCTGAGGGGCCCGGCGCTCCGGGGCCCGGGAGGTCCGGCCCCGGGGCGCCGCACGGGCCGGGCTAACCCCACCCCAGCTCGTGCAGCTTGTCGTCGTCGATGCCGAAGTGGTGCGCGATCTCGTGGACCACGGTGATGGCGATCTCGTCCACCACCTCGTCCTCGTCCCGGCAGATGTCCAGGATCGCCTCGCGGTAGATGGTGATGCGGTCCGGCAGCACCCCGCCGTAGTCCATCGTCCGCTCGGTCAGCGCGATGCCGTGGTAGAGGCCGAGCAGGCTCGGCTCGTCGGGGTGGCGGTCCTCGACCAGGACCACCACGTTGTCCATCGCGCCGGCGAAGGCCGGCGGGATGAGGTCGAGGGCTTCGGAGACCAGCTCCTCGAACCGCTGACGGGACATCTCCACCGGCACGTCGTCACCTCGTCGTGGTGGGCTCGGTCGTGCTCGTCCCGGTGCTCGCCGTGGTCTCCGGGCCCGAGGAGGTCGGGGTGGGCGAGCCACTGGCCGAGTTGGACTGCGAGTGCAGCGGCGCCCCGGTCGGCTCGTCCTGCTGCACGGCGGTGGTCTGCGGCGGGTTCGAGGTGGTCAGCGGCGGCGCGTCCGGGTTGCGGACGCTGCCCTCCCACGCCACCAGCAGGTTGTTCTCGGGGATCGCGCCCACCTTGCAGTTGGTCAGCCGCGACCCGGCCGCCCAGCTCTCCGGCGCCCGGGTGTCCCACGCGACCACGAGGTCGCGCGCCCTGAGGTCGGCGCCGCCGGTGTACTCCTTGGCGATCCGGTCGCACTCGCCCGCCAGGAACTCCTCCTGCTGCTCCGGCGCCGGGTAGTCGCCGGGCGCCAGCGGCACCACGCCGACGATCTCGTAGGTGTGCGGCTTGGCGCACTCCACCGGGTCGCCGACCGACCGGGCCTCGGTGATGCCCAGGCACACGCCCGGGTCGTAGACGTCGGACTGGTCCTGGGTGCGGGCGGTGCCGTAGGCGGGCAGCAGGCCGCCCGCCGGGCCCGCCACCTGGAGGCCGCAGCGCACCGCCCGGTCGCCCTCGCCCCACAGCCGCGAGCCGGCGTTGAGCGGGCCCACGGTGTACTTGCCGAACGGGTCGAACTCGCCGCCCAGGTACTCCAGCGACGCCCGGGCGCAGTACTCCTGGCTGATCTCCTGCCACTGGACGTCGTCCGGGAACGGCGCCTGCGGGCCGTGCGAGGAGGAGATGTCGGCCACACCGGTCACCTCGAACAGGTGCTGGGCGGAGCAGTCGACCTCCGCGATGTCCGAGAGGTCCTTCCTGGTCCAGTTCAGGCAGTCGCCCGCCTGGGCCACCAGGACCGGGTTGACCGGGGTCGACCCGCCCTGGAGCGAGCCACCGCCCGCGCCCACCGGCCAGGAGGTGAAGGTGCTCAGCGCGAGCAGGCCGAACGCGCCCGCGAACGCGCCGAGCATGACCATGTGGTCACCACGACGAAACCAACGGGCGCTCGCGGACATCTACTCCATGATGCCTGTGCCGTCCGGGACGCCCGCCGCCCGGGTGCCGAGTGTTGCTAATTGGACACTCGTCACCCAAATGGCGGCCGATCTCGGTACCGTCCCCGCCGGGAGTGGCTGATGACTGAGAACGACAACACCGGGAACACCGGCACGCCCGACCAGGGCAGGCCGGGCCAGGGTGGACCGAACGGGCCGACCGCGCCGGGTGGCGCGCCGCCGCCGTACGTGCCCGCACCGACGTCGCAGCAGGGCGGTCGGTCGGGCGGGCGCGGCCAGGTGCGCAACCAGGAGCCGGGCAAGACCAAGCCCCGGCCGCCGACGGTGGCCGAGCAGCGCGCGCGGTCCCGGCTCGCCCAGCAGGAGCGCGAGGCCGAGCTCGCCCGCGAGGCGGAGGAGAAGCGCAAGAAGAAGCTGCGCAAACGGCTGCTGATCAGCGGCGGCGTGGTCGTCGGCGTGGTCGGCGTGGTGGCCATCTGGTACGCCGCCGCCAGCCCCGACGAGGTCGACGCCCAGTGCACGATGAACGACGTCGTGGTGGACGACGACTACTGCGACGACAGCTACGTCAACAGCCACGGCGGCTACCACAGCGGCGGCTTCTTCTACATCGGCGGCAACTCCTACCGCTACCACTACGGCGGTCCGAGCACGCCGGTCGGCCAGAAGGTCAGCGGCGGCAGCTACACGCTGCCCAAGGGCGCGAGCGTCAGCACGTCCTCGGGCAAGGTGATCCAGCGGGGTGGCTTCGGCGTCTCCGGCGGCAGCAAGAGCGGGAGCAGCTGAGTTGCGTCGCGAGTCCTCCTCGCCCCGGCCGAACTGGCAGCGCACCGTCTCCGAGCAGGGCCTGGTGTTCGGCGCGCCCGGCAAGCGGACCGACGGCACCGCCCGCCCCTACTGGGACGAGTCCGCGCACTACGTGTTCGACATGAGCGAGGTCCTGTCCCTGGAGGCGGACGTCGAGCTGCTCCACGGCATGTGCCTGGAGGCCGTCGACAACGTCGTGCTCACCGAGCGCTACCGCGACTTCGGCATCGGCGAGTGGCTGTGGCCGGCGATCGCCGAGTCGTGGAAGCGCCGCGACCCGCACGTCTACGGGCGGTTCGACCTGCGCTACGACGGCGGCGGCCCGGCCAAGCTGCTGGAGTACAACGCCGACACGCCCACGTCGCTGCTGGAGGCGTCGGTCGTCCAGTGGAACTGGAAGACCGACACCCACCCGGACGACGACCAGTGGAACTCGATCCACGAGAAGTTGGTCGAGCGCTGGGCGGAGATCACCTCGCGGCTGCCGTCCAACGAGGTGCACTTCACCTGGTCCGGCTCCGAGCCCTCGGGCGAGGACCACGTCACCGTGGCCTACCTCCAGGAGACCGCGGCCGAGGCGGGCATGGACACCGTGGGCCTGGCGATCGAGGAGATCGGCTGGGACCCGGCGCTCAAGCGGTTCGTCGACCTCGAAGAGGCCCCGATGGGCACGGTGGTGAAGCTCTACCCGTGGGAGTGGGTGACCGAGGAGCAGTTCGGCCGCTTCGCCGTGGAGAGCCTGCCCGCGACCCTGTGGGTCGAGCCGCTGTGGAAGATGCTGCTGTCGAACAAGGCGCTGCTCGCGGTCCTGTGGGAGATGTACCCCGGCCACCCCAACCTGCTGCCCGCGTTCCTGGACGACCCCGGTCTGCTGACCGAGTACGTGCGCAAGCCGCGGTTGGGCCGGGAGGGCGCCAACATCCAGATCGTCGCCCCCGGCTACGAGACCCAGACCACCGGGGTCTATGGCAAGGAGGGCTTCGTCTACCAGCTGTTCGACCCGCTGCCCGAGTTCGACGGCTACCGGCCGGCGCTCGGCGCGTGGGTCGTGGGCGACGCCTCGGCGGGCCTCGGCATCCGCGAGACCGTCGGCCTGGTCACCGACGACGGCGCGACGTTCGTGCCGCACCGGATCGCCTGATGGGCACGTCCCCCGGCGAACCGATCCCGTCACCGGCTCCTTCACCGGCGGCGCACATCCCCAACCCGCACCCCCTGGAGGGTCAGTGATCACCAACCTCGCGTTGGACCCCGGTTTCGGCAGTTCGATCGGCCAGGGCGTCGGCGCCATCGCGCTCTACGCCATCGTGGGCCTGCTGCTGATGGTCTTCGGCTTCTACGCGATCGACTGGACCACGCCGGGCAAGCTCAGCACGCTGGTGCGCGACGGCCACCCGAACGCGGTCATCGTCACCTCCGCGGGCCTGGTCAGCATGGCGCTGATCGTGGTCGTGGCCATCTACAGCTCGGCGGGCAAGCTGGCCGAGGGCCTGCTGTCGGCGCTGATCTTCGGCCTGGTCGGCATCGTCGTGCAGGTGCTCGCGGTCCGGCTGCTGGAGTGGGTGACCCGGCTCGACATCGGCTCGCTGATCCAGTCCGACCGGTTCGCCCCGGCCAGCGCCGTGGTCGCGGCCGCGCACGTCGCGCTCGGCCTCGTGGTCGCCGTCGCCATCTCGTAGCCCCCGGGGCGCACCCGGCCCGGGTGCGCCCCCGGCGCGCCTCAGCCGACCGGCAGGCGCTTCCGCCAGTCCAGCGGCCCGACCCTGATGCGGGTGCGGACCGACCCGTCCCACTCGACCGGCAGCCCGCCCGCGGTGAGCGCCTCGACGACCTCCCGCGCCACGGCCGTGTCCGCCGCCACCGGGTCACCGCCGTCGACCAGCGAGCCGAAGGCGAGCCACACCCCGCCGCCGTGCACCGCGCCCTCGGTGTCCTGCCGGTGGAAGAACACGTAGCCGTGCGCGCCCTCCGCCGCCTCGTCGCCGATCTCGGCGTGGCCGCACGTCTGGCAGCAGGTGAAGTCGGCGCGGGCCACCACGCCGCCCGCCTCCAGGCCCTCGAACACGGAGAGCAGCCGGTCCACGTCCGTCGTCCCCGGCCACCCCTCCTGCTCGGCGACGCGCTCCCGCCACACCCGCTCCACGACCGCCCGCGCGGCCGCCGGGGGCACCCGGCCCTCGTCGTCGAAGTAGTCGGTCACGTCCGCCACGGCGTCCGCCAACGAGGTGAAACCGCCGTGCACGACGTCGCGCGCGTGCTCCTCGACCTCCGCCAGCACGTCGGCGGGCAGGTCGGGGGTGTCGTCCGTTCGATCAGCCACGCGGGCATCCTGCCCGACGGCACCGACAATCCCGATCGTCGGCGCGGCGGCCAGGTACTACGCTGCTCCGCGTGATTGACCTCAAGGCTCTGCGCGACAACCCGGAGGCCGTCCGCGCGTCGCAGCGCGCGCGTGGCGAGGACGAGGCCGTGGTCGACGCGCTGCTGTCCGCCGACGAGCGCCGCCGGGCCGCGGTGGCCCGCGCCGACGCGCTGCGCGGCGAGCAGAAGGCGTTCGGCAAGCAGGTGGGCCGGGCCCGGGGCGAGGAGCGCGAGGCGCTGCTCGCCCGGGGCAAGGAGCTGTCCGCCGAGGTCAAGGCCGCCGAGGCCGAGCAGTCCGCCGCCGAGGCCGAGCTGGCCGAGCTGCACCGCGCCATCCCGAACGTGGTCCACCCCGACGCGCCCGAGGGCGGCGAGGACGACTACGCGGTGCTCAAGCACGTGGGCACGGCGCGCGAGTTCGACTTCGAGCCCCGGGACCACCTGGACCTGGGCACCCGGCTCGGCGCGATCGACATGGAGCGCGGCGCGAAGGTCTCCGGCTCGCGGTTCTACTTCCTCACCGGGGTGGGCGCGCGGCTGGAGCTGGCGCTGCTCAACATGGCCGTCGCCCAGGCCACCGCGGCCGGGTTCGACCTGATGATCACGCCCACGCTGGTCCGCCCGGAGATCATGGCCGGCACCGGGTTCCTGGGCGCGCACGCGAGCGAGGTCTACCGCCTCGAAGCCGACGACCTGTACCTGGTGGGCACCTCGGAGGTGCCGCTGGCGGGCTACCACGCCGACGAGATCCTGGACGGCGAGAAGCGGTACGCGGGCTGGTCGTCGTGCTACCGCCGGGAGGCCGGCTCCTACGGCAAGGACACCCGCGGGATCATCCGCGTGCACCAGTTCAACAAGGTCGAGATGTTCTCCTACGTGCGCCCCGAGGACGCGGAGGCCGAGCACGCCAGGCTGCTGGCCTGGGAGGAGGAGATGCTGGCCAAGGTCGAGGTGCCCTACCGGGTCATCGACACCGCGGCGGGCGACCTCGGCACCAGCGCGGCCCGCAAGTTCGACTGCGAGGCGTGGATCCCCACCCAGCAGGCGTACCGGGAGCTGACCTCGACCTCGAACTGCACCACGTTCCAGGCCCGCCGGCTGAACGTGCGCCACCGCGACGAGAACGGCAAGCCGCAGATCGCCGCCACGCTCAACGGCACCCTGGCCACCACCCGGTGGATCGTGGCCATCCTGGAGAACCACCAGCAGGCCGACGGCTCGGTGGTGGTGCCGGAGGCGCTGCGGCCGTTCCTCGGCCTGGACGTGCTCAAGCCCAACTAGGGAGCCCCGCGCCCCCGGCCGCGCGGCCGGGGGCGCTCCGGGTCGGGCCGTGCTCCGACCCGGGCGCGTTCCGGCCCGCGCCGGCCCGCGCCCGGCCCTGCTCCACGCCGCCCGCGTTCCAGCCAGCCCCGCGCCCGGCCCAGCCCCGCGCCCGGCCCTGCTCCACTCCGGCCACGCTCCAACCCGCCCACGCCGGCCCGCGCTCCACCCCGGCCGCGCCTCAGGCCCAGCTGCGCTCCACCGCGCCCGCCACGTGCCTGCCGATCTCCAGTGACGAGGTCGCCGCCGGCGAGGGCGCGTTCAGCACGTGCACCTGGCGCGGCGCGGTGTCGACCAGGAAGTCGTCGACCAGCGAGCCGTCGGCGCGCAGGGCCTGCGCCCGCACGCCCGCCTCGGCCCGGACCAGGTCGTCCGGCCCGACCGCGGGCACCAGGCGGGCCAGGCTCGCCGCGAACCGCTTCCGGGAGAACGACCGCAGCACCTCCTCGGCGCCGGTGCGGGCGAACCGGCGCGCCAGCCGCCACGTGCCGGGGAACCGGGCCACGTCGACCACGTCGGCGGCCGAGAAGTCGCGCCACGAGTACCCCTCGCGGCGCAGCGCGAGCACCGCGTTCGGGCCCGCGTGCACGCTGCCGTCGAGCATCCGGGTCAGGTGCACGCCCAGGAACGGCAGCTCCGGGTCCGGCACCGGGTAGACCAGCCCGCGCACCAGGTGCCGCCGGTCGGGCCGCAGCTCGTAGTACTCGCCCCGGAACGGCACGATCGCCGCCGACGGCGCCACGCCCGCCAGCCTGGCCACCCGGTCGCTGTGCAGGCCGGCGCAGTTGACCAGGGCGTCCGCCCGCACCACCCCGTCGGGCGTGGCCACCTCGACGCCGCCGCCGGCGAGCGCCCGCCGGATCGCCAGCGCGGGGGTGCCCAACCGCAGGTCGTGGCCCTCCAGCTCGGCCACCAGCGCCCGGCACACCGCCGGGAAGTCGATGATGCCGGTGCTCTCCACCCGCAGCGCCGCGACCGCCGCCACCTCGGGTTCGTGCTCGCGCGCCTCCTCGGCGGTGACCCGGCGCACCGGCACGCCGTTGGCCTCCGCCCGCCCGGCCAGCGCCTCCAGGCGCGGCAGCTCGTCGCGCGAGGTGGCGACGACCAGCTTGCCGCAGACCTCGACCGGCACCCCGTGCTCCCGGGCGAACGCCACGATCGAGGCGTTGCCGGCCACCGACATGCGCGCCTTCAGCGACCCCGGCCGGTAGTAGAGGCCCGCGTGCACCACGTTGCTGTTGTGGCCGCTCTGGTGCGCGCCCCAGCGCGCCTCCTTCTCCAGGACCGTCACCGCGTGCCCGCGCCGCACCAGCTCCCGCGCGGTCGCCAGGCCGACGATGCCGCCGCCGACCACCACCACCCGTCGCACGCCGTCAGCCCCTGACCAGCTCGGGCAGCACGTCGGCCGCCACCCGCTCCAGCACGGCCTCGCTGCCCGCGAACACGCCGTCGGCGCGCGGCCAGTGCACGGCCAGGTCGGTGAACCCCAGCTCCCGGGCCCGCCCGGCCACGTCCCGGAAGTGCTCCACGCCGGTCAGCGAGTACACCGGGCACGAGTCGGCGTTGAGGTGGAGGTCGATGGTGCCCTCCGCCCGCCCGATCCGGGCCAGCTCCTCCCGGAACCGGTCCGTGAGCTCGGCCACGCCGCGCCACCACGCGCCCTCGTCGTCGGCCTCCGGCCCGGTGGTGATCCAGCCGGTGCCGTACTTCGCCGCGACCGCCATCGCCCTCGGTCCGTTCGCGGCGACCACGAACGGCAGCCGCGGCTGCTGCACGCACCCCGGCGCGCTCCGCGCGTCCCGGACCCGGAAGTGCTCCCCGTCGAAGTTCGTGCGCGGCCGCGTCAGCAGCAGGTCGAGCGCCGCCACGAACTCCTCGAACCGGCCCTGCCTGCTGCCGGCCGGCGGACCGCCCATGACCTGCGCGTCGTGGCCCCGGCCACCGGCGCCGACGCCGAGCGTGAAGCGGCCGTCGCTGATGTCGTCCAACGCCAGCAGCTCCCGGGCGAACGGCACCGGGTGGCGGAAGTTCGGCGAGGCCACCAGCGTCCCCAGCCGGATGCGCCGCGTGACCACGGCCGCGGCGGTGAGTGTCGGGACCGCCCCGAACCAGGGACCGTCCACCAGGGACCGCCACCCCACGTGGTCGTAGGTCCAGGCGTGGTGGAAGCCGTACTCCTCGGCGGCCTTCCACTTGTGTTCGGCCATCCACCAGCGGTGTTCGGGGAGGATCACAATCCCAGTGCGCACCCGGCGACGGTATCCGACCAGGCACCATGGGGGTGTGCAGAGACCTTCCCTCGTGGCGTCCGACGTCGACGGCACCCTCCTCGGCCCGCTGGGCCGGCTCAGCCCCCGCACCACCGCCACGATCGGCCGCGTGCTCGCCGCGGGCGTCCCGTTCGTGCTGGCCACCGGCCGCCCGCCGCGGTGGGTGCCCGAGATCGCCGACGCCGCCGGCCTCACCGGCTACGCGGTGTGCTCGAACGGGGCCGTGCTCCACGACCTGGCCGCCGACCGCGTGGTCGCGGCCGAGCCGCTGTCCCCGGTGCGGCTGACCGACCTGGCCGCCCTGCTCGACGACGCGCTGCCGGGCTGCGCGCTGGCCTCCGAGCGGGTCGGCGGGAGCGCCCGCCGCCCGGCCGAGGCCGAGTTCGTCTCCGACGCGCACTACCTCCACCCGTGGCCGGAGGGCTCGCAGCCGCTGCCCGGCCACGCGCGGGCCGAGCTGCTCGGCCGGGACGCGGTGAAACTGCTGGTCAGGCACCCGAACATGACCTCGGAGGAGATGGCGCGGGCGGTGGGGCCGCTCGTCGGCGACTCGGTCACCATGACCTACTCCACCGACGAGGGCCTGCTGGAGTTCGCCGCGCCCGGCGTCACCAAGGCGTCCGGCCTGGCCGCCGTGGCCGAGCGGCTGGGCGTGCCCGCGAGCGGCGTGCTGGCCTTCGGGGACATGCCCAACGACGTGCCGATGCTGACGTGGGCGGGCCACGGCGTGGCCATGGCCAACGCGCACCCGGCGGCCCGCGAGGCGGCCGACGAGATCACCGCGGCGAACTCCGAGGACGGGGTCGCGCTGGTCCTGGAGCGGTGGTTCTGATCCCCCATCCGGTGATGGGTACGGGGAGGTCATCCGGGGTACCCACGGCGGAAGTGCCCGGTGTCAACCGTGCTAGCGTGCGGCGCGACTGGTAGCCCGGCTCTCACACCGTGGGCCACGCCCTGATGACGTCACCACTTTTCACAGCGCAGCGGCAAACACAGGAGTACTCATGCTTTCCGTGGTCATCCCCTGCTTCAACGAGGAGCAGGGTCTGGTCAGGCTGAAAGAAGCGCTGACCAAGGAGCTGAGTGCGATCGTCCCGGAATTCGAGGTGCTCCTGGTCGACGACGGCAGCAAGGACCGCACGCTGGAGGTCATGCGCCGCATCTCCGGTGAGGACCCGCGCTTCCGCTACCTGGCGCTGAGCCGCAACTTCGGCAAGGAGGCCGCGATGCTCGCGGGCCTCAGCCAGGCCCGGGGAGAGGCCGTCGCGATCCTCGACGCCGACCTCCAGCACCCGCCGGAGCTGCTGGCCCGGATGCTGCCGCTGCTGGACCAGGGCTACGACCAGGTCGTCGCCCGCCGCACCCGGAAGGGTGACGGAAAGGTCCGGTCGCTGATCTCGAAGATGTACTACAAGATGATGAACCGCCTGGTCGACGTCGAACTGGAGGACGGCGTCGGCGACTTCCGCGTGCTCAGCCAGCGCGCGGTGCGGGCGCTGCTGTCACTGGGCGAGTACAACCGCTTCTCCAAGGGCCTGTTCTCGTGGATCGGCTTCGACACCGTCGTGGTCGACTACGAGAACGTGACCCGCGAGGTGGGCGGCAGCAAGTGGACCTTCCGCAAGCTGCTGAACTACGGCATCGACGGCGTCATCTCGTTCAACAACCAGCCGCTGCGCCTGGCGGTCTACCTCGGCGGGTTCTTCACCGCCCTCGCGTTCGGCTACATCGTCTGGATCCTGGCCGACGCGCTGATCCGCGGCGTGGACGTGCCGGGCTACGTCACCCTGGTCACCGCCATCCTCGGCATCGGCGGCCTCCAGCTGCTGTTCCTCGGCGTGATGGGCGAGTACCTGGGCCGCATCTACTACGAGACCAAGCGCCGGCCGCACTTCCTGCTCAAGGAGGTCAGCGGTGACTCCGACGCCCCGGTGAGCGTGCCGCTCGGCCCGGGTCTCGACCGCCAGGAACTGCTCCAGCACACCCTGGAGCACGAGGTGCGCCCGACCACCGGGGCGAAGCTGTGAACCTGGGCCGCATCGTCCGGTTCGGCGCCGTGGGCGTGGTGAACACGGGGACGTACTTCCTCTGCTACGTCGGCCTCACCACCTTCCTGCCCTACTTCGCGGCGCACGTGCTGGCGTTCGTGCTCAGCATGATCGGTTCGTACTTCCTCAACTGCTACTTCACCTTCCGGGTGAAGCCGTCGTGGAAGAGCTTCCTGCTGTTCCCGCTGTCCACCCTGGCCAACTTCGTGATCCAGTCCGCGGGCCTGTGGGCGCTGGTGGAGCACGCGCACATGAACCAGACGGTCGCGCCCCTCGTGGCCGCCGTGGCCGCCATCCCCATCACCTTCCTGGTCACCCAGCTGATATTCCGCGGGAACGTGCCCGGTGACCTGAAGAAGAGCGACTCCCCGCAGGAGGCCACGGCGTGAGCCTGCTCCACGACGGGGCGACCGCGGTCGACCCCGACCGGGCGCCCGAGGCGACGAGGGGCGACCGGGGCGGCCTGGTCTGGCCGCTGGCCACCTGCGCCCTGGTCGCGCTGCTGGCGCTGGTCCCGCTGATCAACAACCGGATCTTCTACTACTGGGACGACAGCGCCGCCCAGTTCCTGCCCACCTGGCACCACCTGGGCACCCTGATCAGGGACGGCCAGTGGCCGCCGCTGCTCGACGTGGACGCCTGGATGGGCGGCAACTACGCGGCCGAGGCGCTGTTCGGCATCTACAACCCGCTCTACGTCGCCAACTACGTCCTGGTGTCCCTGCTGCCCGACCTCGCGGTCTCCGCGCTGCTGGTCAAGGCGCAGTTCATGGTCCTGCTGGCGCTGGGCACCTACCTGGTCGCCCGCGACTACGGCGCCGCCCGGTGGGCCTCCTCCGCGGTGGCCGTGGCGCTGCCGTTCAGCGGCTTCACCCTCTACTTCGACACCGCCGGCTGGGCCTCGGGCCTGATGTCGTTCTCGATGGTGCCCCTGCTGTGGTGGGCCGCGCGCCGGATGGCCGACGGGCGGATGAACCCGTTCTGGGTCTTCCTCGTCGGCGCCCTCATCGTGACCGGCGGCAACCCGTACGGCGTGCTCGGCATCTGCATCGTGCTGGTCGGCCTGATGGTCGAGAACCTGGTGCGCGGCCGCCGCGCGGTCCTGGTCCGGCTCGTGCTGGTCGGCCTGTGCGTCGGCGCGGTCGTGCCCCTGGTGTTCTTCGCGCTGCTGGGCAGCTCGTCCGTGACCTGGCGCAGCGGGCAGGGCATCTGGAACGACGGGATGCTGGTCCCCGGCCTGGGCGACCTGCTCAACCTCAGCGCGCCCACCTACCTGCCGCAGATCAGCAACTGGCAGGCGACCATGCACAGCCCGGTCGCCTACTTCGCCTGGTTCGTGGTGCCGCTGGTGCCGTGGCTGCGCTGGGGCGTGCTGCGCGACCGTTGGCGCGAGCTGGCCGGCGTGGGCGTGGTCGTCGTCGCCTACCTGCTGCTGACGCTGAGCCCGTCGCAGCTGTGGATGTTCCGCTGGCCGCTGCGCCTGATCGAGTCGGTCTACCTCGGCCTGGCCGTGCTCGTCGCGGTCGTGCTGTCCGAGGGCCTGCGCACCGACCGGGCCAGGGCCCGCGCGGTCGCCTCCGGCGCGCTGCTGCTGTTCTCCGCCTACCTGTCGTGGGCGGGCACGCCGCAGCACCGCAACTGGCACCTCGTCGCCCTGGTCGTGGTCGCGGCCCTGACCGCCCTGGCCGTGCGGGCCGCCAGGCGCGGCACCGCCGCGCTGGCCATCGGCCTGCACCTGGGCACCGCCGCCGTGCTGCTGCTCCAGACCACCGCCTTCGTCGGCAACTTCAACGTCAACCCGTACTACTACCCGCACTCGGTGCAGGTCCTGCGCGACTCGTTCGCGGGCTACCAGGGCGCCACCATGCAGTTCGCCGACCGCCGCGCGGTCGACCGGCTGGGCCGCGGCCCCGACGGCGCGTGGGAGCACGTCCTGTTCGGCACCGCCTACCGGGCGGCCGGCGTCAACGCGGTGAACACCTACACCGGCATGGGCTTCAAGGACTTCTCCGAGACGTTCTGCATGAGCTTCATCGGCGAGTCCTGCGAGGCCGGCTACCGGAACCTCTGGCAGCCCCGGGACGACCGGGGCACCACGCTCGCCGAGATGATGCGCCTGGACACCGTCGTGGTCGAGCGCGGCCTCCTCGACGAGGTCCCCGCCCCGCCCGGGTGGCGGGTTCGGGAGCGCGACGACGCCGTCACCGTGCTCGCCCGCGAGGAACCGCACGCGTGGCCGGACGGCCGGCTCGGGGCCGTCTCCCCGGGCGTCGAGGTGCTCTCCGACACCTCGCCCGAGGAGACCGCCGAGGCCGTGCGCTTCCGCGTGACCGACGACGCCGAGCCCGCCCGGCTCACCTTCGCCAGGCTCAACTGGCCCGGCTACACCGCGCTGGTCGACGGCCGCGAGGTGCCCGTCACGACCGGGCCCGCCGGGCTGCTCCAGGTGGACCTGCCGGAGGGCGTCGACGAGGGCGAGCTGACCCTGGAGTGGACGCCCCCGGGCTTCACCGCGGGCCTCGCCCTGGGCGCCGCCGGCCTGGTCGGCGCGCTGGTCCTGGCCCTGTTCGGGCGCCGCTGGAAGCGCCAGGGGGGTCGGTGAGCCGTGACCTACCAGACCGGTAACCTCGACCCCGTGGATTTCGCGGGTTTTGACCTGATCGTGGTGGGATCGGGCTTCTACGGCCTCACCGTTGCCGAACGCGCCGCCTCCCAGCTGGGCAAGCGGGTGCTGGTGCTCGAACGCCGGGAGCACATCGGCGGCAACGCGTACTCGGAGGCGGAGCCGGAGACCGGTATCGAGGTGCACCGGTACGGCGCGCACCTCTTCCACACCTCGAACAAGAGGGTCTGGGAGTACGTCAACCAGTTCACCGAGTTCACCGGCTACCAGCACCGCGTGTTCGCGATGCACGCCGGGCAGGCGTACCAGTTCCCGATGGGCCTCGGCCTGATCGCGCAGTTCGTCGGGCGCTACCTGGGCCCGGAGGAGGCCCGCGCGTGGGTCGCCGAGCACGCCTCCGAGATCGACTCCAAGGACGCGAAGAACCTGGAGGAGAAGGCGATCTCGCTGATCGGCCGCCCGCTGTACGAGGCGTTCGTCCGCGACTACACCGCCAAGCAGTGGCAGACCGACCCGAAGGAGCTGCCGGCCGCGGTAATCAGCCGCCTCCCGGTCCGCTACACCTTCGACAACCGGTACTTCAACGACACCTACGAGGGCCTGCCCGTCGACGGCTACACCGCGTGGCTGAAGAAGATGGCCGATCACCCGAACATCGAGGTGCGGCTGAGCACCGACTTCTTCGACGTGCGCGAGGAGATCCCGGCCGGCACCCCGATCGTGTACACGGGTCCCCTGGACCGGTACTTCGACTACAGCGAGGGCTGGCTCGGCTGGCGCACGCTGGACTTCGAGCAGGAGGTCCTGCCGGTCGGTGACTTCCAGGGCACCCCGGTGATGAACTACAACGACGCGGACGTGCCCTACACCCGCATCCACGAGTTCCGGCACTTCCACCCGGAGCGCGAGTACCCGTCGGACAAGACGGTCATCGTCCGCGAGTTCTCCCGCTCGGCGGAGAAGGAAGACGAGCCGTACTACCCGATCAACACCGCCGAGGACCGCGCCAAGCTGGAGCGGTACCGGGAGCTGGCGAAGCAGGAGGCGGCCGAGCGCAACGTGCTCTTCGGTGGCCGGCTGGGCACCTACAAGTACCTCGACATGCACATGGCCATCGGCTCGGCGCTCACCGCGTTCGACAACCGCATCGCCCCCCACCTGGTCGACGGCACGCCGCTCGACGGCAACCTGGACTGATCGGGGCCGGTACTCCGTCGCCGGCGCGGGCCGCGCGACGGAGTATCGTCGGTGCCACCGTGGCCACCTCGTCCAGGTGGCCGGACTTCACCCGCAGCTCACCCGAACCGCCCGTGCGCGCGGTTCGTCCGGAGGGAACCAGTGACCGAGCAGAGCCCCCTCGATCCCAAGCACGTGCTCCAGCGCGTGATCTTGCCCCGGGAAGAGGACCCGCTTGACGTCCGCCCGCTGTACCTGGACGAACCGGAGAACGTGCACGCGCACGTGTCGTCCCGGCGCTCGGTGACGGTCCCGGCGTCGGCGAAGGTCTCGTTCGCGTCGTACTTCAACGCGTTCCCGGCCAGCTACTGGAAGCGCTGGACGGTCGTGGAGGAGGTCGTGCTGCGGCTGCGGGTCCGCGGCGCCGGCCGCCTCGACGTCTACCGCTCCAAGCCCAACGGCGACCCCGTCCACCTCGACGGCCGCCCGGTCCGCATCGGCGGGCAGTGGGAAAACGTCGAGTTCCGGGTCAGCCTCAAGCCGTTCGAGGACGGCGGCTGGATCTGGTTCGACGTGTTCACCGACGACAGCACGCTGGAGATCGGCGAGGCCGCCTGGACCACCGACCAGGTGCTGCCGGAGCAGCAGGTCGCCATCGGCATGACCACCATGCGCCCGGTCGACGCCGTCATCGCCCTGCGCGCGCTGGGCGAGGACCCCCAGGTGCTCGCGGTCGTGCAGAAGGTGTTCGTCGCCGACCAGGGCGCGGTGAAGGTCCGGGACACCGAGGGCTACGCCGAGGCCGTCGCCCTGCTGGGTGACAAGCTTGAGGTCATCGAGCAGGACAACCTCGGCGGCTCGGGCGGCTTCACCCGCGGCCTGTACGAGGCGATCGAGCACACCGACGTCGACCAGATCATGCTCATGGACGACGACATCCGGCTGGAGCCGGACGCGGTGCTGCGCTCCAACGCGTTCGCCCGCGCCGCCGCCCAGCCGGTCATCGTCGGCAGCCACATGCTCAACCTCCAGGCCCGCGCCCGCCTGCACAGCATGGGCGAGGTCGTGGACCTGGCCAGCTGCTTCTGGCGGGCGGCGCCGGGCGCGGTCACCGACCACGACTTCGGCGAGGAGTCGCTGCGCGAGACCGGCAAGCTCCACCTGCGCATCAACTCCACCTACAACGGCTGGTGGATGTGCCTGTTCCCGCGCGAGGTCGTGCAGCGCACCGGCTACCCGCTGCCGCTGTTCATCAAGTGGGACGACGCCGAGTACTCGCTGCGGGCGCTGGAGAACGGCTACCCGACGATCTCGCTGCCCGGTTCCGCGGTGTGGCACATGCCGTGGACCGACAAGAACGACGCCACCGACTGGCAGGCGTACTTCCACACCCGCAACCGGCTCATCATGGCCGCGCTGCACAGCCCGTACGACATCCGCTCCACCCTGGTCAAGCAGGGCATGAAGCTGTCGCTGCGGCACCTGCTGTCGATGGAGTACTCGACGGTGGCCGTGCAGCAGAAGGCCATCGAGGACTTCCTTGAGGGTCCGGGCCGGCTGTTCGACTCGCTGCGCACGGCCCTGCCGGACATCCAGCGGCTGCGCAAGACCTACAGCGACGCCCAGGTGCTCCCGTCGGCCCGCGAGTTCCCGCCGCCCACGTTTGACATGGTGCGGGCCGAGGCCATGCTCAAGCCGCCGGTGAACCCCGCGGTGATCGCGGCGAAGGCGTCGAAGGCCCTGCTGCACAACCTGCGCACCCCGGAGAAGCACACCGAGGAGCGCCCGCAGATCAACGTGCCGGCCACCAACGCCCGCTGGTTCCTGCTCGGCAACCTGGACAGCGCGACGGTGTCCAGCGCCGACGGCAGCGGCGTGGCGTTCCGCAAGCGGGACCCGAAGGAGTTCCGCCAGCTGATGGCGCGGGTGGTGCGCAACTACCGCCGGCTGGGCCAGGAGTGGCCGCGGATGAAGAAGACCTACCGCGACGCGCTGCCCGAGATGACCTCGGTGGAGTCGTGGCGCAAGGTGTTCGAGAACCAGTGAGCCGGTGGCCGGCCGCGCGCCGGTGAACGCTCCGCAGGGGTCCCCGCCAGGGGACCCCTGCTTTTATTGTGCCGGCGGGGTACGACGATTTCGGGTCGCCGGGGCTTGGGCAGCGCGGACGAGACCGCCCTCGACGCCGACGAGTCCTCGGCCGGCCGTCGCCCCGGTTCCGACCACCGGGCTCCGCCGACGCCCACCAGGCGTTTTCTCGCGCCACGCCTCCCGGCCCGGATCGGGCCTTCACGAGGCCGAACAGGGGGAGGAAGCGGGGAACAGGACGCGGCGGCGGCCGGCGCGGGCAGAACGGGCGGCACTCGACGGGGAGGGACCTCAACCCGCGTGCCCCTGCCCTCGACCGCGGGAAAGCCCGGTTGACGCACCGACGAGCGACCGGGCGCCGAGGTTCCCGGCCGCGCGCCGGAGAACGCTCCGCAGTGCTCTCTCCCCGGGGGCGGCAGGGTCAGCGGCCCGCACGCCCCACCGCCGGCGACCCGCGCTCACTCGAAGTGCGCGGCCACCACGTGGCTGAAGTTGACCACGAACTCCTTGCCGTCCCCGATCGGGATCGCCTGCGTGTGGCCGTTGCGCACGACCTGGATCAGGCGCGGCGCCAGGTCGGCGACCGTCTCCTCCGGCACCTTGATGGAAATCGGGTTCGGGTTCGCGGCCAGGTGCAGCACCAGGGCCGTCCCACGCGCTTCGGAAACCATGCGCACAGCTCACCAGCACCCCGCCGACCAGGCAAGGAAGGTTCGCCAACGGCGATTCCGCCGCCGGCTGAACCCCGCCACCCGGCCGGACCTCACTTGCGGAAGAACCGCTCCCGCTGACCCAGCCGCACCAGCCGCAGCCACTCCAGGAACGCCTTCGGGTCCCGCCGCACGCCGATGAAGTACAGCCCGAACCGGAACGCCTCCAGCAGCCCCAGCTTGCGCATCCCCGGCTGCGAGAGCAGGTACCCCCGGTTGCGGTAGGTGTAGTACCGCTTGACCTCGTTCTCCGGGTCCTGCGCGTGGAACCGCCCGCCGAGCATCGGCTTGAACTCGTCCGACCCGTCCGGGTGCAGGTAGGCGACCCGCAGGGACGTGCCGAACCGCAGCCCGCTGCGCACCAGCCTGCGGTGGATCTCCACCTCGTCGCCGCGGAAGAACAGCCGGTAGTCCGGCACGCCGATCACGTCGACCGTCGACGCCTTGAACAGCGCGCCGTTGAACAGGGACGCGATGCCCGGCAGGAAGTCGCGGCCGAGCTCGGACGCGTTCCGCTTCCAGGTCAGCCCCCGCCGCAGCGGGAACGCCAGCTTCTCCGGCCGGTCGATGTTCGTCACCACCGGCGAGACGGCGGCCAGGTCGCGCCGGGACGCCTCCTCCAGCAGCACCGCGAGCACGGTCTCGTCCGCCGGCCGGCCGTCGTCGTCCGCCAGCCACAGCCAGTCCGCGCCCAGCGACAGCGCGTGCAGCATCCCCAGGGCGAAGCCGCCGGCGCCGCCGAGGTTGCGGTGCGACGCCAGGTACGTCGTGGGGATCGGGCACTGCGCGACGAGGTCGTCGACCGGCTGGTCCGGCCCGTTGTCCACGACCACCAGGTGGTCCAGGGGCCGCGTCTGCGACGCCAGCACCTTCAGCGAGTCGGCCAGCAGCTCCCGCCGGTGGCGGGTCACCACGACCCCCACCACCGCGCCCTGGGGCAGGGCCCTCTCCACGCTCACCTACTCGCCACCGTTCCGGCTCAAAGCCCTCGGCTGACCGATCCGATCCAGCGTCTCCTGGCTCAGGTGCTCGAACGGGTCACGCCCCTTGTAGGAGGTGATCACCTCGCGCAGCGAGCCCTGCGACTTGACCTGCCCCTCCTCCATCCAGATCGCCGTGGTGCACAGCTCGACCAGGAAGTCGTCGGAGTGGGAGGCGAACACCAGGATGCCCGACCGCTTGACCAGGTCGTTCAGCCGGTCCCGGGCCTTCTCCAGGAACGCCGCGTCCACCGCGCCGATGCCCTCGTCGAGCAGCAGGATCTCCGGGTCGATCGAGGTCACCACGCCCAGCGCCAGCCGCACCCGCATACCGGTCGAGTAGGTGCGCAGCGGCATGGACAGGTAGTCGCCGAGCTCGGTGAACTCGGCGATGTCGTCGACCCGCTTCTCCATCTCCTTGCGGCCCATGCCGAGGAACAGGCCGCGGATCATGATGTTCTCGTACCCGGAGATCTCCGGGTCCATGCCCACGCCGAGGTCGAAGACCGGCGCGACCTTGCCCACGATCCGCGAGCTGCCCCGCGTGGGTTCGTAGATGCCCGCGAGCAGCCGCAACAGGGTGGACTTGCCCGCGCCGTTGTGGCCGACCAGGCCGACGCGGTCACCGTGTTGGAGCGAGATGTTGATGTCGTGCAGCGCCTCGATGATCGGGACGCGACCCTCCGCGCCGATCTTGCCGCCGACCTTGCCCAGGGCGAGCTTCTTCAGCGACCTCGACTTGGCGTCGAAGATCGGGAAGTCGACCGAGGCGTTCCAGACGTCGATGCTGACCATGGTGTATTCGTGGCCTCACTCAGACCCAGTAGGAGACGCGGGCACGGTAGTTGCGCATGGCGACCAACGCCAGTGTCCACCCGACGAGGGTGAACCCGCCCACCACGACCCAGTGGTGCCAGTCCTGGGCGTGGCCCAGCATCGGCGCCCGGACGATCTCCACGAAGTGGTAGATGGGGTTCAGCTCGGCGATCAGCACGCGCCAGTCGCCGCTGCCCCCGCCTTCATCACCGGTGACCCGGTTGAGCACGCCCACGTGCCACACGATCGGCGTCATGAAGAAGACGAGGTTGATGAAGCTGTGGATGACCGGCGGGATGTCCCGGAACCGGGTGCTGATGATGCCGAACAGCAGCGCGACCCACACGGCGTTGACGGCGATCAGCACGAAGCCGGGGATCGCCAGCAGGGCCGTCCAGGACAGGCCCGGGTGCAGGAAGTCGTCGCCCTCCATCCGGTAGGGCTTCGTCAGCTCCGGGAAGAAGATGGCCATCACGATGACGTAGACGACGAGGTTGTGCAGGAAGAACAGCACCTGGCGCCACACCATGCGCAGCACGTGCACGGTGACCGGCGCCGGCAGGTGCTTGATCAGCCCCTCGTTGGCGATGAACACCTCGGTGCCCTCGGTGATGACACCGAGGATGAAGTTCCAGATGATGAAGCCCGCGGTGACGTACGGGAGGAAGGTGGACAGCGTCTGGCCGAACAGCTGTGAGTACAGCAGCCCGAGCGCGAGCGCCGTGGTCCCCATCGAAATGGTGATCCACAGCGGACCGATCACCGACCGGCGGTAGCGCTGCTTGATGTCCTGCCAGCCCAGGTGCGCCCACAGCTCACGCTGGCGCCATGCGTCGCGCACGTCGCCGAACGCCCGCGCGAAGGTGCGCGAGTTGGGTGCAGGGGGAGCCGCTGGTCGATCGACCGTACTCGTGGGTTGCACGATGTGTGAGACTACCGGCGGTAGCGCGTATCCCGTCACGGGGAGGCACCGCAGCCCGAGTGCGTGACCTTGTTGGGATCATCGGACCACATCTCTACCATCAGCGCGTGACTGAAACCCCGAGGATGTCCTCCTCCCCGTGGGCCGGAGCGACCATCTACCTCGTCGGGACTTCCGGGTTCCCCAACTACGGCGACGAGCTGATCACCGCGACGTGGTTGCGCTACCTCGCCACCGTGGCGCCCGAGGCGGACGTGTGGGTGGACTGCGCGAGCCCCGGCCCCGCGACCGTGCTGCTCGGCGGCCTGCACCCGCGGGTGCGGTTCGTCGACACGCTGTGGCGGCTGTGCTGGGAGGCGCCCTCCGACGACCCGTGGGAGGTCGCCTCGTGGGTTCAGCACGCCGTGCGGTTCCCCGGCCACGCGCCGCGGTGGGTGCAGGCCATCGAGCTCCTGAGCAGCGCGGACATCGTGCACGTGATCGGCGGCGGGTACGTCAACGCCATCTGGCCCCGGCACGTCGGGCTCGTCGCGGGCGCCGCGGCGGCGGTGCGGCGCTCGGGCGGTCGGGCCGTGATGACCGGCCAGGGCCTGCACCCGGCGGCCCCGCAGGCGGCGTCGCTGCTGCGCAAGCTCTCCGAGCGGTTCGACGTGGTCGACGTCCGCGACGAGCCGTCGGCGGAGCTGCTCGACGCCGCCGGGGTGGAGAACGTGGGCAAGACCGTCGACGACGCCTTCCTGGGGCTCGGCACGCACCTCCACAGCAAGGAGGAGGACCTGCCCGAGTTCATGCTGTGCATCCAGTCCGACCTGATCGAGGTGCCGAAGCCCGCGCTGGCCTCGCTGGTCCTGGACACCCTGCGGTCCTGGGGGGCGACCCCGGACAACATCGGCTTCGTCGAGGGCATCCCGAGGGTGGACCGCGAGGTCTACGGCCTGATCGAGCACGAGCTGCCCGACGTGCGCTTCTTCCCGTTCTCGGACATCTGGCGCGACGGGCTGCCGGTCAGGGCCGGCCAGAAGTGGCTGTCCACCCGCTTCCACCTGCACATGGTCGCCGCGTCGGCCGGGGCGAGCGGGGTCGCGGTGAGCGTCCGGCCGGACTACTACGCGACCAAGCACCGGTCGCTGATCGACCTCGGCTCGTCCTGGACGATGACCACGGACGTGACCGACGTGCCCGAGGCGCCCACCGGCGGCGGCTACGCGCCCGAGCTGCTCGCGAAGTACCGGGAGACGAAGCTCGAACTGGCCCGCCGGATCTACACCCCGCCGGTGCGGCCGGAGCCCGAGCCGCCCGCCGAGGAGCCGCCCGCGCCGGTCGTCGAGGGCAACGGGAGCAAGCCGCGCGGGCTGCGCGGCATGGCGTCCCTGTGGGGGGCGCTGAGCTGAGCGGGGCGCGCTGAGCTGAGCGGGGCGCGCCGGGCCCGCCGGGTCGGGGTGCGCCGGGGTCGGGCCGCGCAGGAGCGGCCCCGGTGTCCGCGGGCGGTCTGACCGCCTGGGGCACCGGGGGAGGTTCCGGGCAGCCCGGCCCCGCCGCCGCCCGGCCCCGCGGTTCGACCCCGCGGTTCGACCCCGCCGCGGCCTGGCGGCCAAGCCCGCCGCGGCCCGGCCGGCCCGTCGTCCTCAGAGGTACTGGCCGGTGCCCCGCAGGTGCGGGCCCTCCCGGTTCTCGGCCGCCCCGCCCGGCCCGGCGGGCAGCGCCCGGCCCCGCATCTGCTCCAGCTGCACCCGCGCCGCCATCTGCTGGGCGAACAGCGCCGTCTGGATGCCGTGGAACAGGCCCTCCAGCCAGCCCACCAGCTGGGCCTGCGCGACCCTCAGCTCCGAGTCCGACGGCGTGCCCTCCTCCGTGAACGGCAGCGACAGCCGCTCCAACTCGTCCCGCAGCTCCGGCGCCAGGCCGTCCTCCAGCTCGTCGATCGACCGCTTGTGGATCTCCTTGAGCCGGTTCCGGCTGGCCTCGTCCAGGGGCGCGGACCTGACCTCCTCCAGCAGCTGCTTGATCATCGTGCCGATCCGCATGACCTTCGCCGGCTGCTCGACCAGGTCGGTCACGTCCTGGCCGCCCGCGTCGTCACCGGCGCCGGCCGGCAACCGCGTGGCGCCCACGGGCGTCCCGTCCGGGCCGACCACGACCACGTGCCGCTCGTTCTCCTGCTCGCTCATGCCCTCCATCCTGGCTCGATGGGGCCCGGTGGGGCGAACCGGGTCACGGATCGGGTGGCAAACCCGCGGCCCCTGCTGTCGGTGCGGCGGACCTCGTCCGTACGGTGTGCGGCATGGCGTTCGACGTCGCACGAGTCCGCGGCCTGTTCCCCGCGCTCGGCGACGGCTGGGTTCATCTCGACGCTCCTGCGGGGATGCAAGTACCCGAACAGGTGGCCACGGCCGTCTCCACCGCGCTGCGCGCACCCGTCTCCGGGCCGGGTGGCATATTCCCTGCCTCGCAACGCGCCGAGGCCATCGTCGACGCGGCTCGGCGGGCCGTCGCGGACCTGGTGGGCGCCGATCCCGCCGGGGTCGTGCTCGGGCCCAGCTCCGCGGTGCTGCTGCAACGGCTGTCCGACGCGCTGTCCGACACCTGGTTCCTCGGCGACGAGGTGGTGGTGTCGCGCCTGGACCACCCGGCGAACATCGCGCCGTGGCAGCGGGCCGCCCAGCGCACCGGCAGCGTGGTGCGGTGGGCCGAGGTCGACATCGAGACCTGCGAGCTGCCCGCGTGGCAGTACGACGAGCTGATCACGCCCCGCTGCAAGCTGGTCGCCGTCACCGCCGCGTCCGGCTCCGTCGGCACCCGCCCCGACCTGCGCAAGATCGCCGAGGCGGCCCGCCGCACGGACGCCCTGGTGGTCGTGGACGCCTCCTCCGCCGCGCCGTTCGTGCCGCTGGACGTCACCTCGATGGACGCCGACGTGGTGGCGGTCTCGGCGAACAACTGGGGCGGCCCGCCGGTGGGCGCGCTGGTGTTCCGCGACCCGTCCATGCTCGACCTGCTGCCCTCGGTCGCCGTCGAGCCCGGCGCGCGCGGCCCGGAGCGCCTGGAGCTGGGCCCCCACGCCTACCCGCTGCTGGCCGGCCTGGTCGCCTCGGTGGAGTACCTGGCGGGCCTCGACGACGCGGCCGTCGGCCCCCGGCGGGAGAGGCTGCTCACGTCACTGCGGTCCGTGAAGGCGTACCAGGCGGGTTTGCTGGCTAATCTCATCAACGAACTGCGATCGCTCCGTCACGTCATGGTGATCGGCGACGCCATGCGGCGGGTCCCCGCCCTGGCGTTCACGGTGGCCGGCGTGAAGGCCACCGACGGCGTCGAGCACCTGTCCGAGCGCGGCGTGTGCGCGTTCGCCGACTCGGGGCAGCACGGGGTGTTCTCGGTGCTGGGGGTGGGTGAGGTCGGCGGGGCCATCCGCGTCGGGCTCGCCCACTACACGAACGCGGTCGAAGTCGACGAGCTCGTGCGGGCGGTCGCCGAGCTGGGGTGAGGGGCGGGGCTGGGTGGACGACCTGCTGTCTCGGGAGATCGCCGACCTGGCCGCACTGCACCGCCTCGCGCCGCTGATGTCGGAGTACCTGCCGAACACGGCGCACGAGCTGCGGCCCGCCGCGCTGGCCGCCGTGGTCGACGAGGTGCTGCTCGGCTCGCGCACGGTGGTGGTGGAGTGCGGCTGCGGCGCGTCCTCGGTGGTCCTGGCGCGGCTGCTGGCCCGCCGCGGCTTCGGGCACCTGCTGTCGATCGAGCACGACGAGCGCACCGCGGCGTTCGTGGCCAGCCAGCTCCGGCGCGAGGGGCTCGGCCACGTGGCCCGGGTCGTCCACGCCCCGCTGGCACCCCACCCGGCGGCCCTGGGCAACGCGCAGTGGTACCACCCCCGGCTGGTGCACGACGAGGTGTCGGCCTTCGTCGAGCGCTACGGCCTGGTGGACCTGCTCCTCGTGGACGGCCCCCTGCTGGGCGACGCGCGCTACCCGGCGCTGCCGGTCTTCCGGGGCGTGCTGGCGCCCGGCGCGGCGGTCCTGGTGGACGACGCCGAACGCCCCGGCGAGCAGACGGTGCTGGTGCGGTGGGCCGACGAGTTCGCCCTGCGCTTCCGCGCCACCCCGCGCACGTTCCTGGCCTCCGCGACCGCGCTCGACTGACCCGCGCTCGACTGACCCGCGCTCGACCGACCCGCGCTCGACCGACCCGCCCTCAGACCGCCAGCACCACCTTGCCGAACACGTCGCCGCCCTCCAGCGCCCGGTGCGCCTCGGCGGCCTCCCGGATCGGCAGCACCCGGTCCACCACCGGCTTCACCCGCCCGTCCGCCACCATCGGCCACAGGTGCTCCCGCACCTCCGCGACGACGCGCCCCTTCCCGCTCGGCCCGTCCACCGGCCGGAAGCGCAGCCCGGTCGCGCTCACCGACGCCCGCTTCGCCAGCAGCTTCCCGATGTTCAGCTCGGCCTTCACCCCGCCCTGCATCCCGATGATCACCAGCCGCCCGTCCGGGGCGAGCACGTCCACGTTCCGGTCGAGGTAGGCCGCGCCCATGTTGTCCAGCACCACGTCCGCCCGCCCGACCTCGGCCACGAAGTCCTGCTCGCGGTAGTTCACCAGGACGTCCGCGCCCAGCTCGGCGCACCGCGCCAGCCGCCGCGCCGACCCCGCCGTCACCGCGACCCGCGCGCCCAGGGCCTTCGCCACCTGGACCGCGTGCGTGCCGATGCCGCCCGCGCCGCCGTGCACCAGGAACGTCTCGCCGGCCGACAGCCGCGCCAGCAGCACCACGTTCGACCACACCGTGCACGCGACCTCCGGCAGCGAGGCCGCCGTCACCAGGTCCACCCCGCCGGGCAGGGGCAGCAGCTGCGCGGCCGGCACCGCGACCAGCTCCGCGTACCCGCCGCCGGCCAGCAGCGCGCACACCTCGTCGCCGACCTCCCACCCGGTGACCCCGGGCCCCAGCGCCGCCACCGTGCCCGAGCACTCCAGGCCCGGCACGTCCGTGGTGCCCTTCGGCGGCGGGTAGTGGCCCTGGCGCTGGAGCAGGTCGGCCCGGTTCACGGCGGTCGCCGCCACCCGGACCAGCACCTCACCGGGCCCCGGTTCGGGGTCCCGCACCTCCGTCCACGCCAGCACGTCCGGCCCGCCGGGTTCCCGAGTGGTGATCGCTCGCATGGGCCCGACGGTAATCCGCCGGCCCCGCCACCGCGCGGTCGCCACCATTGAGCGCATGAACCACTGGCCCTTCCACGACCTGGTGCTCCGCACCCCCCGCCTGGAACTGCGCCCCGACGACGACGACGGGGGCCTGGCCGAGCTGGCCGACCTGGCGCTCGCCGGCGTCCACCGGCCCGACTGGACCCCGTTCGGCGTGGCCTGGACCGACGAGCCCCGGGACCGGCTGGCCCGCAACACGCTCCAGCACCACTGGCGCCTGCGCGCGGCCCTGTCGCCGGCGAGCTGGACGCTGAACCTCCTGGTCCGGCTGGACGGGGAGGTCGTCGGCTCGCAGGCGCTCGGCGCCGAGGACTTCGCCGTGCTGCGCGAGGTCACCAGCGGGTCGTGGCTCGGGCTGGCGCACCAGGGCCGGGGCCTCGGCACGGAGATGCGGGCGGCGGTGCTCCTGTTCGCGTTCGACCACCTCGGGGCGCTCGCCGCGCGGTCGAGCGCGTTCGACGACAACCTGCCGTCGCTGGGCGTGAGCCGGAAGCTCGGCTACCTGCCGGACGGCGGGTTCGTGCAGGTCAGGCGTGGTGAGCGGGCCGCGCAGACGCGGCTGCTGGTGACCCCCGCGACGTTCCGCCGACCCGACTGGGAACTGTCGGTCAGCGGCGTCACGCCGTGCTTGCCGCTGCTCACGGGCTGACAACCCACCGACTGACGGATTGATTTCACCCGCTCGGCTTGTGAGGGTTCGGCATCCGAGTGAAGGGGAACTCGATCATGTCAGCAAGATCCGGGATTCGACGCGCGGCGATCCTCGCGGCGTCAGCTTCCCTCGTCCTGGTCGCCGTCCCGACCGGCAACGCGGCGCCCGCGAAGTCCGACGGGCCGCAGCTGGCCAAGAAGCTCACCAAGAGCGTGACCCTGGAAGGGGTCAACCGCCACCTGATCGCCTTCCAGCGCATCGCCGACCGCACGGGCGGCTCGCGCGCGGCCGGCACGCCGGGCTACGACGCCAGCGTCGACTACGTCGCGGGCAAGCTGCGCGGCGCCGGGTTCGACGTCACGACGCCGGAGTTCACCTACCCGGTCCAGATCACCGACGCGGCCGTCGCGAAGGTCGGCACCACGACCTACGAGAACATCCCGCTGGAGTTCTCGCCGCAGACGCCCGTCGGCGGCGTCACCGGCCCGCTCCGCGTGATCCCCACCAGCGACGCCACCCCGGGCTGCGAGGCGACCGACTTCGCGGGCCAGGACTTCACCGGCGCGATCGCCCTGGTCCCGCGCGGTTCCTGCACGTTCGACATCAAGCACCGCAACGCCGCGGCGGCGGGCGCGGTCGCCGTGGTCATCTCCAACAACGCCGAGGGCAGCCTGTCCGGCGTCACGCTCGGCGCACCCGGCGTCGTGCCGACCGGCGGCGTGACCCGCGCCGACGGCGCCGCGCTGGCCGCGCGGGCGGGCGAGCCCGTCACGGTCGACCTGCGCTACCACCAGGAGGACCGCGTCTCGCGCAACGTCGTCGCGCAGACCAAGACCGGCCGCAAGAACAACGTGGTCGTGGCGGGCGCCCACCTCGACAGCGTCGAGCTCGGCGCGGGCATCAACGACAACGGCACCGGCTCGGCCGGCCTGCTGGAGACCGCCCTCCAGCTCGGCGGCTCGCCGAAGGTGAACAACGCGGTGCGCTTCGCCTGGTGGGGCGCCGAGGAGCTGGGCCTGGTCGGCTCGGAGAAGTACGTGCAGTCGCTGACGTTCGAGCAGCAGCTCGACATCGCCCTGTACCTGAACTTCGACATGATCGGCTCGCCGAACGCGGGGTACTTCGTCTACGACGGCGACGACTCCGACGCGGTCGGCGCGGGCGCCGGCCCCTACGGCTCGGGCCAGATCGAGCAGGCGTTCGTCGACTACCTGGAGACCGAGAAGGGCGTGCGGACCGAGGGCACGGACTTCACCGGCCGCTCCGACTACGGCGAGTTCATCCTCAACGGCATCCCGGCCGGCGGCCTGTTCACCGGCGCCGAGGGCGTCAAGACGGCGGCCCAGGCGGCCAAGTGGGGCGGCACCGCGGGCGTCGCGTACGACCCGAACTACCACGGTGCGGGCGACAACCTGGGCAACGTCGACCGCAAGGCGCTGGACCGCAACTCCGACGCGCTCGCGTGGGTGACCGCGTCGTACGCGATCAGCACCGAGGACGTCAACGGCGTCCCGCCGCGGGCCAAGCGGGCCGAGACCCGCGCCGCCGCGGCGCGGTCGATGCACGTCGAGGAGCACCACACGCACGCCGACGTGGCGTGACGAACTGAACGGGACGGGGCCGGTCCGCTCCTCGGCGGACCGGCCCCCACCCCCTTTTCGTGCGTAGCTTGGGATCATGCGACTCCTGCTGCCGGTCCTGCTGCTGCCGGCGGTCCTGCTGCTGGCGGTCCTGCTGCCGACGGCGTGCACGGTGGCCTCAGAGCCTCCCGCGGCCACCACGTCGGAACCGCTGCTCCCGATCGAGGTGCCGCCCGACCCCCTGGCGGACTTCCGCGACCTCGACCAGTGCGCGATCCTCGACCTCGTCGAGGAGTCGGAGGAGTCGAGCTGCACCAGGCTCATGGAGGAGGTGGACCGCTACCACCCCAGGCTCGAACTCAGGTTCGGCGAGTTCATGCCGGACCCGCGGGGGGAGCAGGAGACCATCGACCTGGGCGACGACCTGGTGGCCCACGCGGACGAGTGCGCCCCGTACGGGCGGACCTTCGACGTCCCCCTGGTCGAGGGGCACGGCCTTCGGTTCAGGTTCTGGGCCATGGCCGGCACCCACACCACGCCGCCGCAGGAGTGGGTGGACGAGCACCTCTGCGCGGCGGTGCCCGACCTGCTCCGGCAGGTGGAGCCGGCGCTGCGCGAGCTGCCCCGCCACCCCGAGGGTGCGTTGGCGGACCCGTGCGCGGTGGTGCCGGCGCTCACCGACCTGGTCGGCGGCGGCGAGGCGCACCGGCAGAACCGGCACGATGCCGGTTGGTGGCGGACGATCGACCTGTGCGAGGCCGTCGGCCCCCTCGGCAAGGTGGTGGTCCGCTACCAGGGGGACCACGACAGGCCCCGGTTCGCCCCCGACTCGACCCTGTCGGGTCGCCCGGTGAGCGTGGACCACCACGGGAACGAGCGGCAGAACTGCTCCCTGGTCTGGTACCAGCGCAACCGCGCCGAGGAGGACTCGGAGGGCCGCATCACCGTGGCGTTCGGACTGCTCTCGGACGACAACCCGCCGCCGCGCCCCTTCGATGCGGACCCGTGCGTCGAGGTCGCGAAGGCGGCGACGGCGGTGATGGAGGAACTCGACCGCTGACCGAGACCGCGCGCGCCGCCGCGAACCTGTACGCGGTCGGCGCCCCGTCCGGGGTTCGGCAGGCACCGCGACCGCGCCGCGGTCAGTCGAGGCGCAGGACCGTTTCCTCGATCTCGGTGTTCCGCGCGTTCGCGTACGAGACCTCCGTGCCGACGACCCGGAAGCCCGCCTTCCGCAAGACCTTGAGCGATCCCGCGTTGTCGCTGGCGGCGCGGGCGTGCAGGGGCCGGACCGGGACCAGGTCGAGCAGGAGCGCGAGGGCCGCGCTCGCGACGCCCTGACCCCAGGCGGAGCGGTCGATCCAGTAGGTGACCTCGGTGTCGCCCTCCACGACGAAGCTGGAGATGCTGCCGACCAGGCGCCCCCGGTGGGTCACCGCGCGCAGGGTGATGTCGGGCGAGGCCCTCAACCTCGACATGTGCCGGTCGAACGCGTCGCGGTCGTCCGGGTCGGCGGCGGTGAAAGCGGCCATCCGCACCGACTCGGGGTCGCGCACCTGCTCGAACAGCGCGTCGAGATCGGGATCGTCGATCAGCCGCAGTGCCACGTCCGCCACCGGTGTTCCCCCGCCCCCCAGGGAGGCGCGACCACCCGGCAAGAGGTGGTCACACCCCTTCTGACCTGCGGAAGCGGAGGGATTTGAACCCCCGGACGGTTGCCCGTCTCCCGCTTTCAAGGCGGGTGCATTCGGCCGCTCTGCCACGCTTCCCGATGTGCCGGCAGCAGGCTACCCGTCCACCCCGCGCAGGTGCGCGATGACCCGGTCGAACACCTTCGCCAGCACCTCCTGCTCCTCCCGCGACAGCAGGTCGATCATGTGCTCCCGCACCCCCTCGACGTGCGTCGGCGCGGAGCCCTCCAGCACCGCCATCCCCTGGTCGGTCAGCTCGGCGAACACCCCGCGCCCGTCCTCCGGGCACTCGCGCCGCCGCAGCAGGCCCTCCCGCTCCATCCGGGCCACCTGGTGCGACACCCGGCTCTTGGACGACGCCACCTCGTCCGCCAGTTGCGACATCCGCATCCGCCGCCCCCGGCGTTCGGAGAGCCGCACCAGCACCTCGTAGTCGGCCAGCGACACACCGTGCCTCTCCTGCAACTCGCGGTGCAGGCGGTCCTCCAACATCGACGCCCCGACCACGTAGTTGCGCCAGGCGCGCATCTCCGCGGCGTCCAGCCAGCGCGGCTCCTGCTCAGTCACCTCCACAGGCTATGCCGCACATCTCCGTTAACGGACGATCCACGCGGATGTCTGGTGCGCGTCAGCTCCGGGAGGCAAACTCCTCCGCCGTAGTGCGCCCTCCTACCGGGGCGCGGCCAGGGAGGACCCCCACATGACCTCGTTCAACCGGCGCGTCGTCGCGCTCGCGGCCACGGCCGCCGCGGCACTCGCGGTGACCGTCGCGCAGACCCCAGCCCAGGCCGACGACAGGCCGTCACGGACGGTGGACGTCCGGTTGATCGGCATCAACGACCTGCACGGCAACATCGAACCGCCGACGGGCTCCTCCGGGCGCGTCACGCTGGCCGACGGCACCACCGTCGACGCCGGCGGCGCGGCCTACAACGCGACCCACATCAAGAACCTCCGGGCCCAGGCCCGGAACTCGGTCGTCGTCGGCCAGGGCGACCTGATCGGCGCCTCGCCGATCATCTCCGCGCTGTTCCACGACGAGCCGACCGTCGAGGTGCTCAACCAGGTCGGCATGGACACCACGGCCGCCGGCAACCACGAGTTCGACGAGGGCTACCGCGAGCTGCTGCGCATGCAGCACGGCGGCTGCCACCCGGCCGACGGCTGCCAGTTCCGGCCCCGCTACGAGGGCGCGGACTTCCCGGTCCTCGGCGCGAACGTGACCCTGGCCAACAAGCACGACCTGCCCGCGCTGCCGCCGTTCTGGGTGGAGTTCCGCGACGGCGTCCCGATCGGCTTCATCGGGATGCCGCTGAAGGACGTGCCGATCCTGGTCGACCCGAACGGCATCAAGGAGCTGAAGTTCGGCGACGAGGTCGCCGCCGCCAACCGCTACGCCGACCTGCTGAACTGGATGGGCGTCAAGTCGATCGTCCTGCTGGTCCACCAGGGCGACAACACCTCGGGCGGCGGCCCCGACGACTGCCGCACGGTCGAGGGCGGCCCCGGCCGCCGGATCGCCGAGCAGGTCAGCCCGAAGATCGACGCGGTCTTCTCCGGCCACAGCCACCAGCACTACAACTGCACGGTCACCGACCCGGCGGGCAACCCGCGCCCGTTCATCGAGGGCCTGGCGTTCGGCCGCGAGCTGTCCGTGGTCGACCTGAAGATCGACAAGCGGACCCGCGAGGTCGTCCGCTCCGCCACGGTCGCGCGCAACCACGTGGTCACCAAGGACGTCACCCCGGACCCCGCGGTCCAGTCGATCATCGACCTGGCCAAGTCGAAGTCCGGCCCGATCGCCAACCGCCGGATCGGCACCATCGCGCAGGACGTCCCGCGGGCGCAGAACGCGGCGGGCGAGTCCCCGCTGGGCAACCTGATCGCGGACTCCCAGTTGGCCGCCACCCGCGGCAACGGCGCGGTGCTCGCGCTGATGAACCCCGGCGGCGTGCGCGCGGACCTGTCCTACGCCTCCTCGCCCGCGGGTGAGGGCGACGGCGTGGTGACCTACGGCGAGGCGTTCACCGTGCAGCCGTTCGGCAACATCCTCCAGACGGTCACGCTGACCGGCGCCCAGCTCAAGGCGGCGCTGGAGCAGCAGTGGCAGGTCGTCAACGGCGCGCAGCGGCAGATCGTGCTCCAGCCGTCCGCGGGCCTGACCTACTCCTGGTCGGCGTCCGCGCCGATCGGCTCGAAGGTCTCGAACATCGTCCTCGACGGCACGCCGCTCGACCCGGCCGCGAGCTACCGGGTCACGATCAACAGCTTCCTCCAGGCCGGCGGCGACGGCTTCGGCACCTTCACCGGCGGCACGGACATCACCGGCGGCGGCATCGACCTCGACGCCTTCACCGCGTACCTGACCGCGAACCCGAACGCCGCACCGCCGGCGCTCGGCCGCATCACCACCACGCCGTGACACCGGGTGAGCGGCCCGGTCCGCCGGGCCGCTCACCCTTCGCAACCGCCGCACATCCTGTTTCACCAGTTCAGGGCCCTGTCGAGGGCTTGCGACCCGGGCCGATCAGGCGCATCCTCGAAGGAGGACCTGCCGGCGGTGGACAGCCCGAGCGAACCACCGGGGCACGTCCGGAAAGGGTCGGGTGGTGCGGTGCGGTCAAGACCACGCGGTGACGAACCGCGTTCGACCGCGCACCTCGCGGACGGCACGGCCTCAGCCCGTCCCGCCGCGACCGTGAGCGGTGAACACGGGGTTTCGAGCGCGCAGCACCACTGGTGATCTCGCCGCGCTTGACGCTGTTGACCCGGTTGCCTCAGGGCGTCGTCGTCCAGGCGGCGCCGACCGAGGTCCACGCCGACCTCGTGCCGAACGGTTTCGCCACCTCCACAACTGGAAAACCCGGGTGCGGTGCCCCGACGTCGGGCTCCGCACCCGGGCTTTGCCGTGCCCAGCCCGATCGGCCTGCTTGGAGGACGCGGTGCAGTTCAACGAGAACGCCGAGCTCGACACGTCGCAGGTGACCGACCAGCGCGGGGTGGGGGGCCGGGTCGCGCTCGGCGGCGGTGGCCTCGGCATCGTCGGCCTGATCATCTACTTCGTGCTGTCCCAGCTCGGCGGCGGCGCGCAGCTGCCCTCGGGCTCGGGCTTCGGCGACGTGGGCCGGGACCAGCAGGTCGACTCCCAGGCCATCGCGGACAAGTGCCGGACCGGCGCGGACGCCAACCGCGAGACCGACTGCCGGGCGGTCGCGTTCATCAACTCGATCCAGGCGTTCTGGAGCGACCAGTTCGCCCGTTCGAGCCGCACCTACGAGCGCGCGCAGACCAACTTCTTCTCCGGCGGCGTGCAGACCCGCTGCGGCAACGCCACCTCCGCCGTCGGGCCGTTCTACTGCCCGGCCGACGGGCAGGTCTACATCGACCTCACCTTCTACCAGGAGCTGGAGCAGAAGTTCGGCGCGACCGGCGGCCTGTTCGTGGAGGCGTACATCCTCGCCCACGAGTACGGCCACCACGTGCAGAACCTGCTCGGCACCTCCGACCGGGTCGGTCAGGAGGCGGGTGCCGCGTCCGGCTCCGTGCGGTTGGAGCTCCAGGCCGACTGCTACGCGGGCGCCTGGGCCAACCACGCGCAGACCGTGCCCACCTCGTCCGGGCAGCCGCTGATCACCGGCGTGACGCAGGACGACGTGAACGCGGCGCTCGACGCGGCGGCCCGCATCGGCGACGACTACATCCAGAGCGAGCTGGGCGGCGGCCACGTCGACACGACCCAGTTCACCCACGGCTCGTCGGCGCAGCGCCAGAAGTGGTACACGACCGGCTACGAGACGGGCGACCCGGCGCGCTGCAACACCTTCGACACGGACAACCTGGGCTGACCGCGGGGCGTCCGGCGCAGACCCCCGACCGGGTGGTGCGCGGTGTAGGAAGTGCCACACCGCGCACCACCCGGCGCGGTGTTAGCGTCCGCTGATCGGACCACCGCGCGACAGGGGGAGCAGCCGTGACGACGCTGGAGGCGGTCCTCGTCGTCCTGGCCGGGGTGTTCGCCGGCGGCATCAACACCGTGGTCGGCTCCGGCACCCTGGTGACGTTCCCGGTGCTGCTCGCGGTCGGCTACCCGCCCGTGGTGGCGAACGTGTCCAACAGCCTCGGCCTGGTGCCCGGCTCGCTCAGCGGCGCCTGGGGCTACCGGCGCGAGCTGGTCGGCCAGGCCGGCCGGGTGAAGCGGCTGCTGCCAGCCTCGGTGCTGGGCGGCGTGCTCGGCGCGGTCCTGCTGGTGGTGCTGCCGGAGGACGCGTTCTCCGCGATCGTCCCGGTGCTGATCGCGATCGCGCTGGTGCTGGTGGTGTTCCAGCCCTGGCTCAACCGCAAGCTGGCCGAGCGCGAGCGCCAGGAGCACGGCGGCCTCGCGCTGTGGGTCGGCGTGTTCCTCGCGGGCATCTACGGCGGCTACTTCGGCGCGGCCCAGGGCGTGCTGGTGATGGGCCTGATGGGCGTGCTGATGGACGAGCACATCCAGCGGATGAACGCCCTGAAGAACGTGCTGACCGCGTTCGTGAACCTGGTCGCGGGCGTGCTGTTCATCTTCATCGCGGACGTGGCGTGGCTCGCCGTGCTGCTGCTCGCGGTCGGCTCGGTGGTGGGCGGCCAGATCGGCGCGAAGGTCGGCCGCCGACTCCCACCGGCCGCGCTGCGCGCGGTCATCGTGGTGGTGGGAGTCGTGGCCATCGTCCAGCTGCTCACCCGGTGAAGGACCGGGCCGCCGCCAGGAACGCCTCGTTCTCCCCGACCTCGCCGACCGTCACCCGCGCGCCGTCGCCGGCGAACGCCCGCACGACCACCTTGTGCGCCAGGCAGTGCTCGTTGAACGCGGCGGTCCGCTCGCCCAGCGGCAGCCAGACGAAGTTCGCCTGCGACACCGGCACCTCGAACCCGGCGGCCAGCAGCTCCGCCCGCACCCGGCCCCGCTCGGCCACCACCGCGCGGCAGCGCGCCATCAGCTCGTCCTCGGCGTCCAGCGAGGCCACCGCCGCGACCTGGGCCAGCGCGTTCACGCTGAACGGCACGTAGACCTTGCGCAGCGCCTCGGCCACCGCCGGCGAGGCCGCCGCGTAGCCGACGCGCAGCCCGGCCAGCCCGTACGCCTTGGAGAAGGTGCGCAGCACGGCCACGTTGTCCCGCCCGGCCGCCCACTGGGCCTTGGCGAACTCCACGCCGTCCGGCACGTCCGGGTCGTCGACGAACTCCTTGTACGCCTCGTCGACCACCACCAGCACGTCGGTGGGCACGCGGTCGACGAACCGCTCCAGCTCGGCGGCCGTGAGCGCGGTGCCGGTGGGGTTGTTCGGGTTGCACACGAACACCAGCCGCGTCCGGTCGGTGACCGCCCCGGCCATCGCGTCGAGGTCCAGGCCGTGGCCCGCGGTCAGCGGCACCCTGGTCTGCCCCGCCCCGACCACCGCGGTGATGATCGGGTACGCCTCGAACGAGCGCCAGGGGAACACCACCTCGTCGGCCTCGGTGCAGGTCGCCTGCACGAGCTGCTGGCACAGCGTCACCGAGCCGCAGCCGACGGCCAGCTGGTCGGTGGGCACGCCCAGCCTGTCGCCCAGGCGCGCCACGAGGTCGGTGGCGGCGGTGTCGGGGTAGCGGTTCACGGCGGTGGCCGCGTCCGCGATCGCCCGCACCACGCTGGGCAGCGGTCCGGCCGACACCTCGTTGCTGGCCAGCTTGACGGCGCCGGGCACGCTCCGGCCGGGCACGTAGCTGGGCAGGGCACCGAGGTCGGCGCGGGTTCGCACGGTCATCCAAGGGCTCCCTTCGGGATTCTGAGCTGGACGTTATCCCCCCACCGCGCCGAACGGGCACATCGCGGTCTGGTTGCTCACGTTGACTCGCGTTCACCCCCTCGTGGAAGGGTTGGGCCATGACACCTACCCGCACCGAGACGATCTCCCTCACCGACGGCCGCGAGCTGACGCTGACCGTCGCCGAGCCGGAGAACGCCGTCCGCGGCGGCCTGGTCGTGCTCCACGAGGCGCGCGGCGTGACCGACACCGTCCGCGGTCTGGTGGCCGGGCTCGCCGCCGAGGGGTGGCTCGCGGTGGCGCCGCACCTCTACGAGGAGGTGTCCGGTGAGGAGGCGCCCGCCGTGGTGAGCGGCCTGTCGGGGGAAGAGGTGCTGGCCGACACGGACGTGGCGTTCGTCTGGTTGGAGCAGCGCGGCGTGGGGCGGGACCGCGTCGGCGTCATGGGTTTCGACCTCGGCGGGGCGGTCGCGATGGTCGTTGCGGGAAGCCGAACCATCGGCGCCGCGGTCACCGTCGGTGGTGGTGGGATCGTCGAACCGCTGGCCGGCGGGCTGCCGTCGCTGGTGGAGGTCGCGGAGGAGCTGACCTGCCCCTGGCTGGGGCTCTACGGCGACGACGACCCCGCCATCCCCCTCAGCGACGTGGAGAAGCTGCGCGACGCGGCGGCCGCGGCGCCGGTCGCCACCGACGTGGTCGTGTTCGCCGACACCGGGCACCGGTTCGACACCGATCCGGGCGTCAGCGCGGAGGCGTGGCAGCGGGCGCTGAACTGGTTCGACTCGCACCTGCGTTGAGCCTCTCGTCGGGTCTTGGAACCGGACGGCCTTCCCGGTACATCTAAGGAGAGCGTCCGGAACGCCCGGTTCGGTCGCGGTCGGCTAACGCGCGGAGCCGCCGCGGCGAATCGCAGTGCAGGGGGTAAGTGATGAGCGACGGGAACACGGTTCCTTCGACGGCGGGAGCACCCACGGTGCAGGTCCCGTCCGGCTTCACGCCGTCCGCGGCGCCGCAGCCGGGCGCGGTGCCACCGCCCGACCCGATCGGCGCGACGACCGTGACGCTGTCCGCGCCGGTCGCGGCCCCGCCGGGCACGAGCGCGCCGGCGAGCGCCCCGGCGCCCGAGCCCGCGGCGGCCCCGCCGGCGGCACCCGGCCCGGTGACCGCCGGCCCGGTGACCGCTGGCCCGGTGACCGCCGGCCCGGTGACCGCCGGTCCCGCGACGGCCGGCCCCGCCACGGCCGAGCCCGCCCCGCCCGTGCTCGCGGACACCTTCGCCGGGGCGGCCAGGACCGACCTGGACAAGGCGAACGTCGCGCTGGACGCGGTGGACAAGCAGGCCGTGCAGCTGGACCTGGACCGGCAGGGCGTCGAGGACCTGCTCAAGCTGGTCTCGCAGGCGCGCAACCTGGTCGACGGCGTGCACGCCAAGGCGGTCAGCAACCTCGACATCGAGCTGAAGTTCGGCAACAACTGGGTGAGCGAGGCGATCAGCCGCCGGCTGCGCGAGGTCGCGGTCGGCGACGAGTCGTCGGCGGTCAACGTGATCGGTGATTTCATGAAGGTGCTGTTCGAGGTGGAGGAGACCATCCGCAAGGCGGCGCGCAACCTCCAGGAAGCCGACGACGAGGCGGCCGACACCTTCGGTTCCGCCGGGGAGGCCAGGGGCTGATGGGCGACAACAACCACGGTGGTCACCGGGGCGGCGGCCACCACAACGGCGGTCACGGCCACCACAACGGCGGCCAGGGCGGCAACCAGGGCAGCGGTCAGGGCAGCGGTCAGGGCGGCAACCAGGGCGCCGGCCAGGAGAAGCCCAGCGACCTCGGCAAGCCGGTCGACTGGATGACCTACTCCCACCAGGCGCTGTGGAACATGATCAACACCGGCGTGGACCTCCGGGCCGCCGGCACCGCCCAGGCCGACTGGACCGCGGTCGGCCAGGCGCTGGCCGAGGTGCGCGACCTGCTGGCCACCGCGATCACCCGCTCCTCCCAGGCGTGGGAGGGCGGCACGGCCGACCGCGCCCGCGAGGCGCTGGAGTCGGTGGAGAAGTGGGCGCTCAACACGAGCGAGCACGCCGAGAACGTGGCCAAGTGCATCGGCACCGAGATCGAGCACGTGCAGACGGCGCGCGAGATGATGCCGCCGCCCGCGCCCGCGCCGCCGGTGGTCACCCCGGTCGGCGACGTGGCGGGCACGCCGGTCCCGATCGCCGCCACGCCCCGGTCGCCGCTGGTCACCGGGGGCGCCCCGGGTGGTCTGGCGGGCGGCCTGGCGTACGGGTCGCCGACCTCGGTCGACTCGGCCGGCCCCGTCCTCGGGACCTCCGCCGGGCACCACGCGACCACGACCGGGCACGGCGTCCCGACCGGGCGGAGCGCGTTCGCCGGCATCGACACCATCGCCGCGCCCGCGGTCGAGTCCGTGGTGGTCGCCGACGCGACGCACCGCCAGGCCGCCGAGGTCATGGCGATGTTCCAGCAGAACTCCTACGCGGTCGACCGGACCGTGCCGTCGTTCAGCCCGCCGACCAACCCGGTCGCGCCGCCCACGCCGCCCTCGGTGACGACGATCCCGCCCACGGCGCCGACGACGGGCGCGGACGGCAACCCGGTCGTGGTGAACAACACCGCGTCCCAGCAGCAGCAGCAGAACAACCAGCGGCCCGGCGGCGCGCCCGCGGCGCCCACCCCGTTCGGCCGCGGCGGCTTCGCGGGCGGCCGGGGCGGTTACGGCCGCGGTGGCGGTGGTGGCGGCGTGCCGTCGCCCGTGGTCGCGGGTGGCGGTGGCGGCAGCGCCGGCCCGAGCAGCCCCGGCGTGGCCAGCGGCGCGCTCGGCGACCGCGGCGGCCCCGCCAACCCGGGCAGCGTGACCAGCCAGTTCCAGGCGCCCAAGTCGGTGACGCCGCAGGCGGGCATGATCGGCGCCGCGCCGATCGCCGCGCCGCCGCCCGTCGCCGGCGCGGGCGGGAGCACCGAGCGGGACCACAACCGACCGGGTTACCTGGAGGACGACGACAACCTGTTCGCCGCCGACCGCAAGGCCGCACCACCGGTGATCGGACTGTGACCGAGCGCGTCTTCCGGCTCAGCGAACTGGAGTTCTTCCTGCTCTGGCGGTCGGTCCACGGGGACGCCCAACCGGTGCCGCTGGGCACCAGGCACTTCGGGCACACCCGGGAGGAGCGCGAGCGCCTGGTCGAGACGACGTCCCGCGCGCTCGCGGCGCGGGGCCTCGGCACCGTGCCGCGCCCGGACGGCGAGCTGTACGGGCTGCTGCGCGGCCTGGCCGAGTTCGAGGTGGGCCTGGAGGTCTTCTTCACCCTGCGCGGCGCGCAGGCGCGCGGCCTGGCCACCGCCGCGTGGCACGGCGCGTTCGCGGGTCGGCTCGGCGACCAGGTGCAGGTCACCGGGTTCCGGCCGACCGCGCTCGCCGCCACCACGGTCAACACCCTGCCGCCCGCGCCACCCGGCGGCGGCCGGTCGGTGAACGTGCGGTGGGACGACTACCTGGCCGCTGGCCGGGCCGGCGAGGTCGACGGCTCGGAGGGCTTCCTGGACGTGCTGCGCGGCGTCGGCCTGCGCGAGCCGGAGGCGAACACCCTGATGCGCGCGGTGACCACGCGCAGCGGCGGCGGACAGGTCGGCGTGATCGCCCGCAACCGCGCCGGGTACCTGCACCCGACCGGCGCGGTGGTGTCGTGGCTGGACACGGCCGAGGGCCGCTACCTGGTGCGCCGCGACGACGGGTGGCTCGTGGTGGCCCCCACCGACGCCCCCAGGCTGACCTCCGCGGTCGAGCGGTTGTTGTCCACCCCCGCCCGGGTCTGACCCGGTGTGTGGTCGGTCGCTGTGGTTCCGGGGCGGTTCTTCGGCTAGGAACTCCAGGTATGACCGAGATGCGTGCCGGCACCGCCGCCGGCGAGGCGGAAGTCCTGTGGCGGCCGGACCCCGACCGGGTCGCGGCGAGCCGGATGACCGCGTTCCGCTCCTTCGTGGCCGACCGCCACGACCTCGACCTGCCCGACTACGAGTCGCTGCGGCAGTGGTCCACCTCCGACCTGGAGGCGTTCTGGGGCGCCGTGGCCGAGTTCTTCGGGGTGGTGTTCCACCACGGGTACGACCGGGTGCTGCCGGTCGAGGTGATGCCCGGGGCGACCTGGTTCCCCGGCGCGACCCTGAACTACGCCGAACACGCCCTGCGCGGCCCTGAGGACGCCCTGGCGGTCGTCTTCCACCGGGAGGACGGGGTGACCGCGGAGCTGACCCGCGGCGAGTTGAGGCGGCGCGTGGCGGCCGTGCGGGCCGGGTTCGCGTCGCTCGGCGTCGGCGTGGGCGACCGCGTGGTGGCCCTGGTGCCGAACTCGCCGGAGGCGCTGATCGCGTTCCTGGCGGCGGCGTCGCTCGGCGCGACCTGGTCGTCGTGCTCGCCGGACTTCGGCGTCCGGGCGGTGACCGACCGGTTCGCCCAGGTCGAGCCCAAGGTCCTGGTCGCGGTCGACGGCTACCGGTACGGCGGGCGGGCCTTCGACGTGCGGCCGGTCGTGGCGGAGCTGGCGGCGGCGATCCCGTCCCTGCGCGCCGTGGTGGTGGTCGACTACGTCGGCGGCACCCCGCTGCCCGACGCGGTGACCTGGGACTCCCTGCTGGCCGACCACGACGGGGCCGAGCTCGCCTTCGACCCGGTGCCGTTCGACCACCCGCTGTGGGTGCTGTACTCGTCGGGCACGACGGGGCTGCCCAAGGGCATCGTCCAGGGGCACGGCGGCATCGTGCTGGAGCACCTGAAGATGCTGGCCCTGCACAGCGACCTGGGGCCGGAGGACCGCTTCTTCTGGTTCACCACCACCGGTTGGATGATGTGGAACTACCTCGTCTCCGGCCTGCTGGTCGGCTCGACCGTCGTGCTGTTCGACGGCAGCCCCGCGCATCCCGACCTCGACGTGCTGTGGCGGCTGGCCGAGGAGCACCGGGTGACGTACTTCGGCACGTCGGCCCCGTACATCCAGTCGTGCCTCAAGGAGGGCCTGGAGCCCGCGGCGGCGCACGACCTGTCGTCCCTGAGGGCCGTGGGCTCCACCGGCGCGCCGCTGACCCCCGAGGGCTTCCGCTGGATCGCCGCCGAGGTGGGCGACCACGTCCAGATCGCCTCGGTGTCCGGCGGCACCGACCTGTGCACCGCGTTCGTGGCCGCGGCCCCCGACGTGCCGGTCTGGTTGGGCGAGCTGTCCTGCCGGGCCCTGGGCGCCGCCGTCGAGTCCTACTCCGAGGCCGGGACCCCGGTCGTCGACGAGGTGGGCGAACTGGTGATCACCAGGCCCATGCCGTCCATGCCGGTGTTCTTCTGGGGCGACGAGGACGGCACCAAGCTGCACGACGCCTACTTCGCCACCTTCGAGGGCGTCTGGCGGCACGGCGACTGGATCCGCGTCACGGAGCGGGGCTCGGCGGTCATCTACGGCCGCAGCGACTCCACCCTCAACCGGGGTGGGGTCCGCATGGGCACCAGCGAGTTCTACCGGGTGGTGGAGAGCACACCGGGCGTCCTCGACTCGCTGGTGATCGACACGTCCGGCGCGGGCCGCGCCGACGGCGAGCTCCTGTGCTTCCTGGTGCTGGACGGGGAGACGAACTTCACAGAGCTCGAACCGGTCCTCCGCGCCGACCTGAGGACCAACCTCTCACCCCGCCACGTCCCGAACAGGTTCATCGTGGTCGAGGAGATCCCCAGGACCCTCAACGGCAAGAAGTGCGAGGTCCCGGTCAAGAAGATCCTGGCCGGCACCCCGCCCGAGCGGGCCGTGAGCCGGGACGCCCTGCGCAACCCGGAGTCCCTGCGACCTTTCCTCGACCTCGCCGCCCCGCCCGCCGGCTGAACGGGCGGTGAACGCCCCCCTGCCTGCCGGAGACCCGCTCTGACCTGCGGTGATCCGGTAAGGAGGGGGGCGTTTTGCTAAGCGCTCGGGGGCATGTGTAATCTATGCGTCGTAGCCGAGGGCTCCGGGAGGCTTCGCCTAGTCTGGTCTATGGCGCCGCACTGCTAATGCGGTTTGGGTTCACCCCCATCCCGGGTTCAAATCCCGGAGCCTCCGCAACACCCTGCTACGGTAGGGTGACAACTGAAGAACGATGCGCTCGTAGCTCAACGGATAGAGCATCTGACTACGGATCAGAAGGTTGCAGGTTCGAATCCTGCCGAGCGCGCAAGAGTAAGTCCAGGTCAGGGCCTTGTTTCGGTTAACGGAACGGGGTCCTGATTTGTTGTGTGGGGGGCTGCTGTCTCACATCTTCACACGAACGCTGGTACTGCTGCTCAGCCGTAGAGCTTGCCGAGCGCCTCGGTGCCGCTGTGGAGATCCTCATCACTCGCGTGGACGTAGGTCGAGTACGTGAACGCCGTGTCGTAGTGCCCGGCCCACTTGCTGACGATCGAGATCGGCACACCGGCCTTCTCCATCAGGCTCAGCGCCGTGTGCCGTCCTTCGTGCAGGACGATGCGCTTCACACCGGCTCGCTTCGCCAGTCGCCCGAACTCGTCCGAGTACCACTCGGGGTGCACCGGCTCGCCAACCTCGTCCATGGCGACATAGCCGCTGTTCCGGTACCCCTCGCCGACCGACAGCTTCTCCTCGGCCTGCTTGACCTTCAGCGTGTGCAGGGCTGACGCCGCCGCGAGGTCGAGCGGGAGCTTGCGGAACCCGTTCTCCGACTTGGGCGGGACGATCAGCACCTTGCCCTCGACCAGCACGCGGGCCTGCTGGACGTGCATCGTGGCCGTGCCCTCGACGTAGCAGTCCGCGCACCACTTGATCTCGTGCTTCTGGCAGACGTTGGCGAACGAGCCGAAGTCGACATCGTCATCCCACCGCAGCCCGAGCACCTCACCTCGGCGAAGCCCGTACAGCGTCAGCCTCCAAGCCGCGTCCAACCGATCCTCTTTGGCCTTGAGGAGGAACAACCGCACCTCGTCCTTCGACCAGGTGTCCGGCTTCGCGGGCTTGTACTTCGGCGGCTTCACCAGCTTGGCGACGTTGCGCGCCACCAAGCCCTCCAGCGTCGCCATCTCCAGCGCGGCCGTGAGCCGGCCCAACGTCAACCGCACGCTGCGCGGCCCCAGCCCTGTTCCCGGCTTGCCGCCTCGCCTCCTCCCCTCCGTCTGCATCCAGGTGACCATCCGCTCAATGTCGGCCTTGGTGACCTTCTGGATCGGCGTGGCTCCCAGCTGCTCGCGCACGGGTCGGAGCGCGTCCCGGTAGCTGCGCTTGCTGGACGCCCGAAGGTCCCGCGTCGCACCCTCCAACCACCCGTCGAGGTACTCATCGACCGTTACTTCGCTGGGCCGGATGTAGGTGCCTTCGTTGACCTTGTGACGGGTCTTGTCGTACTCGACGCGGGCTTCGCGCCTGGTGTCGAACGTGAACGTCTTCTGCTGCCGCTTGCCCGTCACCGGGTCGCGGCCTATGTCCACAACGAACCGATATCTCACCGTCCCGTCCTTCAACGTGATCTTCTTGATCGGGTCACTCACTCGTCCTCCTCCGTCGGTCCCACTGGTTCGATCGGTTTCACGATCAGCCCACGCCGATCAAGCTCGGCCTGGACCTGCTGTGACAGCAGCCGGGTGATGTGCCCGCGGCGGGCCTGGCGCTCGTTGATGTCGATGTCGCCGAGGTCGGCCAGCTGCGCGTCCCGCTCGTCGGTGAGCGTCCGTCCCCAGAGCTTCTGAGCGACGTCGACCACCGCCTTGGGCGAGACCCCGAGCCGGTTGGCCAGGGTGTTGTCCGCCTCGGTCCCCTGCACCTTGGCCGCGAACCACGCCTCACCCTTGGCCCGGATCGCCGACAGCCCGAACAGCTCGTCCCGGCGTGTCTTCGGATCCCACTCCTCCGACCCGCCAACGACGGCGATTCCCCGGATGAAGTCCCGGATCAGCGGTCGGCTCAGGGTGATGTGCTCGGCGACAGCGACCGGCCCATCCCCCTCGAACAGCTCCGACAGCTCCACGTTGAACGTGTGAGCGATCAACAGCACGTCGGCGAAGTTCGGGTTGGGCCGCTCCCCGGCCTCCAGCGCCGCGATCTTGCTGCGGCTGAACGGGATGCCCCGTCGCGAGAACAACCGAGCCGTCTCGTGCTGGGTGAGCCGTGCCCGCTTCCGCAGGCGCTCCAGGTTCTCCCCGACGACGGCACCGACAGACTGCGGCTCTGTCACCTCGCCGAGTATGCCAGCTCGTCGGTTCGCTTGACAGACAGACGAAGGTCGACGCACACTCGAACGGAGTAATGGCGGTTCGACGATCCGGGGGGAATCGTTCGATGACCAGGCAAAACAAAGATACGTGGCGCCCGACGCTCGCTGAGGTCAGGCGCTGGCCCGCGACAGTGAACGTGGCGAAGGCGGCGAGTGCGTTCGGCATCTCACGCAGCCACGCCTACGAGCTGATAACAACCGGCGACTTCCCGGCCAAGGTGATCAAGCTGCGCAGCACCTACCGGGTGATCACCGAGTCGATCGTCCGTGCGTTGTCCGACGAGGCTGCTTGAAAGGCAGCAGGAGGTGGCCCCGTTCGGGGCCACCTCCTGCTGCGCGGGCAGAACACCAGCGGCTTCAGGCCGAGTCGTCCAGCCACACGAGGTGCACTCGCACGCCCCTGGGACGGGAGCCGATCTCGAAGACCTTCCGTGCTCCTTCCGCGCTCTCTGTCCTCAACGGGAAATTGCCCTCCACGGAGTTGGCGTCGACGCGCCCGGCGAAGGCCACTCCGTAGCCCGCGACCCTGGCGTCCACACGATCGCCGTACTCCTCGACGATGGCGAACAACCGCGGAGCCTCTTCCCTGGCCAATTCCCGCATGATGTCGGCGAACTCCTCTGGACTCCACAGCGGCTCGACCGCCGGATGTTCATCCAGCCTGGTCATGCGGCAGCCCTCCCGACACTCCGGAGGAGTTCGTCGAACTCATCCGCCAACAGCAGGACGTTGCCCGCTTCTTCGGGCGTGACCAGCCACACCGCCCGGGTTTCACCGATGGAGGCCGGGGGCAGCGGGAGCGTCGTGCCCTCTGCCATGACCCGCACCTCGTCACGAACCAGCGCCAACGGGCAAGGGGGCTTCACGAAGAAGTAGGCCATCGGCATCCCGGGGATGGCCAACACCGGCGTGGGCCTGGTCGCGAACCAGCGGTGATCCACCACGGCCTCGACCAACGACTCGTGGACCGTGACCACGCCCAAAGTCGGCCCGGTCACGGCCAGCACGGTCGGCGCGTGGAGGCCGGGTGCCGACCACCACTCGCGCACCACGTCGAGATCCGCGGTCGCGGTGTCGATCGGCCGCAACACGATCTTGTCCGCGGGCTCACCCGACGCCGGATCGACGAACTTGCCGTTCCGCCACACCGCTCCGGGTATTACTGGCCAGCCCATCTCGGCGTACGCCAGTGCGGCCGTCATCGGGTCGGTGATCTCCTGGGTGGCTTTCGGCACGGTCGGTCCTCTTCTCCTGTTGGGGAATATCGAGGCCAGTCCGTCGGGACTCGGGTGCGACTTCGAACAGGTCCTCGAACCGCATCGGCGCCAGCGCGGTCAGCGCGCCGCCGATGAACGCGGGACCGGGCTGGAGCGCACCGCTCCTGACCCGTGTGACGGTCGAGCGGTTGAGCCCCATCGCGCCGGCCAGGCGGTAGTCGGAGCCGAACCCGGCGAGCTGCGCCGCTTTCGCGAAGGACTCGGTGCGGAGCCTGACGGTGTACGGCTTCGGCTCGGCTGGCACAGTCGTCCGCCCTCCTCGTCGTCCGGCCTCGATGAGCGGCTACCGGTGCCAGGGATGCCGCAGGTCATGGGCACTTCATGCCTGATCACCCGCGCCGGTGCCGAGATCAGAGTCGCCGTTAGACCGATCGGGCGGAGTCACCACCGGAGGGGCCATGTGGCCGGAGGGGGCCGGGAGAGGTGGCCACAATGGTGACGTTGCCCCTCCTCACCAGTCAGGATGGCGATATGCACAGGCCGATGAGCATCGGTGCGCTCCTGCGCCGCCTCCGTGAGGAGACCGGCCGCTCGCAGAGCGAGCAGGCCGATGACCTGTCGGTGCGTGCCGGCCGTGCGGTCACCCGGAACGAGGTGTCCCGCTGGGAATCAGAGAAACGCCTGGTGACGCCCTACTGGCAGCAGCACTGCGCGAGCAGCTTCGGAATTCCGGTGGAAGTGCTCGCACGGGCGGTCGCCGTCGGCAAAGCGCGGCGTCGCCTCGCCAGGCGCGCCGAGGACTCGTCCGGAGGGGACAGCGTGGAGCGGCGTGAATTCATGGGAGCCCTGGCCGGGTTGGCGGCCTCCTCCCTCCCCAACTTCCCGTCCTCGCGGTCTGGTGGCCGTGCCTCGGTAGATCCCGAGATCATCGACCACTTCGTCTCGCTCCGGGACGCCCTGGTGTCGGCGGACAGCCTCCTCGGACCCGGCGATCTGGTCCGGTCAGCGGGGGAGCAGGTCGGCAACATCGCCAAGCTGTACGAGCGGATCGAGTCGGGCTCGCGTGGACGCCTGTTCGAGATCGGTGCCCTGTTCGCCGAGTTCTGCGGCTGGCTCGCCGACGACCTGGGCGACTTCGACGCGGGCAAAGGCTGGTCGAGCCGAGCGCTTGAGTGGGCGCACTCGTCCGGCAGCGCCACCATCGCGGCCTACGTCCTCATGCGGATGAGTCAGCAAGCCCAATTCCTCGGAGAACGCGCCCGAGCCATCACGCTCGCCGAGGCGTCCATCCGCTACGAAGCCCAGGTGTCCAGCCCACAGGTATGTGCGGCCATCCACCAGCAGGCCGCACACGCGAGTGCGTTGGACGGCCACGAGCACGCCGCCATGAACTACATCGACCGTGCCCAGGCCCTTTCCGAGGCCGCCGCGCCAGCGCTCGACCCGTACTCGCTGGCCAGCTACTGCACGCCCAGTTACGTGTCAGTGCAGCGTGCGGCCGTCTACGGCACCCTCGGCAACCACGAACGTGCCCTTGCCGAATACGACCACGTCATGAGCCAGTGGCCCAGGTCCTTCCACCGCGAACGCGGCCTGCACCTCGCCCGCAGGACAACTGTCGCAGCACGCGCGGGTCTCCCCGAAGCAGCGCTGGAGAGCGGCGTGGAAGCGCTCAGGATCGCCCAGGACACCCGGTCGCACCGCACAGTCCGAGAGCTGGCGGCGAGCGCGAAGATCATGCGGTCGTGGAAGGCGCACCCGAGCGTCGACGAGTTCATCCGAGCGGTGAGGAACGAGAGGGAGCTGAATGGGCACGCTGAGCGTTGACGAGCTGGTCGGCCGAGCCGAATGGGACTCGGTGACCCAGACGCACCGGCGCCCGTTCGTGGTCTACAAGTTCGCCGCCACCCTCGACGGCCGCATCGCCGCCGAAGATGGCACCAGCCAGTGGATCACCAGCCCGGAGAGCCGAGCCGAGGTCCACCTCCTCCGTGCGGGCTGCGACGCCACCGTGGTCGGCTCGGGCACCCAGCAAGCCGACAACCCCAACCTGGCCGTACGCGGCAACGACGACCCGCGCCTGGACCTGTCCATCGTGAACGATCCCAAGCGCCAGCCGCTCCGCGTCGTGCTCGACAGCAACGCCAAGACCCCGGCCGACGCGAACGTCTGCAACGACGCCGCGCCCACGCTCATCGTCGTGGCCGAGGACGCCGACGCCTCACATCTCGACGGCGTGGTGCACGTGCTGAAGGTCAAGCGCGCGGACAAGGGCCTCGACCTGCCATCCGTCCTCGCGGGCCTCCACGACCGCGGCGTGCGGGCGATCTTCCTCGAAGGCGGCCCCACGCTCGCCGGCAGCTTCATCGCCCAGGGCCTGGTCGACCGTGTGGTGAACTACGTAGCCCCCGCCATGCTGGGCTCCGGCAAGAGCGGCTTGGAGAACGCCGGCATCCACAGCATGTCCGGAATCCTCCGCCTGGAACTCCTCGACGTGGCCCGCTCGGGGAGCGACGTCCGTCTAGTCGCCCGCCCGGTTCGATAGCCACCCCACCGCCACCGGGCCGGGGGCAAGATGTGCCTCCGGCTAGCTGCGCTAGCCGGAGGCGGAAACACCAGGTCACCGATCGTGCACGTATGCGGCACGGTCTGGCGCGAGCGTAGGGTCGCGGCGTGGGGCGCGGCGCGTCGGGGGATTGCGTCGAACGCCCCGGCGGTCCGGGGGACCTCATGCGCCACAACGAGGACGACAGCGTGCAATTGGCTGGCGACCGGCCAGTCGATGATCCCGACATCACCGGATCGCTACCGGACACCTCTGGGCAGGAGAGGCTGGCGTCGCTGCCGACCCTGATCGGCCACGGCGGGCACTTGGCACCCGTTCCCGGTGGACGTCGACGGCAACTGCTGCTGCGGTTCACCGCCGCTGAGCTGGCCGAGGTGACCGGCCGCGCCGCCGTCTACGGGCTGGCCCCGGCGGCATTCGCGCACATCACCGCGAGGTTCTTCGATCCCACCGCCCGTGCGCTGCGGCGGTTGCGCCCGCCGATGAGTCGGCAGGACGCGGTCGCCCTGGCGGCGGACCTGGTACCGCTGCGCCGGACGCTGTCGGGGATCGGCACCAACCTCAACCAGCTTGCCCGCGCCGCGAACGCTGGCGACCAGGTGAGCGCGGCACAGCTCACGGCTGCGGTCGAGTACCTGGCGCACGTGCTCGGGCGGGTCGAGGACTGGCTGGACCGGCTCGACCCCAACCGGGTCGTGCACCGGCGCGGCCCGCGGTGAGCCGGCGATGCTGCCCAAGCTGCTGCCACGCCACTCCAACCTGCGCGAGACCGTCCGGTACTTGTTCGCCGTCGGCGGCCGCACGGTGCACACCGACCCGCACATCGTCGCCGCGTGGGACGACGACCTGCTGCACCCCGACGTCGCCCGCCCCAACGACCAGGGCGCGGACCGGGAGACCGTGCTGCGAGAGATCATCACGCAGCTCGACGCTCCGCGTCGTCTGCGGCACAAGACCGTGGCGGCAGGGCACGTGCTGCACGTGCCGATCTCCGCGCACCATGACGACGGGCAGCTAGGCGACCAGCGGTGGCGCGAGCTCGCGGAGGAGTTCGTACAGCGGCTGGGGTTAGAGCGGTGTCGGTGGATCGCCGTGCACCACGGCACCTCGAAGGTGGGCAACGACCACGTTCACGTGGTGGTGCAATTGGTGGACGAGGACGGCAAGGTCGCGCGGCTGTCGCACAGCAAGCGCAAGTCCCGCAAGTGGGCTCAGGAGGTCGAGCAACGACTGGGCCTGGTGCGCACCGGCGCGACCGGCACCGGCGCCCGTGAGCTGACCCGCGCCGAACACGAACGCGCCGACCGCACCGGTGTCGAGCCGCAACGGCGCACGCTGGAACGGCGGGTGCGGGCCGCGGCCGCCGGGTCGACCGGGCCCGGCGAGTTCGTGGACGTCCTCGCGAGAGCCGGGGTGCGGGTGACGCCGGTGACCGGCGGCAACGTCGGCGCGGAGCGGGTGACCGGCTACCGCGTCGCCCTGAACGAGGACCAGGTGCTCGACGGCGGCCCGGCCCTGCGGTTGGGCGGCGGGCAGCTGGCCCGTGACCTGACCCTGCCCGAGCTGGCCGACCAGTGGCGAACCACCCGCGGCGTCCTCGGCGACGACGCGGTGCCCGACCGGGCGGCAGCGGCCGTCGACGCCGCCGACCCCACGGCGTGGGCGCCGGGCTCGACCAGGCCGACACGGGGCGGGGACGCATGGTGGGCCAGGGCCAAGGTGCACGTGACCACGGCGGCCGGGCTGCTGGACCACCTCGACCTGGACGATCCGGCCCACCGGCACGTGGCGGTGGAGCAGGCCGCGCAGTTCGCTGCGGTGCTCGCGCTGCGCTGGCCCGCCGACCCTGCCGACGAACACCAGCGGCGGGTGGCCGACGCGGTGCGCCGCGCGGCCGACGATCTCGCCGCCGCGACCCGGTTGTGGCACCCCTCGCCGACGCGCCGACCGCCTCGAACCCGGCCGCTGCTGCCGGTCCTGGCCAAGATCGCGGTGCGACTGGCGCGCACCGGCGACGCCGAACTGGTCCTGGCCCTGCTGGTCCTGGCCGCGCTCGCGGTGCTGGTCATCGCCCTGGCCGACCGCATCACCGGGACCGGCGAACCACGGCCGCCACGCGGCGAACCCGGCGCGTACCTGCGCGCGGCCGCCGACCACCTGCGCCCGTACCAACGCCGCGGTACCACCGCCTCGGCCGGCGCGGCGGCTGTGTGGAAGGACCCGGCGGCGAAGGTGATCGACGACGTCGAACGGCGGCTCGCCGCATCGCGGGCCCGGCTCGCCGGACGTCCGGTGCGGGGTGTCGACCCGCGTCGTCGCGCCGGGCCGACCCGATGACCACCGCCGACGACACCTCGGCCCGATCGCCTTGGCCCACGACGTAACGGGCTCGGGACGTGCCGCACGACCACGGCGGCGGGCTCGCGGGGCCGGAGTTGCAGTGGTTGGTAACGGTTCCGGGAGATGCTGTTCTGTCGGTGCCCGCTGTCATACTCCCTCGCGTGAGCACTGAACCTTGGGATGGCTGGCGCTTGGTCGAGGTCAGTTCCGGCCGAACTGCTTACCGGGTTCGCGACAACCGAGTGGTCGACGTGAGTTCTGGTCAGACCGCGTACCGGATCCGCGACGATCGGATGGTCGACGTGAGTTCTGGTCAGACCGCCTACCGGATCCGCGATAATCGGGTGGTCAGCGTGAGTTCCGGCCAGACCGCCTACCGACTTCGAGACTGATCACGTCTACGTGGGGCCCGGCGGTCGAGGTCGGCACGCTCGCGGTTGAGCCAGGCGGCGGACGCCGTGTAGCCGCGACTCCGACCGGTGAGCTCGCAGACGCGATTCGCGGTCAGGTGATGCCGGTGCGCTCTTCAGCGCCTGCCGCACAGGTCCGGCCTGGACATCCAGTGCTGCGTGTCAACCCGATCGTCGTACTGACGGCCGTGCCCGCTGATCGCACATCCTTGCGGGTAACGCCGGTCAGGTGGCAGCTACGACGTACACCGGAGCAGAAGTGGGGCTCCGACGAGTCAGGTCATCCCGTTCCGTGATGTCGCGCTCGGGCATGTAAATGACGACGGCCCCCTGTTGGCGCAGGAGGCCGTCTGGGGAACCCTTGATGCCCAGGCTGAGCCACAGCGACAAACACCCAAGAGGTTCCGCCCCGCTACATTCGGGGCCGTCGGTTCGACGTTGTGTACGTTAACCGCACAGCGCACGTTCCGCGTACCACTTATGTGACCTGCGTCACTTTACCTGGTGGACGATTTTGGACGACAAGCCATCAGCCCTGTTCAGGACGGTTCCGGTGAGCAGGAACACGTGTTCGTCAGGGGTCGTCCGATAGTGTTGCCCGATCCGTAATCTCCCCTCTCTGCTTCGCAGGTTGGGGGAACGGCGTGGTCCGCGGGTGCTCATCGTCGCGTGCCGCACATCCTGGGAGTCGTAGTTGGCGCTGCTGCTCTCGGGATCGCACTACCGGAACTACCCCGTAGTCCCGGGCTGAGCCAACAACCGGACCGCCGTCGACCTCGGTGTCGGCGGCGATCCGGCCATACCCGAGAAGAGACTCCCTAATGCAGGACTTCTGTTCCCCCGCCGACGCTCGCGCGCCCCGCACCGGGTGCCGGACCACACGAACGGCTGTCGGCGGATCCGATGTGGCGCTCGTGCTGATCGCGGTGCTGTTCACCGGCTGGGCGTTGATCGGCGGGTTCGCGCCGATGACGGTGTTGCAGATGCTCGGCGGCGTGGTGATTGTGATCGCGGTCGCGATCCGGATCGATCCGGGTGCCATGGGAAGGCGGTCCTGGCGGGCCGTCGAGGCGCTGGTCGGCCGAGCATGAGGCCTTCGGCGCCAGCCGCGCACTCCAAGGGCGGGACTGACCTGCTGCACGCGTTCCACCAGCAGGTCGGCCGGGTCTTCTCCTTGAATCAGGCCATGCTACCGCCGGAACTCATGCGGGCATTCGACCAGCGCGTGCTGCTGCCGTGGCCGACATACGCGGCGCAGCTGTTCACCCTAGACAGCACCATCGACCAGCGTCGGCATGTGCGGGCTGGATGGGAAGTCGCCTGGCGGCATCTGCGCGACGTGGTCGGCCAACAGGAAGCGTCGCAGAGCGCGATGACGGACAGGGCAATCCGGCAGGCCAGCACGCCGTTGACCGCCCCGGCCGAGCGAGCAGGGAAGCGGTCGGGGCAGTCGGAGCCCCCGGCCACCTCGGCACCACGGTCGGACCCACCGGTGGGGGTGCGACCGCGCCGGGCGAGCACGCCCCGGAGCTCTCCCCTCACACTCGCCCCCGAGGAGGTGTGCGCGCGGACCGAGAACGAGTTCATCGAGCTGTTGCGCACAATCCAGGCACGGTCGGGCGCGAGCGTTCCAAGGTTGGCCGCCGAAGCGGGCGTCCCCCGCAGTCAGCTCTACTCGCTGCTGCGCCGCGGGAGGCTGCCGACCAAGCCGGAACAAGTCGAAGCCGTGATCAAGGCAGCCGGGCTGGCAGAGGAGCAGGTTGCGCAGGTGATGCACCTTTGGACCACCCTGAGGGCTTTGGGCTCGCCCGGGCCCGCCCGCGACTACGCAGTCCTGTACGAGGCCGACGAGAACCAGTCTGAGCGGCTTCATAGCCAGACCGAAATTGTCCGGATGATTTCCCTCGCGGCGGGTGCCGAGCCCGTTCCGTGGATCACGCACTCCGACGAGCAATTGGATCAGGAGCAGGTGCGCTGGCTGCTCCGATCGTCGGTCCGTGCCAGGGCCAAGGCTCTGGCCGACAACGCGGAACAGTTGCTCCCTGAGTCTCATACCTGGCTCTCAGCGTCGGCTGGGGCGTAGCACGAGCCGGACAACGTGATGCCTCGCGCCGTACTCACCGGCGCGAGGCATCACAAGTGGCGACGAGGTCGGCCACGTCGGCGATACTGGCGACCGCCGCAGGCAGGGCGGAAGTGTAGGAGCGCATGGCTCTGGGGAAGTCTTCCGGGCCGAGACCGGCCACTTCGTGATGCGCGGTGCCGGAGAAGCAGCGCCAGCGCCTCGGCGGTGGACACCCCGACATTGGCGGCGGAGTGTGTCGCGGAGCGCCGAGGTCAAGCCTGACTGTCCAGGCCGTCAGAACCGTCGGTCCTGGCTTGATCCCCTTCCAGCGAACCTATTCTCTTCGCAGGCACCAGAGACACCTTCGCGAACTCTAGGGAAGCGATCGAATTCTAACTCTTGCGGGTACGCGGACTTGTTGAGTCAATAGCTGGTGCAAATCTGCTCTGACGAGGTTCTGATCCTCTAGGGTCACAGTAAGCGCGTACGACTGGATGGTGTAGTCGGCGCTCCCTCTGGCCCAGGTTGCTGCGCGATGAGTGACTGCCACGTAGAATACTTCGTCGTCGTTAATGAACGAATTCGTTGCAGTCCATCTGCGAACTTGCAGTGTACTGCTCGTCACCGAATCGGGACCTGGAACTAGCTTCGGATGCCTTCGTCCGCGAATCAGTTCGAGTGCATTCGTAGAGGGCTGACGGCGCAGTGTTCGCTGAAGTTCATCTATCTCAATGTTGCGGTATAGGTCGACTTGCATCGATGCAGCAACGTACTCTCGACGCTGTCGCCGTACAGGTGGATCGAATGCCAATGTGACCGTTATCGTCCGCTGACTGCCACTGCCTCGCCTGAATACTTCTGGTATAGGGACGGGGTGGATCTGGACGGTGTCGATAGGCATTTCTCCGTCGTATGTCATCGTCGCTCGGCGGGCTTCGCTGTTTACTGCTCGGTATGAGCTGGGCTTGCCGTGGCCGTAGTAAGAATGAGCCTTATTCTCTTCGCGTACCCGGGTGGCCGATTGTGGCAGTTCCGCGCTTCCCGCGAGTAGTGCCCGGACAAGGTTTGCTGACGCATCCGGATAGGCATGTGCGATGTCGGCAGCTACTCTCGCTACAGCGGGTGCTGCATAACTGGTTCCATTGCACGCCTTGAATAGCTGGCCGGTCGTCGGGTTAATTGCCGTACTTACAATGCTGGCACCCATGTCGTTGAAAACAACGTGACCAGAATCGTTGACCGCAAGGTTGCCGCCATAGTGAATCAAATCCGGCTTGTTACGCCTCTTGGTGCTGGTCCCAATTCCTGGCCCGACTCGGCTGAAAGGTGAAATCTGGTCTATGCTGGCTATTGCTCGCCAGCCTAGTCGGTTCCCGATCTCGGCTACGCCTTCGCTCAATGCCAAAGATCCGACGGTGATTGCGAGTGCTGCTGGCGCAGGTTCGGCAAGACGATGTTCTGGTGTGTCTAGGTAGACGGGGTAGTCGTCGGCTGCATGATGGTCACTTGGAGTCAAAGCTGTGAAAGCTTGAGCGCCTACGTTGCCTGTCGGAACCACAACAACGATCTTTAGTTCGCGGATTAGATCGTCGATAGTCTCGGTAAGTGCTCCTAGGTGAATGTCCGAGTACGGCTCACTGTAGCCGATTGACAGGTTGAAAACTTTGACACCGTATGTGGTATGAAGATGTCGAATGCCTTGCTCGACAAGTTCATGCGGAAAGGCACTCGTGGCGAACCTCGGTGCGCCATTCGGGTCGCCTGGGTCGGGTTCCAGGATCCGTGCAACATGCACGGTGCCATGTGCCGTGATGGTCGTGCCGTCTCTCAGTTGTTCGTGGAGGTTGGGCAATAGGACACGCCCTACAACTTCGCTGCCGTGATCGCCAGGTTGCTGCCATGGATAATCATTAGGGCCGATCGGATCGACAGACTTGACCACGCCCTCTAGAAGTGGGTGTGTTATAGCGGGAGCATCGTCAAGGACGCCTACGGGGGCAGAATCAACTTGTTCTCTAGTGATCTCTGAAGCCGACAATGTACGCCAGTCGCGAAAGTCGAGAAAGGGCACCGGAGGGGTGCGAACCTGTTCGACCACACTTGTTTCCAGGAGATCTTCAAGTGTATTGACATCTACCAGTGCGCGAATTATGTTCCTGCGTGGACTGAGTGATCGGAGTTGTACCTGTCCATTGGTGCGATCCAAAATAGCGTCGATCATAGTGGCGCGACTTTCGGCTTGCGCACGGTTACGCGAAGGCCATATTGTGATGTCAACCAAAAAGCGACCCGGTGGAGGTGATTCGAGTCCTGGTCCGCGGCGATCTTCTGCGCCGTATGGCTCGATGTCATCGATAAGGTCGACTAGTGAATTCAGTGCGCCGTTGCTGGCATAGTCAGACAATGCGGTAGCGAGCCCAGTGGTGCCATCGTCACTCAGTACGAAGTAGGTGTAGTCTGCGGTCTCGCCCAAAACCTGTAGGTTTCGTCCTTCAAGCATGGACTCTTGCGGTCTACCAGCAGCTCGGATTTTGAAGACGAAGTTCGGGTCGACGCCAGCATCAAGGCGGCGAGGAGCGGCTACGACGCGCTGAAGTTCGGCTTGGAGATGAGCGCCGTGCTCAGCTCGGTTCCTTGATATAGGAGTGCCTCTGCCGCTGGCCGCACGTCGAGAGCTGACAAGATGAGGATCAGGCAGAAGCAGGTGGCTTGGCATCGAACGCTCCCTCCAACACGACTACCAGGGCCTTGAGGTCACAGCGGCCACGGCATCGGTCATATCGCTCGGCAGCACCTCAGTGTGACCACGTAGCAGGGCCATGCGGCGGGCATCGGCGGCGAGCTTCTCGGTAGCTGCGTGTGGGAGACCTTTGAGGGCGCTTGCGGTTTTATCGATGTCCACGCCACGGTGTGGTACTGACCTGAGACGAAGTCGTAGAAGTCGACGGACTTCATGTACCGTTGGAAGCCTGAAGTTGAGGACTTCGTCGAAACGTCGCCAGAGAGCAGAGTCGAGCAGGCCAGGGTGATTTGTGGCGGCAAGGATCAGGCTTGGCCCCTTGTATGTATCGATCATCTGCAAGAATGCAGTCACTACTCTTTTCATTTCGCCGTGTTCACTGCTGTCTTCGCGGGATCGGCCAAGTGAGTCAAACTCATCGAAGAGGACGACGAATTGAGCCTGGTTGGCGTAGTCTAGGACCCTTCGAAGATTGCTTGCTGTTTCACCGAGATACGACGATACAACTGCATCTAGCCGGACCAGTAGCAGTGGTCGACCCAATTCGGTTGCAATTGCTTCTGCGGCAGTAGTTTTGCCGCAACCGGCCGGGCCTTGGAGAAGCATTTTTTGCCTCCTCGGGATGCCTGCGGCATCCAGGTCCGGCCAGCGGCGAACTTCTTCGGTCAGTTCGCTAAGTGTGTTCGCTAGCTCGGGTGCAAGTACCAGATCCTCGATCAATCTGTCGGGTGCCCGTACCTCGGCCAGCGGCCATTCTCCCTCGCGGTCTTTCGGAGGTTCGGGAAGTATGACGGTACTGCTCGTGTCGACTGCACCGCCGACTGCCAACAGCTTCTGGAGGTCTCGTGCCAGGGCGTGATGTTGCTTGGCCTGCTCCTCCTCGATGATCTCGAGGGCCGCGCGGCGGAACGCAAGCTCGTCGCGGGTGTGAAACGCTCGGAACAGCGTCTTCAGGTGTCTGCCGGCCATGAGCATGATGCTAGGGCGTAGACGTCAGTTAGACCCAGCGTCTCATCGGCTCGTCACCAGCGAGGCCCTCGATAGATCAACACGGCTGGCTCCATTGCTGTGAACAGCCAGCACGTGGACTGTTGCAGGCATCACCCAACGTTGGCGCTGACCGAGGTATAGGTGGTGCGACTCATCGCTAGGAGAGCAAAGCCTGAGATGACCATGAGGCCGTCGAGGACGAGCGGGCCAACAGCCGCTGCTAGAGGGCCGTAGTGCCACGCCAGTAGGAGGTCTCGGAGGTGGCCGTAGGAGATGACGGCTGAGCCGAGGGCCACGGTGCCGGTGCCGCCGAAGCGGGCGAGGGTCCATTGCCAGCCCTTTGGCCAGTGGATGCGGGAGAGGACTTCTACGGAGAGCAGAAGGCCGATCGGCCAGACTGCGGCTCCGATCTGGGGTGCCAGTCCTGGTGACCAGCTGGCGGGGTGGTGTTCGGCTGGCAGCCAGGTGTGGAGGACATTGGCGGCGATCGACATAACCGAGCCGAAGACGAAGCCGGCCCAGGCCACCAGGCGGCCGTCCGTGGTTCGTGCTGGTGCGGTGGCTGGTGGGGGTAGCGTAGAGGTGTCGCCAGGGCTGGTGACCTCCGTCGCCAGCTCCGCCAGGGCCTTGCGGACCGCGTGATCGGTGGCGCCGGTGAGGCGTACCAGCGTGGGGCGGCCCGGTGGTGGTTCGCCTGCGGCTCGCGCCGTTTCGAGGGCCTGTCGGATCTGGGTGACGAGTTCCGGGGCGGACGCGGTCACTGGGCTGCCTCCCCGGCTCCGGTGGCTCGTGGGTGGCAGCGGGCGCAGAGGACCGATCGGGTTCGGTCTTCGTCCAGCCAGATGACGCGGGCGGAGATCGGGTCGGAGTCGCGGGCGTCGCATTCGCCGCAGGGCGGCCTGGGCGAGCGCGCCTCGGGCGCGGGCTCGCGTGAAGGACGGTTCTCTGGAGGGTTAAGGACGGTTCGGGGGCGAGTGCTGCCCCTTGTGAAGCCGTTCCTTGCCGGTCGTAGCCGCGTTATTTGCCCCTCGTGCTGGTCAACGGGCGGCAATGCTCGCAGGCCGTGGTGGTGGCTGTCCGCAGGCTCGGTGAAGGGGCGAAGGGTCAGGTCGTAGCCGTTCGGCCTGCGGTCTGCCCTCTTGATGTGCGCGGCGATCACGGCCGGATCCGAGGGGCGGATCAGGTTGATGGCCTGGAGGCTGCGTAGCGCCGAGCGGACGGTGCGCTCGGATAGGCGCGTGTAGTGGATCAGCTTCTCGATGCTGGGGAAGGCGTGCCGGCCGTTCGGGTCGGCGTGGTTCGCCAGGCCGATCAGCACGGCCGCCAGGCTGGCGGCGTCCCCGCGGTCGCGGGGGATCGGTGCGTCGTTGAGCGCCCAGCCGATCGCTTCGATGCTCACCAGGACACCTTCTCGGCGAGGAGGTGGAGGGCGGTCGCTTCGGCCTCCGTGAGGCCGAGGGTGCCGGTGGTGGTGCGGAGGCGCATCTGGCGGTCGACCCACTCGTGGAAGCCGATCTTGGCTTCGAGGCATGTCATCGCCATTGCGGCACCGATCTCGGGCCATGGGGGAGCGTTGCGTGTCCGCAACAGGTCGGCGACTGCGCACCAACGGCCGGAGACGGCTTCCTGGGCGATGCGGGTGCCGTAGGCCAGCTCGGCGAACAGATCGTCGGTGGTCGGAGTGTTGCCTTCGGCGTGGGTGGCCAGGACGGCGCGGAGCCGTGCCGACGACCAGCGCTCGACCAGGTCACACAGCGGCTGGTGGGGAATGTCGTCGGGCGTGCGGATAGGGGACTGGGTGGGTGTCGACATCGGTTGGCCTCCGTCGCACCCGTCTCACAGCCGTCTCACGGACTGCTTGGACGGGGCGGGATCGGAGGCCCTGACCTGGACTGCCTAACGGACGCTCACCAGCGCGAACGGACCAAGTGGACCGTACGGGCCGACCTTCTCGCCTCTACGGATCAGAAGGTTGCAGGTTCGAATCCTGCCGAGCGCGCAGTGTTCACCAGCGGGCTTGTCCGACAGGACAAGCCCGCTGAGTCGTCTCCGGGGTACCTGTGGTCGCACCACCTGGAAAGGCGGCCGCACCCGCTTCTCGTCCTCGCTCGACCGCCTGGACCACCGCCTCGCGCGTCAGGCGGCGCCGAGGTTCCCGTGTCGGTCGGGCCGAGGGCGAGGGTCTCACCGTCCCGGACACCGGTGGTCGAAGACGGTTCGGGGTTCTGCGGAGCCGCCCTGTGCTTCGGCGGTGCCTCGCGGCGCCAACGGGTGATCTTGTGGTGCGGTGTACCTGCTTCGTGGTTGCGTCGATGCGACAGGCGTGGTGTCATGGACGCAGGTTGCACATACAAGTGAACGCCTGATCGGTTGTAGCTGTAAGTGGCCTGCTGAGGGAGTGATGACGGTGTCGACGGTGGTGGCTACGGCTGATCGTGATGTCCTGTTGGCGGATGCGCGGGACCAGCGGCAGGCGCAAGCGCTGATGAGGCAGCTCCCCCCTGGTGGTGCGCGCTTCACCGCTGTGGCCGACGGGCAAGGTACTGAGGTTCCGGTGCCTGATGAACTGTCAGCGCTCATCGCTCAGGTCGTTCACGCTGTGGCCCGGGGTCATGCGGTCACGGTCAACGCGATGCCGGAAGAGCTGACGACCACTGCGGCCGCCAAGTTGCTGGGCGTGTCGCGTCCCACCTTGATGCGCAAGATCAACGCTGGTGAGATTCCCTCGCACAAGGTCGGCACGCACACCCGTTTGCGGACGGTTGACGTGCTGCGAGAGCGGGATGCGCGCCGGCAGCGCCAACTGGCCGCATTCAACGAACTGCGGGCGTTGGAAGACCACTGAAACCCATCCTGCCCGCTGTCGGCCCGGCCATTGATGAGCAGGGATGAGTCGACGGCTAATCTTTTGCGATGGCCTCGACGAGGGTGTTCGTGGACGCGAACGTGCTGTACTCCCGCACCCTGCGGGACTGGCTTGCGCTGTTGCAAATCCGGTCGACCGAAGAGATCTACACGGTCTACTGGACCGAAGACGTGCTCGCTGAGGCGATTTACCACCTCCGTCGGAGGCATCCGGACTGGCCCGGAGCGCGGATCACCTCCATGCGAGACCTGATCGCAAAGACCTTCGAGGGTGGCCGGGTCGACGACTTCACCATCGACGACTCGTTCTTCGGTGGTGATGGTGACGATCGGCACGTGCACGCTGCGGCTGTAGCTTGTCAGGCAGACCTCATCTTGACCAGCGACAACGGTTTTTTCACTGTAGGACACGATGCGGACGCAAAGCCCTATGAGGTCTACAAACCTGACGAATTCTTCATGTTGGTCGACGACAGCGCGCCACACCTCGTGCGACAGGTAACCCGCGAGCAGACTGTGCACTGGGTCCGCACAAGCGGTCGCGCCGACTTGGCGGGCAAGCTCGTGGACGCGGGCTGTCCTCGCTTCGCCGAGCGGGTACGGGCCCACCAGGGACAGTTGTCACTTCCCGGCGGCGCTGAAGATCGCGCCAGTGCGCTCAAGGCGTGAGTCATGCGCGGCTGTGGAGTACAGGCGACCGGGAGCCCGCTCACCGTGTGGTGCGTCATACGCCGTGAAGCCCTGGGACCAGGGAACCCGACTGCCGGCCGCTGACGGTCGTGTGGTCGGCTGCGGTCCCCGCAGCGGTGGTCGGGTATCCGCGTGACACGGGTAGCGGCTCTCCGGGACGGGTTCGTGGGAAGTCGGGAACCGGCCGTCCCGCCGGCCTCGGCTTGAGGCTGCTCGACCTCCGCCGCCGGTGAAGCGGACCGCCGAGCGGTCGCGAGGCAACGTCGGGGGTGGTCCGCGACGTACAACCGGTGATCAACCCTGATCACCGGGAGGACACATGGGGATCGTCAAACCGACCGCCGTCGTGGCGCTGGTGGCCGCGGCGGTGGTGGTGGGCAGCACCACGACGGCGACGGCTCAGGCCGAGGTCGGCACGTGGGGCGCGCTCTACACCGTCACGACCTGGCACGAAGTGAACATCCGGACCTGTCCTTCGTCAGCTTGCGGGAAGGTGGGTTCGCTGGTGGCGGGCCAGCGCAGGAAGGTCGAGTGCTGGGTGCACGGCGAGCCGGTGACGGACGCTGGCATCACCAACGACGTCTGGCTCCAGGTCGACGACGCCGACGAGGACAGCGGCGACCTGTGGTCCAGCGCCGTCTACTTCGTCGGGGACGAGTACGCCGGCCTGCCCGTCGGGGCCCGGTGCGCCGACTCACCGGAGGCCGCCGGGCGCTGAGCCGGGGACCGGGGAGCGGGGGACCGGGGAGCGGGGACCGCCGGCGGAGCACCGGCGCCCCGGTAGCGGCGAAATCCCCTGCGACGGCCGGCGTCAGTCGGCCAGCACGTCCCACGGCTGGCCGTCGCGGGTGGGGGTCAGGGCCACGACGGTCCGGCCGTGGACGGTCACCGACAGGTCGCCGGCCGCGAAGCGGTCGTCCGCGCCGTCTTCCACGTCGTCGCCGAGCCCGCCGGCCGCACCACCGCCGGCCGCCGCGCGCGGCCACCTGCGGGCCACCTCCGCCGCCTCGGCGGGCGGCAGCGGTTCGTCCAGGACGGCCAGCAGCACCGAGCCGCGGGCGCCGGTGACCGGGTCCACCGGCGCCCACCGGCCGCGCGCGGTCCGCCCGGCCAGGGTCACCGGCGCCGGCGGGGCGGTGTCGAACAGCTGCTCCTCGACCGCCCCCAGCGCGCCCGTGCCGACCTCGAACAGGCTCAACGGCGACAGCTGGTCCGGCCGCGGCCGGGGGAACAGCTCCTGCTGCGCCGGCGCCGGGTCCACCTCGCGCAGCGCCACCTGCTCCGCCCGCGGCAGGCGCAGCGCCGCGGCCGGGTCCGGGACGCCGATGGCGCCGCTCAGCCACTCGACCCCGTCCGCCGGGGCGAAGAAGTCGACCACCACGCCGTCGCCGTCAAGGTAGGCCCACGTCATGACCAGCGGGTGGCGGTGCACGTGCGCCCACGGCAGCAGCCGGTCCAGGCGCTCGCGCGGCAGCCTCGTCGACCCCGGCGGCTTGCCGGACCGACCCCGGGCCTCGCCCGCGAGCAGCAGGCCCGGCGCCTGGAACAGCAGGTCCGGCCGCACGCCCCGCTTGGCCGACGACGCGGCGAGCGTCATCGGCAGCGCGCTGAAGTCGGCCGGGTCGCCGTCGTTCCACTCGTAGGCCGCCTGGACCGCGGCGGTGAGCATGCCCAGGCCGAACGACTCGCTGACGAACCGCCGGACGTGCGGCGAACTCGCCCGGAACCCGTCCTGGCGCAGCGTCACGGGCCGACCGGGCCGCACGCCCAGGTAGTTCGCCAGCAGCCGGAGCTCGTCGAGCCGCGTGTCGAACCTGACCCGCGCCGAACCGGCCGGGGCCACGGCGTTGACGTGGACGACCTCGGCCACGTTCACCGGCAGCCTCTTGCGCCCGCTGAGCGGGTGGACCTCCTCGACGCGCGGGTAGTCGTCCGCGCCGGTCCGGGTCGTCCAGCGGAACTGGCGAACGGTCACCCAACTCATCCCGCGCAGTCTAGGGGTCGCCCGTCGGGTCGAAGTTCCTCGTCGCCCGGGTGTCCCGGGGCCACGCCGTCGTGACGCCCTGACCCCGGACCCGCCCCTCACCAGGCCGACGGCGGTGGCGGCGGCACCACCTGCGGCCGGTCGTCGCAGGTGATCGTGTTCGGCAGCAGCCAGGGCGCGAGCCAGTCGCCGTTGCCGCCGAGGTCGGTCAGCGAGAACTCCGAGCCCGACGCGGGGAAGCCGAACGAGCCGCAGTTGTTCACCGGCACCGCGCCCGTGTTGCGGGCGGTCACGCCCTCGAACGTCGCCCAGCCGGCGGCGCGGGCGCTGACCACCGACGTGCCCGTGCCGTCGACCCTGGTGTCCGCGAAGTGCACGTTCGTGATCGAGTGCAGGTCCTTCACCGACCACTCGCTGACCAGCATGATCGCGTTGTAGGTGTTGTCCAGGAAGTGGTTGCCGACCACGCGGACCTCCGCGTCGAGGTCCCGCTCCAGGGCGTAGAACCAGATGGCGCCCAGGCCGATCCGCCAGTTCAGCTCGAAGGTGCCCGCCCGCACCGTGGTGTTGCCGGTGATCCGCACGTGGCCGGTGAACGGCAGCGCGCCGAACCGGGACCCGAGCTGGATGCCGCTGCCCTCGCGCACCGGGTCGGCGATGAGGTTCCCCTCGACCGCGTTGTCCGTGCCGCCGTACAGCGCGACCCCGTTGGCGAGCACGGGCGACTGCACGGTGTTCCGCTCGAACCGGTTGCGCGCGTTCTGCGCGTGCTGCGACCACATGGCCAGGCCGTCGTCCCCGGTGTTGCGCACGAAGTTGCCGCGCACCACCGAGTCGGTCACCCCGCTGTGGAAGTTCAGCGCGTCGGCGACCTGGTCGACGATCACGTTGTTCGTGACCGAGAGACCCGACATCGGCCCGTCCAGCCACAGCCCCACCTTGGTGCGGTGGATGTACAGGCCGTCCACGGAGGAGTCGGACAGGGCGCCGCCGATGCCGTTGACCTGGTCGGTGTCGACGCGCTCGCGCACGTCGCCCTCGATGGCGAACCCGCGCAGGTGCACGTTGCGGCTGCCGCCCTCGGCGGCCGGCTTGCCGTAGAAGCCGACCCCGGTGTGGACGGAGCCGTCGGGCAGCGGCGCGGGCAGGGTGACCTGGCGCCCCTTGACGATCGTGTGCCAGCTGCCCGCGCCCTGGATGGTCACGTCGTCGACGACGACGTGCCGGTTGACCTGGAAGGTGCCCGGCGGGACGTAGACCTCCAGCCGGTGCCGCCGGGCGAAGGCGATGGCGCGGTCGAACGCGTCCGCCGAGTCGCGCCGCCCGGTCGGGTCCGCGCCGAACAGCAGCACGTTGGCCGCGATCAGCGACACCCGCGGCGGGGTCACCAGCTCCGAGTCGAGCAGGTCGATCACGGTCCACGCGGCGTCGGTGCCCCTCGGCGCGGTGAGCCGGACGACGTCGCCCGCCCGGTGCGCCCGGTCGAGCAGCAGCCGCTGCTCGTCGTAGAAGTGGTGCGGCCGGAACGGCTTCGGGACGACCGGCGCGGGCGAGGTCTGCGCCGGCACGCACTGGCACTCCGTGATCCACCAGTCGGGGTGCAGCAGGTCGGCGCCCGGGTCGTTGGTGAACGGGTACTGGTTGTAGAGCCAGGAGTACTGCGAGGTGAGCGTCATGGTCCGGCGGTGGCGGCCGTTGACGGTCACCTCCAGCGGCGCGGTGATGCCGCCGCCGGTCTCCGCGTCCGGGATGCTGTAGCGGACCGTGATCGCGTTGGCCGCGGCGGGCAGGGTGAACTCGACGTGCTGGCCGGGCAGCAGCCGCACGGCCCGCCGGCCGGACGCCTCGGACGGCAGCGTGTAGGCGGTCCGGTCGGGGCCGATGACGGCGCCGGTCGTGCGCGCGTGCTCCGCCTCCTGCTCCAGGAACGGCACGTCGGCCCCGCGACCGGCGACGAGCGCCGGGTCCAGCGCGGCTCGGGTGACGACGGGCGCGGGCGCGGCTCCGGCGATCGGCGCCGGGGCCACGCCGAGGCAGGTGGCGGCCGCGACGACCGCGACCCACCTCGCTCGGGCGATCCGCATCATCGGGCGACCTCGTTCCTGTCGGCGGGCGGGCGAGCCGACCTTAGGCGCGCTGTGGCCCCCGTCACAAGGTTCTGCCAAGTTTTTTCGTGCTCTTGTCGACTATTTGCGGGAGAGGGCGCCTCTCAGGTCCCGGCCACCTCCGCCAGCACCCCGTCGCTGAACGGCGGCCACGCCTCGACCGCCCACTGGCTGAAGTTCCGGTCGGTCAGGACCACGCACGCCACCCCGGGGTCCGGGTCGACCCACAGGAACGTCCCCTTCTGCCCGAAGTGCCCGAACGTGCGCGGCGAGCACGACGCCCCCGTCCAGTGCGGCGACTTGTCCGCCTTGACCTCGAACCCCAGGCCCCAGTCGTTGTGCTCCTGCGACCCGAAGCCGGGCAGCACCCCGCGCAGCCCCGGGAACACCACCGAGGTCGCCTCCGCCACCAGCTCGGCCGACACCAGCTTCGGCGCCTGAACCTCGGCCGCGAACCGCACCAGGTCCGACACCGTCGATGTGGCGGCGGCGGCCGCCGAGCCGTCCAGGGAGGACGAGGTCATGCCCAGCGGCTCGAACACCGCCTGGCGCAGGTACTCCGCGAACGGAATTCCCGTCGCCTCCTCCACCGCGCCCGCCAGCACCTCGAACCCGGTGTTGGAGTAGATCCGGCTCCGGCCTGGCGCGGCCAGCACGTCGTCGGAGTCGAACGCCAGCCCGGACGCGTGCGCGACCAGGTGCCTGATCGTCGCGGGCCCGGCGGGCCGGTCCCACTCGACCGCGCCCTCCTCCACCGCCACCAGCACCGCGTACGCGGCCAGCGGCTTGGTCACCGACGCCAGGGGGAACCGGTGGTCGACCGGGCCGTGCGTGCCGAGCACCTCCCCGTCCGCGCGCACCACCGCCGCCGCCGCGGTGCTCACCGGCCAGGACGACACCACCCGCAAGCTCTCCATGCCGCAGACTCTGCCACGTGTCACCCCGCGAGCTCGTCGTCCTGGGCACCGCCGGCCAGGTGCCGACGCGCACCCGCAACCACTAACGGCTACCTGCTGCGCTGGGACACCGAGGGCTTCCTGTTCGACCCGGGCGAGGGGGCGCAGCGCCAGGTGCTGCCGGCGGGTGTCGCGGCGAGCGGCATCGGCGGCCCCGCGGTCCGCGCCCTCGAACCGCCGCTGCTGGACGAGGTCGGCGTTCCGCGCCGAGGCGGCCGAGGTGTTCGACGGCGAGCTGGTGGTGGCCGCCGACCTGGACCGGGTGGTCATGCCGAAACGCAGGTGAGCAGGAGGGTCGGCGCGACCCGGTGCTCGACGGCGAACTCCCAGAACTCCACCTTCACGTCACCGAGCAGCCACAGCGCGCCGGTGGCGATCCCCACCGCGGCGGCGAGGCCGAGCAGCAGGCTCAGCAGGGCGGTCCGGTTCGTGGCGAGCCGGTGCAGCAGCGCGGGCCAGGTGTCGGGGTCGGGCGTGGTCATCGCTTCCTCCTGTCGGGACGTGCTCCTCCCTCCAGCCCAGCGGACCGCACACGGCCGGGACCAGCATTTTCCGAGGAAATTCGCGCGCAATTCGAGGGGGGCTCGAGAATTGCCCGGAAATTTCTTCGACCGGCTGGAAATTTCTCGGAAATTTCGCCCCCGGTTCTGCCCAAACCGCACTGCTGCGGCTACCACGTGGTAACTGACCTGGGGATACGTGGTTGCCCGAAGGGGCATGCCCTTCGCTAGGATCTGCGCTCATTCCTTGATCCCACTCTTCTCGCGGGAGCGTCCGGTGGCTGTTTTTCGGGAGATATGGCTGCGTCACGGGCTGGGCATCCGGAACGAGAAGCTGCTCGCCATCCGGGGTTCCGACCTCGGTGACCTGCTGCACGTCGGTCCGGACGACGACGCGCTGGACGTGCTGGTGAAGGTGCGGTGGCAGGTGGAGGACGCGGTCACCCGGGTCGGGCTCTCGCGGCGTGACCGCAAGCTGCTCCTCTACGCGTTCAACGCGCCGCGTGACGCCGAGCTGAACCGGTGCCGCACCCAGGGTGAGCGCCTGGCGGTGCTGGCCGCGCGCGAGCCGACCGACCACGGCAAGGGCACGACGGACAAGCTGGTCGTCGAGCAGGCGGCCCTCGTGGTCGCCCACTGGCGGGTGGGCCGGGCGCCGGTGCCGCCGAGCGGGGAGCTGGCCCGGCTCCGCCGCGCCGAGGGCGAGGACCGGCTCCCCGACCCGCTGGAGCGCCTGGTGATCCGGTTCAACCAGCCCGACCGCGCCGAGATCGAGGACCTGCTGCCCCGGCGCACGCTGCACTTCCCGGTCGAGGGCCGCAGGCTCGCCACCGTGCGGACGGCCGAGGGCGCCGAGTTCCTGTGCGTGTTCACCCACCCCGCGCTGCTGGACGAGTTCCGCGAGCGGACCGGCGCGGTCCACGGGGGCGTGCGCTCGGCGGAGGGGCGCGGCCTGATCCGCAGGCTGACGCGGGTGGGCGGCGTCGGGCTGGCGTTCAACCCGGTGGTCGGCGACACCGCGACGACGTACTGGACGGCCGGTCAGGTGGCCGCGGCGTGGGGTGCGGGGGAGGGCTGAGGTGGCGGGCGGTGGTTTCTCCGTCGACCTGGACGAGCTGGCCGACCTGGTCCGGAAGTTCCTCGCGGTGGGCGACGCCGTGCGCGGTGACGTGGTGTGGCGGTTCGGGGTGGGCACCGACCAGCTCGCCCCGGACGACCCGCTGCGCCCGGCGGTGGCGTCCTACCAGGACAGCCTGCGGCGCGCGATGGAGCGGTTGTGCGGCGGCACCGACCGGGCCGCCGCCGCGCTGGCGGCCGCGGCCGCGGCCTACCGCACCGCGGACGCGGACTTCGCCGCCCGCCTGACCGCGCTCGCCGTCGAGGTGGGTGAGCGCCGTGGACCTGCCGCGGGTCCCTGAGCCCGAGCACGCCGACGACGACCCCCTCCCGCGCGCGGTCCGCGAGTTCGACGAGCCCGCGCCGGGCAACGCGGGGTGGGTCCGCGTCCTGGCCGAGACGGCGGCCGCGCAGCGCGAGCCGTTCCTGGAGGGCGAGCAGCGCGTCCGCGCCATCGCGCCGACGCACTGGGAGGGTGCCGCCGGGAAGGGCTTCCTCGCCGAGCGCGACCGGGTGCTGGGCGAGTGGCGTGCCGCGGTCGACACCCACGACGAGGTCGTACGCCTGCTCGACGGCCACAACACCTTCGTCCACGAGCTGCGGCACCTGTGGGAGGCGGACCGCGGCAACCCCGCCGCGCGGCAGCACGCGCTGGACGTCCACCGCGAGGCGACCGAGCGCCTCGCGGAGGAGCTGCACCGCCGCGCGGCCGAACTGGACGCCGTCGCCGCGCGGGCGGAGGACCAGGAGCCACCGGAGACGCCGGACGCCGAGCCGGAGCCGGACACCGAGCCCGAGCCCGAACCCGACCCCGAGCCCGAGCCGGGCGCCGACCCCGAACCGGAGCCCGACCCGAACCCCGATCCGGATCCCGATCCGGCTCCGCACCCGGACCCGGAGCCCGAGCAGCCCGAGCCGGCGGAGACCGCGTCCCCGGCGGAGCCGACCCCCGCCATGCTGGTCAACGCCCACCTGGACGCCCAGGTGCTGAACGGCGAGTGGCGGGCCTGGATACCCTGGGACGACGAGCCGGACGCCTGACCGGTCACGTCCCCGCCGACACCTCGACGGCCCACTGGTCGCGCACCACGTCGTCGAGGTCCGAGTGCCGCGGCGCCCAGCCCAGGGCGCGCAGCCGGCCGGTGTCCGCGCGCAGCTCGCGCGCCTCGCCGGGGTGCGCGGGCCGCCGCACCACGGGCACCTCCCGCCCGGTCACCCGCGCCACCGAGGCCAGCACGTCGGCCACGGACGCGGGCGTCGAGCCCACGTTGAGAACCTCGTACCCCGTCACCGGCCGCTCGACCGCCGCCACGAACGCCCGCGCCACGTCCCGCACGTGCACGAAGTCCCGCACCGCCGACCCGTCGCCGAACACCTCCACCGCGGGCAGCCGCCCGGCCACCGCGCCGCAGGCCCGGGTGACGATCCGGGTGTCGTCCCGGTCCCCGCCGCCGGCCACGTTGAACAGCCGCAGCGCCACCGCCGACACCAGCCCCGCCCGAGCGGCCCACTCGACCACGTCCTCCGCGGCGGCCTTCGAGGCCGCGTACGGGTTGACCGGCGCCCGCGGCCGGTCCTCGGCGACCGGGCCGGAGGGCGGCGCGCCGTACACCCCGGCGGTGGAGGCCAGCACGAAGCGCGGCGGCGCGGACCGCAGCAGGTTCACCGTGCCGCCCACGTTCACGTCGTAGTACCGCACCGGGTCCTCGAACGACTCGCGCACGCGCCCGAGGCCCGCCAGGTGCACCACCGCGTCCACGTCCCGGACCGCCCCGCACGTCCGCACATCACCCACCAGGGGGACGGCGGTGTGACCGGCGGTCGCCAGTTCGGCGACGACCACCCGACCGATGTACCCCGAGGCCCCGCTGACCAGCACGCGCATGGTCGACATCCCAGCACGGCCCGGCCGGGCGGCGAGCGGGCGATCCGGAAAAAATTGACCCTAAAGGTGGAGACCAACGGGACCGATACAACCCGAGTGAGTTACCCGCACCCAGTCATGCGCACGAGCATCGAGGTCGTGCTCGCGGAGCACGCCGTGCACGAGGCCAAGCGGCAGCGCTTCCTGGAGACGGCGGCGGCGATCGTGGCCGCCGCGCCGCCGTCGGTCGACGACACGCTGCTGGGCCTGACCCTGCCCTTCCCCGGTCCCCGGGGCGCCAGGGCCTTCCTCAGCCGGGTTGACCAGGTGCTCCGCGAGGCCGCCCGATGATCTCGCGCGCTCACCGCTGAGCCACCGCCGAGCCCGCGGCTGAGCCCACCGCCGAGCCCGTCGGCAACTTTCATCCGGTCGTTGCCCGACCGTGCTGGGCCACGTCCATCGCCTGCCTCTACAGTGCGTGGCACCCGGCGCTCGCCGGTTGTCTCGTCTGCTTCTCATAAAGCGAGTTCTCGGCGATGGATCACGTCTTCCGCGCGCTTCAAGCGCGCCTGTGCACCCTTTTCGGCGACCGGCTGGTCGTGCTCGCGGGCGGCACCCGGTTGAGCAGTCGCGTGAGCGAGCTCCACCAGTCGGGGGCCCGTCGCACGCTCGTGCTCTCGACGGACGACCACGCTCCGCTGCACGACTCGGAGATCGCCCGCTGGGTGCCTCTGGGCATCGGCGGCGGCTTCGTCGCCACCGAGCAGAACCGGCTCACCAGGCTGCTGACCTCGCCCAACCGGGCGGTCCGCGAGGTGCTGGCCGACTTCGACCCGCACGGCGAGGCGCTGGTGATCAGCACCCCGTACGCGCAAGTCCCGGAGTTCGCGGGCCGGCCCGTGCTCAACGCCCGCCGCCCCGAGTGGGTGGAGCTGGAGAACAAGACCACCATCGACGCGCTGTGGGACGAGCTGTCCGCGCCGCGCGCGCCGGCGGTCGTGCTGGGCATGGACTTCGACGCGCTGTGGGACGCGAGCCTGCGGCTCGACCGGGGCGCGGGCGCGGTGTGGTCCGGCGACGGCCCGGCGATCAACGGCGGCGCGAACTTCGTGCGCCGGGTCCGCGACCGGGCCGAGGCGCGCGAGGCGTTCGACGTGCTCGCGCCCAAGTGCGAGTTCATCCGGGTGATGCCGTTCCTGGAGGGCATCCCGGTGAGCGTGCACGGGATCGTGTTCCCGGACGGCACGGCGGTGCTGCGGCCGATCGAGATGGTCGTGCCGCGCCGCGCGGGCCAGGCCCGGTTCCTGTACGCGGGCTGCGCCTCGCACTACGACCCGCCCACCCGCATCCGCGAGCAGATGCGCAACCTGGCCCGCCGGGTCGGGGAGCGGCTGCGCGAGACCGTCGACTACCGGGGCACCTTCACCCTGGACGGCATCGCCACCGCCGACGGCTTCCTGCCCACCGAGATCAACACCCGCTACGGCGGCGCGATGGTGTGCTTCGAGGACGCCCTGCCGCAGCTGCCGCTGGCGCTCGTGCAGGTCGCCCTGGTCGCCGGGCACGACCTGGGCGTGTCGTCGATCGAGTTCGAGGAGCTGCTGGTCTCGGCGGCGGACAGCTACCGGCACGGGTCGGTCGGGGCGAACGTGCGCACGGTTCACCCGACCGAGATGGTGGAACGCCCGGTCGTGTTCACCGAGTGGTCGTGCCGGTGGGCCCACCCGGAGGAGGCGCCGCACGCCGTGCTGCGGCTGCGCCCGTCACCGCTGGGCGCCCGGCTGGAGCTGGAGCTCGTGGCCGACCAGCTGCCCCACGGCCGGCCCGTGGTGGCGCTGACCGTGGCCGCGTTCGCGCTGGCCGACCAGGACTGGGGCACGTCGCTGGGCCCCCTGGAACCGGCCGTCCCGGTCGACGACGACGAGCTGCTCGCCCCCGTGGTGGAGCCGGCCGCCGTCACGGCGTGAAGCACTCCTGGTCGCCGTACGCGGCCAGGTAGGCGTACCGGTAGCCCATCAGCTGGAGGGTCACCTCGGGCGGCTGGTTGACCGGGTACCGCTTGCCCCGGTACGCGCGCAGCAGCTCGGGGTGGCCCTGCGCGGTGGTGCGCAGCAGCAGGGGCGTGGTCGGCGCGCCGCCCACCAGGTGGCGCGCCACCCGGGCGGCCTGCGCCAGCAGCCGGGGCGAGTGGTCGTCGGCGGCGATGGCCTCGGCCACGTCCGAGACGTGCGGCGGCACCACCTCGGGCACCGCGATGGCCAGCGCCATCGAGCACGCCACCTCGGCGCCGGCCAGCGTCTCGAACACCTTCGGCGCGCCCTTGGCGACGTCGTACCGGGTCTGGGTGATCCAGTCCGGCGGCTGCCGGGGCAGCTCGCGGCCGAGCGCGTTCCACCGGCGCCGGGTGCGCCTGCCGTCGTCGGTGAAACCCGCGCCCGCCAACGCCATCGCGGCCAGCAGGAAAATCATCCGATCGCGTGTGTCGGCGGGCACCCGGTAGCTCGCCCCCAGCTCCACCAGGAACGGCACCGCCCGCGCGCTGGCCTCCGACACGGTGTCGTCGTCCAGCAGCCGGCCGGCCAGCTCGACGCAGGCGGCCTCGCGCACCGCGCGGTCGTGGTGCGCGGCGTCCCGCAGCAGGTCGTCCACACCCGTCCCGCGGGAGAGGACCGACCAGGGCACGTCCTCCAAGCCGCGCAACGGGTCGGGCCTCTGCCATGCAGGTGGGAGCTCCATGCCGCGCAAGCTACGCGATTCGGCGAACCGGTACCGGTGGGATCACTCGTCAGCGGAACGGCCGGCCGGCCGTACGATCGCGCCGTGCGCGGACCCCACTTCAAGGTCGTCGACCTGTTCTCCGGTGCCGGTGGCATGAGCCTGGGCTTCCAAGCGCACCGGGACTTCACCGTCGTCGGCGCGGCCGACGCCCAGATCGGCAAGCCGTCCTCCCGGCTGGGGTCCCTGCGCTGCAACGGCATCTACCGGGACAACATCGGCGTCGACCCGCTCCAGGTGGACCTGGGCCGGCTCGACCCGGCGGTGCTGCGGCAGGTGTGGGGTCTGGAGCGGGGCGAGCTGGACGTGCTGGTGGCGTGCCCGCCGTGCTCCGGGTTCACCCGGATCTCGCCCAACAACCACCTGCGCGACGACCCGCGCAACTCGCTGGTGGGCCGGGTCGCCGCCTACGTGGCGGAGTTCCGGCCCCGGGTGATGGTGCTGGAGAACGCGCGCGAGCTGGTCAAGGGCAAGCAGCGGCACCACCTCGACGGGTTGGCCGACCAGCTGCTGGAGCTGGGCTACGAGGTGGACGCCTCGACGCACGTGTTCTCCCGCTTCGGCCTGCCGCAGCTGCGCGAGCGGGCCATGGTGGTGGCGGTCGACTCGGGCGTGCCGCTGCGCACGCTGGACGACGTGTGGGCCGGCTGGGAGGTCAAGCCGGGCGCGACGACCGTGCGGCGGGCGATCGGCCGGCTGCCGCTCGTCGAGGCGGGCGAGGCCCACGGGGAGGACGCGATGCACGTGTCGCCGTCGTTCCGGCGGGACCGGTCGCTGGAGCGGATGCGGGCCATCCCGGCCGACGGCGGGTCGTGGGGCGACCTGGTGGGGTCGGCGTCGGAGCTGCTGCTGAACCCGGCGCAGCGCAAGATCATCCAAGAGGGCAAGTGGGGCTCGCACCCCGACGTGTACGGGCGGATGTGGTGGGACGAGCCCGCGCGGACCATCAAGCGGGAGTGCGGCCACGTCGGCAACGGGCGGTACGCGCACCCCGAGCAGCACCGGCTGTGCACGGTGCGGGAGATGGCGCTGCTCCAGGGTTTCCCGCGCCGGTTCCGGTTCGACGTGTCGGTGATCGGCAACGCCTACCGGCACCTGGGCGACGCGGTGCCGCCGCTGATCTCGTTCCAGCTGGCGGCGCTGGTGCGGTGGGTGCTGACCGGCCAGGCGCCCACGGCGAAGGACCTGTGCCTGCCCGGCACCTCGTTGCGGGTGGGGGACATCCGGCCGGTCGCACCGTCCGCTTTGGTCGCTTAGGTAACCGTTCCACAACGGTGTGGTCTCGAAGCGGAGATCCAGGGTAATACGTGTCTTTTGTGGACCAAGCCGCTGAACTGCGGAAACCGAGTTGTCCACAGGGGTCCGCCCGCCGGTTCGCCTTGGCCCGAAACGGACTTCCGCGGGCGGTTCTCGACGCGGCGTCGATCCGCTGGATCATCCACAGTGGACTGAAGCGCCGTGTTTCCGCTGATCAAGACCAAGTGCGAGGTGTCCTCGGGCTTGCCGGATCGGGTGACGCCGGATCGGATAGGGTTCGCCCGATCCTGTCGATCCGGTGTCGAACCCACGCAGGCGTTCCACCGTCCTCGGCAGACCGCCGCCTTGCACCACACCACGGGCTACTTTTCGCGAGCCTCAAGGAGACACATGGCATCCCGGTCGACTGTGAAGCGCCTCGGCGCCGCGATCCTCGGCGCCGGCCTCGTCCTGCTGCCGGTGCTGCCGGCCGCCGCCGCCGAGAAGCCGAAGGTCGAGCGCTTCGACGAGGCCCTCGACCACGAGGGCGAGAGGGGCATGGGCATCTGGCTGGAGGACGGCTCCGGCAAGCTGCTCGACGGCGACAAGTGGAAGGACGGCGTCCAGGCCCACCACGCCGGCCTGCTCGGCCTGAAGATCACCACGGGGGACGGCGCCCAGACCGCCAAGGCGTACTGCGTCGAGCTGCCGACCTCGCTGGACCACGGCAAGGAGCTCGAAGAGGTCGACTGGGACAAGCACCCCAACCCCGGCACCAAGTTCAAGGACAACGCCGGCCGGATCAACTGGATCCTCCAGAACAGCTACCCGGCGCTGTCCGTGGCCGAGGCCGGTGAGCTCTACGGCATCGGCGGCACCAAGAAGAGCGCCGTGGTCGTCGCCGCCCAGGCCGCGATCTGGCACTTCAGCGACGGCGCCGTGCTGCGCGAGCAGGACTCGACCGTCGAGGACGAGAACCTCCCCGGCGGCCACGTCGACGAGCAGGTCTACCGGGCGTACAAGTACCTGATCGACAACGCGCAGGATCTCGACGAGCCGAAGCCGACGCTGGGGATCGACCCGGTCGAGCTGTCCGGCCAGGCCGGCAAGAAGATCGGCCCGTTCACCGTCTCCACCACGGCCACCGAGTTCGCGCTGACCGCCGACCTGCCGGCCGGTGTCACCCTCGTGGACAAGGACGGCAAGGCCCTCCAGCTCGCGCAGGCGAACGCGCGCAGCGCCGCCCCGCAGCAGCGGATCAGCGAGTTCTGGGTCCAGGTCGACCGGGACACCGCGCCCGGCGAGGTCGAGTTCACCGCCTCCGCCAGCGCCGAGCTGCGCACCGGTCGCCTGTTCGTGTCGGCCAAGCGGGGCCAGCAGGTCCAGTCGCTGGTCATCGCCTCCTCCGAGGCGTCGAACGTGACCGCCAAGGCGAAGGCCAAGTGGACCGAGGCCGCGGTCGAGACCACGACGACCACCCCGTCCCAGACCTCCTCCACCACGCCGACGAGCACCACCACCGCGGCCCCGACGACGACCACCACCGCGGTCGTGGCCTCGGGCGGCGACACCGACGACCTGGCCAACACCGGCGCGTCGATCTTCGTGCCGCTCCTGGTGGGCCTCGGCCTGCTGGGCGCCGGCGCGGCCGCCCTGCTGGTCGTGCGCCGCAAGCGCACCGCGTGACACCCGGTCGCTGAGCGAAGGCCCCCTCGGGAATGCCGAGGGGGCCTTCGCCGTTTGCGCCTGGGGGTGACCGGGCGGTTCGGGTAGCCTGCCCGGGGGAGTGCGAAGGAGCACCATGAACTTCGATGAGATCAAGGACAAGGCGTCCGGGCTGCTGGAGCAGAACCACGAGAAGGTGGACGCCGGCATCGACCGGGCCGCCGGGTTCGTCGCCGGCCGGTTCGGGCACGAGGACCAGGTCAGGTCGGTGGCCGAACTGGCCAAGGACATCCTCCCGGGTGGACGGTGAGCACGGCCGAGCAGGCGCCGCCGGCGGGTGAGACCCGCTCCCCGGCCGCGCAGATGGTGACCTGGCAGGGCTACGACGTGCCCAGGTTGGAGCAGGTGCGGTTGCTGCTGCCGGAGTGCAAGATGCGCGCGTCCGGCCGACTGGTGACGGCGGGTCCCGCCGAGCAGTTCAGCGGCTCGTACGAGGTGTCGGTCGGTGAGACCGGCGCGGTCAAGAGGGTCCTGCTGCGCACCGCGACGCTGTCGGAGGAGCGGCACGTGTCGATCACCCGCTCGTCCGAGGGCGCGTGGCTGGTCGACCACGGCCAGGGTGCGGAACGGGCCGACTTCGAGGGTGCGCAGGACGTGGACGTGCAGTTCGCGGTCCTGTTCAACTCCATCCCGGTGCGCCGGCTCAACCTGCACCTGGAGGAGGGCGACCACGAGGTCCCGATGGTCTACGTGACCCTGCCGGACCTGTCCGTGCAGCTGGTGCGCCAGCGCTACCGCACGGTCTCGCTGGGCGCTGAGCGCTCGGTGGTCTCCTTCACGCACGGGGAGTTCCAGCAGGACATCACGGTCGACCGGACCGGCCTGGTGGTCGACTACCCGCGCATCGCCTACCGCATCTGACGGCGCCGGAAGGCGTCCGCAGGAGCACGGAGCCCTGGCTCCCGCCGTTCGGCGGGTCGGCCAGGGCTTCGCCCGATCGGGGGATGTTCACACCCGGACGGCGATCGCCATCCCCTGCCCGACGCCCACGCAGGCCGCCGCGACGCCCAGGCCGCCGCCCCGCGCCCGCAGGTGCCGGCACAGGTCCACCACCACGCGCGGCAGCGAGGCGCCCAGCGGGTGCCCGTAGGCGATCGCGCCGCCGTGCACGTTCACCTTCTCCGGCTCCACCTCCGGCAGGTGGTGCAGCACCGACAGCGCCATCGCCGCGAACGCCTCGTTGATCTCCCACAGGTCGACGTCGGCGGCGCCCACGCCCAGCCTGGCCAGCAGCTTCCGGATCGCCGGGACCGGCGCCAGGGTGAACCGCCCCGGGTCGCCCGCCGTCACCGCCGAGCCCAGGAACTCCGCCAGCGGGGTGATCCCCAGCTCCGCCGCCACGACCTCGTCGCCCATCAGCACCGCCGCCGCGCCGTCGTTGAGCGGCGAGGCGTTGCCGGCCGTCACCGGGCCGTCCCCGGAGAACGCGGGCTTCAGCTTCGCCAGCTTCTCCAGCGAGGTCTCCGGCCGCACGGACTCGTCCCGCCGCACCGGCGACCCGTCCGGCAGCAGCACCGGGAACGCGAACCCGTCGTGCACCCCCGCGTCCCACGCCGCCGACGCCCGCCGGTGCGACCGCAGCGCGAACGCGTCCATCCGCTCCCGCGTGATGCCCAGCTCCACGGCGACGTCCTCGGCCGCCCGCCCCAGCGGCGTGGTCCACTCGGCCCTCATGCGCGGGTTCACCAGCCGCCACCCCAGCGCCGTCGACACCGTCTCCAGCCGATCGGCGAACGCCCGGTCCGGCCGCGGCACCACGAACGGCGCCCGCGTCATGCCCTCCACGCCCCCGGCCAGCAGCAGCGACGCGTCGCCCATCGCCAGCGCCCGCGCGGCCTGCACGATCGCCTCGCCGCCCGACGCGCACAGCCGGTTGACCGCCACCCCGGGTACCGAGGTCGGCAGCCCGGCCAGCAGCGCGGCCATCCGCCCGACGTTCCGGTTCTCCTCACCCGCCCCGTTGGTGTTGCCCAGCAGCACGTCGTCGATCCGCGCCGGGTCCAGCGCGGGGTGCCGGCGCAGCAGCTCGGTGATCGGCAGTGCGGCCAGGTCGTCCACGCGCACCCCGGACAGCCCACCGCGGTAGCGGCCGAACGGGGTGCGGGCGGCGTCGAGGATGAGGGGCCGTGGCATGACCCCATCCTCTCACCGGCCGATGAAGAAGGGGATGAACGCCGAGGTGGGTCGAGTCTCACCCGAGGTGCCGAACAGCCGGACCTCGATCATGTGCGGCCCGGCGGAGAACCCCGAGGTGTTCAGCGCCAACCGGTACCGCCCGGCGATGCCCGGCCCGCCCCGGTCGGTCGGCACCACCGCCACCTGCCGGTCGTCGACCCGCACGCTGAACCCCGCCAACCCGGCCACGGGCGCGCCGGACCGGCCGCTCAGGGCCAGGTCGAACACCAGCCGCCCGGGTCGCACGGCGGCGCCGGGCGCCACGGCCCGCCCGCCCGCGTCCAGCACGGCCCCGTCGACGCGGGCCAGCTCCGGCCCCGGCGCGCCCGGCCCCGCCGCGGTGGTCCGCGCCACCGATGGCGGTGTCCCGCGCAGCTCCAGCTCCGCGTGCGTCACCTGCATCCGCAGCCCGCTCAGCACCGTCACGACGAGGTCGCCCGACATCGTCCCCAACGCCTCCACGGGCAGGTCCGCCACCACCGGGTAGGCCACGCCCGCCCGCCACGGCGTCCCGGGCACGGCCGGTCGCAGCGGCACCTCCACCCCGGCCACCGAGGCGGTCAGCGCGGGGGCCTCCGGCGCCGCGTCGGTGTGCAGCAGGGCCATCCGCAGCTGCCCGCCGGTCACCCCGGGCAGCGGCGGCTCGCCCGCCCCGCCGCGCCGGGGTTGGGCGGCCACCGCGGCCTCGACCGCGGGCGCGGGCAGCAGCGGCGGCGGCGAGGCGGGCGCCGCGTCGACCGCGACCAGGTCGAACGCCACCCGCTGCCCGGTCGGCCCGGAGACCGACACCAGCGCGGTCGCCTCCGACCAGGTCGGCACGACCGGGCTGGTCGCCACCAGCTCGCCGTCGAGCAGCACCCGCGCCCCGTCGCGCCGCAGCGCCAGCTCCCACCGGTGGGTGAAACCGGGGTCGAGCGCGGGCACCTCGCGCACCACCTCGGTCGGCACGTCCGCCGACGTCCGCACCCGCACCGACGTGGTCCCGTTGCCGGTCTCGACCAGCAGCCGCACCGTCCCCGGCGGCAGCCCGTCCCCGCCGACCACCGACACCGGTCCGGGCACCAGGTCCAGCGCCAGCTCGCCGTCGGAGCCGGGCGCGTCGGTCTCCACCGCGAACCGGCCCAGCTCGTCGGCGTCCCGGAGGACGAACGGCGTGCGCGCGCGCAGCGTGGCCGGCGCCGCCGCGCAGTTGCTGGTGAGCACCAGCCGCCGGCCGTCGTCGTCGCGGCCGGGCGTGACGCGGGCGCAGTTCGGCCGGGACACCAGCCGCCACCGCGTCGGGTCGGGCGAGTCGTCCCGGTCGAACCGGTCGACCGACGCGTAGCCGCCCAGCGGCCGGTCGTGCGGGGTGCCCGAGGACCTCGCGGGCGCGGAGCGCTGCCCGAACGCGTCCACCGCGTACACCTCGACCACGTGCGACCGCTCGTCCTCCAGGCCGTCGAGCTGGATCGCGGACCGCGTGACCAGCCTCGACCGGTCGGCGCGGTCGACGCCCCAGCGCACCTCGTAGCCGGGCGCGCCGCCCGCCCAGCGCAGCTGCAACCGCCGCGACCCGGCCGTCACGACCAGGTCGTGCGGCGCCTCCGGTGGCGCGCCCGCGTTCGGCACCAGCACGCCCTCGGCCGCGAACGGCGCGAGCGACGTGGGTGGTGGCGCGGAGGTGGGGGTGGGCGGGCCCGGCTCGCCGGCGCCGGCGGTCCGCAGGACCCCGACGACCCCGCCGAACAGCACCACGCCCGCGGCGATCAGCGCGATCCGGCGGCGGTCCATGGCGCAAAGCTAGGGGCCCGCGTGACGCCGGTCACCACGTCGTTGCGGAGCCGAGACCTACAGCGGTCGGATCTGGAAGCTGTGCTGCGCCTGGCGCACCTCGCCGCGCCCGTCCACCGGGAGCACCCGCGCCACGACGTCGTGGCCGCCGGTGGGCACGTCGTCCAGCCGCAGCGCGAACTCGTGCCGCCCACCTGCCGACCCGTTCGTGGGCAGCGTGGCGATCCGCTCGCCGTCGAAGTCGACCTCGACGCCCTTCACCGCGGCCACCTCGCGCGCGGTCGGGTCGGCCAGCTCGACGACCACCCGGGCGACGTCGCCCTCGCGCACCACGGTGACCGTAGGCACGGGGACCTCCGGCACGGGCGACGGGCGATCGGTGACCCGGGGCAGGGGGCGGCGCGCGTCCAGACCGTCCGCGACCACGAGGTGGACACCCGCCAGGTACCCGGTGTCGTCCGTCGGCAGCCGCACGCTCCGGAGCTCGTCGGTCCCCTCCAGCGGGAAGTCGGCGTAGACCACGGTCTCGTAGGACCAGTCGCCCTCGGGCGGCATGGGCGTCGCGGGCGCGGAGAGCGAGCCGAACTCCAGCGTCGCCGGCGCGCCCGAACCGACGAGCAGGGTGGCGACCACGCGCACCGAGGTGCCGCCCGCCAGCTGTGCCGGGGTCGCGGTGCCCAGGTCCACGCCGCCGCGGCCGAGCGCCACCACCGAGGCGGGCTCCGGGCCCGCCGGGACGCCGCCCGTGCCGAACGAGTCCAGCAGGGTGTGGCGGGACTCCCGGAACACCAGGCGCGGGTGGGCGACCCGCCAGGGCACCGCGACCGGCGCGCCGGCCAGCGCCACGCCGTCGCGCAGCGCCACCACGGCGTCGGGCAGCACGCGCAGCTCCCAGCGGTGCCGCACGCCCGAGGAGGGCAGCGTGAACGTGCCCGCCGCGGGCACCACCCCGCCGGTCGCGGGCACCCCCGCGCCGACGTCGAAGCGCACGGCCGTGGACGTGACGCGCAGGACGACCGCGCCCGGCGGCACCCCGTCCCCCAGCGCGGCCAGGTCCTGGAACGGCTCGGGCAGCAGGGCGATCGCCACCTCGCCGTCGGAGGTCAGCGGACCGTCGGTGGTGAGGACGGCCCTGCCGACCGCGCCGTCCCCGGGGTGGGGCTCGCCCAGCGTCAGCGGCACGTTCGACTGGAGCTCCAGCAGGTCGCAGGCCACCTCCAGCCGCCCGCCGTTGAACGGGCGCCGGCCGAGGCAGTCGGTGCTCGCGCCGCGGGGGTCGTAGGGCTTGGTGGCGGTCAGGACGCGCCAGCGGCGCGGCGAGAGTGACTCCGGGCCGTCGAACCGGTCGACCGGTTCGAACAGGCCGTCCTCCGGGGCCGCGTCGTACGCCATTCTCGGCACGGCGGTCGCGGTGGCGGGTCCGGAGCGGTTGCCCAGCCCGTCGACCGCGCGGACCTCAACGGCGACGTCGGCGTTCACGTCCAGGTCGGTCAGCTCGGTCTCGGTGCCCTGGACCAGGCGCGTGCCGCCGTTCCAGCGGACCTCGAAACCGCCGTGGCCGAGACCCCCGGCGGCGGTCCAGCTCGCGCGCAGGCTGGTGCGGTCGAGCGCGGTCAGCTCCAGGTCGGTGGGCGCGCCCGGCTCGTGCGCGTCCGGGACGTGCTCGACGCCGTCGGCGAGGAAGCGCTCGAAGACCGGCGGGGGCGGGGGAGCGGACTCGTCGCGCAGGAGGGCGACCGTGCCGCCGAGCAGGGCGATACCGCCGACCAGGGCGATGAGCTTGCGGCGCTCCACGGACCGACTTTATGGCCGGTCGTGTGCTCGCGGTGTGAGTGCGCGCGCGGTTGAACCGTTCAGCCCAACCACGCGACCGCCGCGGGAACCCAGGTCGCGCAAGGCTTCCAGGGCGTCCGGGGAGGTCAGGTCGAGGGTGGTGCCCGTCAGCTCGGGGCCGTTCTCCAGGGCCAGGCGGGCGGCGTGGCCCGCCTCCACGGTCTTGGCCAGGCCACCGGTCGAGGCGAGCGAGCCGCGGGCCGCGCCGAGCCGGCCCAGCGCGTCGTCCACGGCGCCCAGCAGCGCGGCGCGGTTGCCCTGGCACATCGCCAGGACCAGCTCGGGGCGGCTGCCCGCGACGCGCGTGCCGTCGCCGAACGAGCCCGCGGCCAGGGCGAGGGCGAGCGGGCCGCCGTCCGCGCCGACGCTGGCCAGCACGGCGGCGAGCAGGTGCGGGAGGTGGGAGACGCGGGCCACCGCGGCGTCGTGCTCGGCGGCGGTGGTGGGGACGACGTGGGCGCCCGCGGCGAGGGCCAGACCGACGACGTCGGCGAGGACGTCGAGGTCGGTGCCGTCCTCGGCGGTGACGACCCAGGCGGCGTCGTGGAACAGGTCGGCGCGGCCCGCGTCCCAGCCGGACCGGGACGTGCCCGCCATGGGGTGGCCGCCGACGTAGCGGGCGTGCGGGGCGAGGCGCGCGACGAGGTCGGCGACGGGGCCCTTGACGCTGACGACGTCGGTGAGGCGGACGCCCTCCGGGAGGGCCCGCAGCACGTTCTCCACAGCCGGCAGCGGAACCGCCACGACGACGAGCGCGTCCTGCACAACCGCGCGTTCGAGGGCCGCGGCGAGGTCCAGGACGTCGTGACCGTCCCGGCGCGCGGCCTCCGCGTCCTCGCCCGAGGCGGTCGCGCCCCAGGTCACGGCACCCGCCGCGGTCGCCGCGCGCAGCACCGAACCGCCGATCAACCCCAGCCCGACCACGCACACGCTTCGCACGACCCACATCCTGCCGGCGACGCCGCCCGAGCCCTACTCGTCCGAGCCCCGGGCAGTTGTCCACAGATCGCGGATCGCCGCTCGCACCCCCACCCGACCGCCGGCACGGTCGGAGCCATGACCACGACCCCGACCGCGCCGCTCGCCGGTCTCCTCAGCGCCGGTTCCCCCAGCGCCGGTTCCCCCAGCGCCGGTCCCTTCAGCGCCGGCACCCGCCCACCGCTCGTCCCGTCACCGCAGGGCGTCCAGCGCGAAAGCGGTGTAGACGACCACGCCGTGCTCCATGGCGGCCTCGTCGAACAGCACCCGGCTGGAGTGGTTCGGCTCCGCCCGCGCCAGGTCCACCCCGCGCGGGCAGGCGCCCAGGAACGCCATCGCGCCCGGCACCCGCTGCAACACGTAGGAGAAGTCCTCCGCGCCCATCAGCGGGTCCTCCATGGGCGCCGCCCACCGCGCGCCGAGGGCGGACGCCGTCACGTCCACCACGTGCCGTCCGACCTCGTCGTCGTTCACCGTGACGGGGTAGCCGGGCACGATCGCCACCTCGGCGGTGCAGCCGTGCGCGGCGGCCACGTGCTCGACGACCTTCGGCAGCTCGCGGTGCACCAGGTCCCTGGTCTCCTCCGACAGGGTCCGGATCGTGCCCTCCACGAGCGCGGTCTCCGGGATGATGTTGGTGGTCGTGCCCGCGGCGATCCGGCCGACCGTGACCACCGCCGGCTGGTGCACGCTGACCCGCCGGGCGACCATCGTCTGGAGCGCCCCGACCAGGGCGGCGGCGGGCGGCACGGGGTCGACCGCGTCGTGCGGCATCCCGCCGTGCCCGCCGCGGCCGGTGACGGTGACGTGGAAGGTGTCCGCCGAGGCCATCGTGGGGCCGGGGCGGCTGATGACGACGCCGGACTGGAGCGTCGAGGTGATGTGCAGGGCGAACGCCTTCTCCACCGGCGTGCCCGCCGCGTCCAGCACGCCCTCGTCGAGCATGTGCCGGGCGCCGTGCTGGCCCTCCTCGCCCGGCTGGAACATGAACACGACCTGACCGGACAGCGCCTCGCGCCGCGAGGACAGCAGGCGCGCGGCCGACGCCAGCATGGCGACGTGCGTGTCGTGGCCGCAGGCGTGCATGGTGCCGTCGACCTCGGAGGAGTAGGCCAGGCCCGTCTCCTCCTGGAGCGGCAGGGCGTCCATGTCGCCCCGCAGCAGCACGGTCGGCCCCGGCCTGGCCCCGCGCAGCACGGCGGTGACCGAGGTGCTGGAGCTGCCGGTGGTCACCTCCAGCGGCAGGCCGGACAGCGAGTGCTGGATCGCGGCCTGGGTCGCGGGCAGGTCCAAGCCCTGCTCGGGGTGCCGGTGCACCTGTCGGCGCAGCGCCACGGTCCTCGGCTGGAGGGCTCGGGCGGCCTCCACCAGCCCCGTGAACCTGGGCTCGGGAGCGGTCGTCGAGGTGTGCGGCAGAGTTGTGCTCATCCCACGATAGTGGCACCGCTCGGCCCCGGTCGCCCGCGCCTGCGGCCCCCGTGCTACCTACGTGGTGGCCGTGGCCCTACGGTGTGCACATGGCACACCAGGAGCCGGTCAACGGCTTCGCTGTCGCGGTGGTCCGCGAGGACGGTCGTTGGCGGTGCAGCAAGATGGACAGCTCCGCGCTGTCAGAACTCGACGCGGCCATCACGGAACTGCGCCAACTGCGCTCGACGGGTGCCGTCTTCGGGATGCTCGCGGTGGACGACGAGTTCTTCATCATCCTGCGCCCGGTCCCGGGCGGCGTGGCGCTGCTGCTGTCCGACGCCGCCGCGGCGCTGGACTACGACATCGCCGCCGACGTCCTCGACCTGCTCCGGGTGGACCCGCCCGACGAGGAGGACGACGAACTGTGGCCGGAGGGCGACCTCGCCGTCCTGGCCGACGTCGGGATGCCGCAGCACGAGTTGCAGGTGATCGTCGACGAGGTCGAGCTGTACCCGGACGAGCAGCTCCAGATGATCGCCCAGCGGTGCGGCTTCGCCGACGAGTTCACCAAGGTCCTGGACACCATCCAGGCGTGACCACCGGCAAGCCGTACGAGGCCATGGTCGAGGCCGCGCTGGAGGTCGCCGCCCGAGCCCCGGAAACCGGCGACATCCCCATCGGCGCGGTCGTCTACGGCCCGGACGGCCGGGAGCTGGCCAGGGCCTGCAACGCCCGCGAGGCCCTGGGCGACCCGACCGCCCACGCCGAGGTGCTGGCCCTGAGAGCCGCCGCCGCCGCACACGGCGACGGCTGGCGCCTGACCGGCTGCACCCTGGCGGTCACCGTCGAACCCTGCACCATGTGCGCCGGCGCCCTGGTCCTGTCGAGGATCGACCGGGTGGTCTTCGGGGCCTGGGAACCCCGCACGGGCGCCGTCAGCTCCCTGTGGGACGTGGTCCGCGACCGAAGGCTCAACCACCGACCCGAGGTGGTGGGCGGCGTCCTGGAGGCCAGGTGCGCGGCCCTGGTGGAGTCCTTCTTCCGCAACCCCTGACCTCCGCTCCCGCCCCACGCCCCTGCCCACGCCCCTGCCCGCCGCCCCACCCTTCACGTCTCCAGACCCCGTCCCGCGCTCCCCACGCCTTCTCGACCCTCGCCGCATTGCCTCTGTCCCGGCCCCGCCCTTCTGCCCAGCTCCGTGCCTCCTGACCCCCGCTCCACCCCTCTGACCAGCACCTCCGATGCGAACCGACCCCTATTTGGATCACCCCCGGCCGGTCTTGTATTGTTCTCGGCGGTGGCGTGTCCGAGCGGCCGAAGGAGCACGCCTCGAAAGCGTGTGAGGTGAAAGCCTCCGTGGGTTCAAATCCCACCGCCACCGCTGCTCAGAGCCCCGGTTGCCGATCACGGCAACCGGGGCTCTGACGTTCGGTGGCTTTGTGGTCGCGGTCCGCTCCTCGACGGTTCGGCACCCCGGGGGTGCGAGACCGGTGGAGAAGGGGAAGTGGTCAGCCATGCCGGTCGAGTACCTTCGCCGCGAGCCCCCGGTTGAGCCGGGGTTGCTCGCACGGCTGGAAGAACGAATCGGTCACGCCCTGCCGGGCGAGTACCGCGACCACCTGCTGGAGCAGGACGGCGGTCAGCTGGAGGAGAACGACCGCGGATCCGTGTGGTTCTGGGACCACGAGGAAGCGGACGAGGGCCGGCCTCCGGCGGAGGAGGACCTGGTCGAACTGGCGGAGAGCTGGGTGGGGTTCCTGGCTGGGCTGGAGCCCTGCTGAACCCCGAACCACGGGATTCCGCCCCCGGGGTTCACCGCGGGTTCACGATTCCACCCCGCCGACCGGGAACGGGGTCCACCCGCTGCCGCGCGGGTGAACCCCGTCCTGCTCCGGGCTGCCGCCCTGGATCGCCTCCCCGGGGCGCGGCTCCCCGAACCGCACCCCGAGGCCACGCCCAGGAAAAACCGCTGCCCGGTCTCCCTCGCGACCCTGCCCCGCCACCCCGGCCGCGCTGCCGGGGCGGCGGCGGGGTCGGTTATCGGCGTCCCTGGCGGGGCGCCGTCACCTGCCGCTGTCGGCTGACGGTTCTGCCGATCGTGATCTCCGGTTTCGGGAAGAGGCGGATGACCACCTCGTCGTTCTTGCCCTTCTTGCTCAGCACGAGCCACACGACGCCGAATACGAAGACCAGGACCAGCGCGACGACGACCACGAACGCCCACGGGTAGGCGCCGGCAAGAGCTGTCATGGGAGGAGCGTAGGGCCGGGGTCCGCTCGAATTCCGATCAATGGATCATCCGGTAAGATGGGGGATATCCCCGGAGGCCGGCGATCGCCACACCGGTATTCCCGTTGTAAACCCGACCCGGGGTCCTGGGCAAGGGCATCACCGGTGAATTCACACTCCCGGACCACGCGGCACGGCGGAGCGTCACGAGATCGACACCGTCCGCTGAGGTATGTCCTCTGGTGTGATTTACCTCACACCTTTGGCAGCTGAAGTGCGCTGGTCAGAGCGTTGCAGCTTGATGACGGTGGGCCCGGGAAGGTCGGGCGACCGCAGCACATCTCCAGGCAACGCTAAACCCCCGCCGAAATGATCGCCAGCGGTAACGCGCGGATTCACGCGAACAGCGGACGGCCGCGCCGGAACAGGTCGGCAACGCGCTCCGGAATGGCACAGGGGCGCCGATCCGCACCTCGTCAGGCCGGGTCGGCGCCCCTGTCGTGCGCACCGCACCCGGGTCGGCGCTGGGAGGGCCACCGATCGGATGCGCGTCCGGCACTCTACCTCACCACTCGAACACACGTTCGAGAGGGTGGGCTGGGTCAACAGTTAGTGACGGTGACTACCGCCGTTCACTCGATCCGGGGAGGATGCGCGCACCCGCCAACTTCCGGAGGACCCCTTGAGACCCACTCCGCTCCGCCTCGGAGTAGCGGTCACCGCCGCCTCGGCCGTGACGCTAGCCCTCGCCACGCCGATCCTCGCGGCCCCGAGCCCGGACGCCCTCGTCGCCGAGGTCTACGGCGGCGGCGGCAACTCCGGCGCGACCCTGACCCGGGACTTCGTCGAGCTGGCCAACCGCGGCGCCGCCCCGGTCGCCGTCGACGGCTGGAGCGTCCAGTACCTGCCCGCCTCCGCGAGCCCGAGCAGCCAGTGGCAGGTCACCCCGCTGACCGGCTCGATCGCCCCCGGCGGCAGGTTCCTCGTCGCGCAGGCCAAGGGCGCCGGCGGCACGGTCGAGCTGCCCACCCCGGACGCCACCGGCACCACCGCGATGAGCGGCACGGGGGGCACCATCGCGCTGGTCACCGGCACCGCGGCGCTGACCTGCAAGACCGCCGCCGACTGCGGCGCCGACACCCGCGTCCGCGACCTGGTCGGCTACGGCACGTCCACCGTGGTCCGCGAGACCACCCCCACCGGCAACCTGGGCAACACCACCTCGGCCGCGCGCACCGCGCTGACCGACACCGACGACAACGCCGCCGACTTCGCCGTGGGCGCGCCGACGCCGGTCAACTCCGCCGGCCAGGGTCCGGGCGGTCCGGACCCGGACCCCGACCCCGAGCCGGGGGACAAGCGCATCCGCGACATCCAGGGCACCACCCGCCTCTCGCCGCTGGCGGGTCAGCGGGTCGCGGGCGTCCCGGGCGTCGTCACCGCCGTGCGCACCACCGGTGACCGCGGCTTCTGGTTCCAGGACACCGCCCCGGACGCCGACCCGCGCACCAGCGAGGGCCTGTTCGTCTACACCGCGGGCCTGAACCCGACCGTGGAGCCGGGCGACGACGTGCTGGTCACCGGCACGGTCGCCGAGTACCGGCCGGACGGGGACACGGCGGCCAACTCGTTCCAGACCCTCACCGAGCTGACCGGCGCCGCGGTCACCGTGAGGTCCAAGGGCAACGCCCTGCCGGCGCCGGAGGTCCTCTCCGTCCCCGCGGGCTACCTGCCGACCGCGGGCGGCGGCTCCATCGAGCAGCTCCCGCTCGACCCGGCCACCTACGCGCTGGACTACTTCGAGTCCCGCGAGGGCATGTACGTCCAGGCCGACGACCTCCGCGTGGTCGGGCCGACCAACAACTTCAACGAGACCTTTGTGACGCTCGCGCCGGACCAGAACCCGACCGCGCGCGGCGGCACGATCTACCTCGGCTACGACCGGCCGAACAACGGCCGGATCAAGGTCAAGCCGGGCAGCGCGACGCCGACCAAGAGCAATGTCGGCGACACCTGGCGGGGCGCGACCCTCGGCAACATCGAGTACGCCAACTTCGGCGGCTACGTCCTCGCGGCCAAGTCGGTGGGCGAGCACGTTCCGGGCGGCCTCCAGCCGGAGGTCACCGACGCGCAGCGCGGCTACGAGCTGTCCGTGGCCACCTACAACGTGGAGAACCTGGCCGCGACCAACGACCAGGCCAAGTTCGACCGCCTGGCCGCCGCCGTGGTGGCGAACCTGGCGAGCCCGGACGTGGTCGTGCTGGAGGAGATCCAGGACGACAACGGCACCACCAACGACGGCACGGTCGCCGCGGACGCGACCTTCGCCAGGTTCACCGACGCCATCGCGGCCGCGGGCGGCCCGCGCTACCGGTGGCGCCAGATCAACCCGGTCGACGGGGCGGACGGCGGCGCGCCGGGCGGCAACATCCGGGTCGCGTTCCTGTTCAACCCGGACCGCGTGTCCTTCGTGGACCGCGCGGGCGGCGACGCCACCACCCCGGTCGAGGTCGTGAAGCAGCACGGCCGCGCGGCGCTGTCGGTGTCGCCGGGCCGCATCGCGCCCGCCGACCCGGCGTGGGGCAGCAGCCGCAAGCCGCTGGCCGGCGAGTTCAAGTTCCGCGGCCGCACGGTCTTCGTGGTCGCGAACCACTTCAACTCCAAGGGCGGCGACCAGGCCATGCACGGCCGCTACCAGGAGCCGACCCGCGGTTCCGAGGTGCAGCGCCTCCAGCAGGCCGCGCTGCTCAAGGGCTTCGTGGACCGGGTGAAGGCGGTCGACAAGGGCGCCAACGTCGTCCTCGCGGGCGACATCAACGACTACCAGTTCTCCCCGGTCGTCAACTCCCTGACCGCGGGCGGGCAGGTCGTCGCCCTGATGAACACCCTCCCCGAGGCCGAGCGGTACAGCTACGTGTTCGAGGGCAACTCGCAGACCCTCGACCACATCCTGATCAGCTCGAACATCACCCGCTACCGCTACGACGTGGTGCACATCAACGCGGAGTTCGCCGACCAGGCCAGCGACCACGACCCGCAGGTCGTGAAGCTGCGCCCGAGCACCGGCAACGCGAGCGTCGACAAGGTCGTCTTCCTGCTGGAGGACGTCCTGGAGTGCCTGCCCCGGTAGTGGCGCGACGACGCACGAGAGGGGCGGTCCCGGACGGGGCCGCCCCTCAGTCGCTCTCCGAGCTCGATTCCCTCTCCTCTGAATCGGAATGCCCGTAGAACGCCGTGTTGAGTTCGTCGTTCTCGCCGAGAGCGGCGGCGGCGTCGGGAGAAGGTGGTCGGAGAGTTCTCCGCAGTTGCTGCGGTGTCGACGGGGTGTCGATGGGTTCACGGATCCGCATTTTGCTCTTCGGCGTGGCGGTGTCGGAACCCGATCGCACCTCGGTGTGGAAAGCTCCCAGCTCATCGGCTGTGTCGCTCATCGTTTTCAACAGGTGTTCCAATTTTCCCCACGTCTCCCTGTCGTAGTTGCCCCCGCCGTGGTGCCCGATCGTCTGCACCTGGTGCAGCAGGGTGAGGTAGTACCTGGTCAAGCGCTGTTCCAGCACCAGTTGGTTCTCTCCCACCTTCGAGATCTTGTCGGCGTACTCCTCGAACGCGTCCTTCCTGCTCGCGCCCTTCGCCGCGTTGAGCGAACCTTCCATCGGTTGGAGGTTCTCCACGTTGTGGTAGTACATCCTGGCGGCGAACAAAGTGGGGTGCCAGCCGTCCTTCTCCGTGTTCAGGAAGAGTTCTTCAAACTTGGTCCCTCGTTCTTCTTCCTCGATCCTGCCCTTCCAGGACTTGATTTCCTTCCCGTTTTTCTCCGCCCAGTGTGCGATGTCCCACAGGGAACTCTTGATGGTGTCCCAGGGCAGGATGTGATCGATTTGGAAAGCGGTCAGGGGGACCCAGTTGCCGAGGTGCGGTTCGTCGTGGAACGTCCGGACGGCTTCCCTCTTGTGGCTGCGGTCGGTCATCAGGACCTTTGAATCACGCCACTTCTCGTTGATCAGTTTTTCCTTGAACCCGGTGTTGAACGACACCCGTTCGCCGTCCCACGCCTGGTCCTTCCACGTGTGCGTCTTCTTCGCAGCCATGAGGCGATCGGTGTCCGCGCTCCACAGCCCCTCCTTCGGGTCGGCCGCCCGCTGGACCGCCAGGGCCGTCGCCCGGTTCCCGGCGGCGCGTTGCAGCGCCAGGAAACCGGGAACGCCGACCGGCCCCGGTCGGGCCTGGGCGGGTGCTGCGGCGCGGGTGGCGCGGAGAGGGAGCGGGACCGCTTCTTCGGGGGTCGTCCGGTCGTGGGGCACGGGAACACCTCGGCGGCTCGTGCGCCGGCCGGTCGGTCGCGACGTCGGTCGGCGATCCGGTGGGTTGGTCCACCCAGCGTGCCCACGTCGAACCCGGCGGGGCAATGGGTGTACCCCGAACGTGGCGGGGACCCCGACACGTGGTGTCGGGGTCCCCGGCCAGCGGAGGATACGGGATTTGAACCCGTGAGGGGGTTAACCCAACACGATTTCCAGTCGTGCGCACTAGGCCACTATGCGAATCCTCCGCCGGGAAGTCTAACGGACGGCCGCTCCCCGCCCAAAACGGCTGGTGGGCGCGGGTTCTCCGGCGGGTGGTGGGAACGGCGACGGGTTCGCCGGCCGGTGGTGACGGCGGCGACGGGTTCCGTGGGGACGGCGACGGGTTCGGCGGTAGTACCCGCCCGGGTGGACCCGGTCGTGCGAGCTTCCCCCTCCCGTGGCAGCCGGGGGTCACCGGAACGGCGTGTTCGGGTCCCGACGGCTGAACCGGCCGTTCCCGCCGGGTGATCCCGAAACGCGCACCTCAACTCCTCGCGGAGCACCTCGTACGTTCGGCTGGTCCGCCCGCGTCCCGGTTCGCGGGGAGCGGGGAACCCCGTCGAATCCCGTGAGGGGAAAGCCGAATGGCGAAGAAGAGGTCCGCCGCCCCGGTGGCCGTGCTGACCGCGCTGCTCCTGACCGGCGCCACCGCCGCCGCCACTGCCGCCACCGCCGCCGCGACGCCGGGTCCGAACGCGATCGGGAATTCCGTGACCACCGATTTCCCCGTCTCCCTGACCACCGCGCCCGAGCACCGGCTCGGCGATCCCGTGGTGCTCGACTTCGAGCTGCGCAACGCCACCGACCGCGACGTGTCGGTGCTGGTGTGGGACACCCCGATGGAGGGCGGCACCCTCCGCTTCGTCCGCGTCCACCGCGCCGGCGTCGAGGTGCCCTACGACGGCCGCTCGATCAAGCGCGGCGACCCGTCCGCCGCCTCGTACGCGCCGGTCCCGGCGGGTGGCGCGGTCCACGCGTCCTTCGACCTGACCTCGGCGTTCGCCATCACCGAGCCCGGTGACTACACCGCGACCCTCGACGCCCGCCTGCGCGACGTGGTCACCGGCGCCCCGTCGGCCCGCGCCCGCGCCGACCTCGCCGGGGTCGCGCTGGAGCCGGTCGCGGTGGGCTTCCGCGTGCTGCCCGGCGGCCCGGCCCGGACCACCGGCGGCGAGACCGCCCGCCGCGCCGCCGCGACCCCGGCCGGGCGCGCCGAGCCGAACCCGCCGGCGTTCGACGGGGGCACGGACACCGAGCGGGGGCAGATCACCAGGGCGCACGAGCAGGGTTTCCGCTACACGCGTGACGCGTTCCGGGAGGTGCCCGAGGGCGAGGCGCCCCCGCCGCGCTACAAGAAGTGGTTCGGCGCCTTCGGCGAGAACCGCTACCGGCGCGTGCACGATTCCTACGGTGCCGTCCTGCGCTATTTCACGCAGGAGACCATCACCTACACCCCGCACGGCGAGGGGTGCCGGGACGACTACTACGCCTACACCTACTTCGACGCGAAAGCCGTGTGGTTGTGCCCGGTGTTCTGGCGGATCGAGATGACCGGCCTCGACTCCAAGGCGGGCACGGTCGTGCACGAGCTCAGCCACGCGGCCGCCCACACCGAGGACCACGTCTACGGCACCGAGGCCGCGCTCCGGCTGGCCGAGGAGGAGCCCGGGAAGGCCGTGCGGAACGCGGACAACTACGAGTACTTCGCCGAGACCACGTCCTGAACGCGCGCCCGGACCCGGTCGCCGGTCGGGTCCGGACGACGTCTTGGTCACAGCGCCACCCCTTGTGTGCGGCCACAACCACTTCTTCGGTTAGGCTCACCTAAGGAGGTGCAAGGTGAAGCGTGGTCTCGTGGTCGTCCTGTCCGCACTGCTGCTGGCCGCTTGCGGCGGCGGTGGTGATGACGGGGAAAACCCGGAAAGCGGGCAGGACGCCGCCCCGGGGGCGGTGACGGTCGACACCCGGTTCGGCCCGGTCACCGTCGAGGAGCCCCCGACGCGGGTGGTCGCGCTCGGCTGGTCCGACGCGGAGACCGCGCTGGCCCTGGGCGTGCAGCCGGTGGGCGCGAGCGACTGGCTCGGGTTCGGCGGCAAGGGCGTCGGCCCGTGGGCGGAGGGCCTGTACGGGCAGGCGCCGCAGCTGCTGGGCACCACGGAGATCGACTACGAGGCGGTCGCCGCGCTCCAGCCCGACCTGATCCTCAACACCCGGTCGGACAACGACCAGGCCAAGTACGAGACGCTGGCCAAGATCGCGCCCACGATCGGCGCGCCGAAGGACGTGATCCAGTACGGCACGACCTGGGAGCAGCAGGTCGAACTGGTGTCCAAGGCCCTGTTCAAGGAGGACGAGGGCCGGAAGATCATCAGCGACCTCCAGGCGAAGTTCGCCGACAACCGGAAGTTCGACGGCAAGACCACCGTCGTCGGCGCGTACTTCGACGGCAAGTTCGGCGCGTACGTCTCCGGCGACGCCCGCACCGACTTCATGAGGGCCATCGGCTTCACGCCGCGCCGGGAGGTCGAGGAGCTGGCGTCCGGCTCGTTCTACGTCGACATCTCGGCGGAGCGGCTGGACCTGCTCGCCGCCGACCTGACCGTGCTGTTCCCGATCGGCGGCGACGCGAGCGCGCTGAAGGGCAACCCGCTGGTGCCGGAGAAGGCGCTGGTCCTGGAGGACAAGGCCCTGGTCAACGCCTTCTCCAGCGGCTCGTCGCTCGGCACGGCCTACGCGCTGGACAACGCGGTGCCGCTGTTCGGCCGGGCGCTCGGGCTCTAGCAGAACCAGCCGTCGGCCACCCAGCCGTTCGCGTTGATGTGGCCGTAGGCGAAGCCGTAGACGTAGTTGCCGACCTTGGGGCCCTTCACCAGGAACGTCTGACCCCGGTAGAGGGTGCCCATCCACGGGCCGTCGTTGGGCGCGGTGCGGACGTAGAGGTCGGTCGCGCACACGGTCTCGCGCTTCCCGACGGTGCCGTTGGCCGCCTGGGCGGGTGCGGCGGTCGCCACCAGGGCGACCGCCGCCACGAGCAGCGCTCTGGTCACCACGAGTCGTACCCCCCGATGCACTCGGCGCGCAGGTAGCCCCAGTCGTTGGGGCCGAAGTCCATGCTCGCCGCCCAGCCGTTGTAGACGGGGTGGGCGCCGGGCGTGTGGCCGATCTTGTTGCCGTAGGTCAGCGTCCGCTTGAACTGGACCGGACCGGACGAGTGGTCGTAGTTGCCGTAGAAGCTCGCCGTCTGGCAGACGACGATGGCGTGCCTGGGCACGACCGGGTCGGCCGCCGCCGTGCCGGCGGCGAGGAGCAGGGTGGCGCACGCGAGGAGCAGGACCCTCATGGCGTTCCTCCTTCACCGGGAGTTACCGATGTCGGTGAAGAGTTTCCCGTGCCCGCCGCGAGGTCGTCCAGGGGCATTGGCTACACTGACCGCGGACCTCGTGCGGCACACATCCCATGAACCTCCCCAGGGCCGGAAGGCAGCAAGGATAAGTGGGCTCTGGTGGGTGCACGGGGTCCCCTTTCGTCTCACCCACCGGGCCCGACGGGGGTGTCGGACCCTCCCGGTAAGGTCGCCGACGTGGCGCTCGCCCTCTACCGCAAGTACCGACCGGCGACCTTCGGCGAGGTCGTCGGGCAGGAGCACGTCACCGATCCGCTGCGCGTCGCCCTGGGGGCGGGCCGGGTCAACCACGCGTACCTGTTCTCCGGGCCGCGCGGCTGCGGCAAGACCTCCAGCGCCCGCATCCTGGCGCGCTCGCTGAACTGCGTGAAGGGCCCCACGCCCGAGCCGTGCGGCGACTGCAACTCGTGCGTCGGACTCGCGCCCAACGGGCCGGGCAGCGTGGACGTGGTGGAGCTGGACGCGGCCAGCCACGGCGGCGTGGACGACGCCCGCGAGCTGCGCGACAAGGCGTTCTACGCGCCCGTCGAGGCGCGCTACCGGGTGTTCATCATCGACGAGGCCCACATGGTCACCACGCAGGGCTTCAACGCCCTGCTGAAGATCGTGGAGGAGCCGCCCGAGCACCTGATCTTCATCTTCGCCACCACCGAGCCGGACAAGGTGCTGCCCACCATCCGCTCGCGCACCCACCACTACCCGTTCCGGCTGATCCCGCCCAGGGACATGCGGGCGCTGCTGGAGCGCAACTGCGCGGCCGAGGGCGTGGTGGTCGAGCCGGCGGTGTTCCCGCTGGTCATCCGTGCGGGTGGCGGTTCGGCGCGCGACACGCAGTCGGTCATGGACCAGCTGCTGTCCGGCGCCGGGCCGGAGGGCGTGCGGTACGAGCGGGCGATCTCGCTGCTCGGCGTGACCGACGTGGCGCTGATCGACGACGTGGTGGACGGCCTGTCCACCGGCGACGGCTCGACGGTGTTCGGCACCGTCGACCGGCTGGTGGAGGCGGGCCACGACCCGCGCCGGTTCGCCTCGGACCTGCTGGACCGGCTGCGCGACCTCGTGCTGCTGCACGCGGTGCCGGACGCGGGTGAGCGCGGCCTGGTGAACGCGCCCGCCGACGAGCTGGCCAAGATGGCGGCCCAGCGCGACGCGACCCGGCCCGCGACGGTCACCCGGTGGGCCGAGGTGCTGCACCAGGGCCTGACCGAGATGCGCGGCTCCACCGCGCCCCGGCTGCTGCTGGAGCTGGTGGTGGCGCGGATGCTGCTGCCCTCGGTGGGTGACGTCGAGTCGGGCCTGCTCCAGCGGGTCGAGCAGTTGGAGCGCCACGGCCCGCCGGCCGGTGGCGCGACCGGGAACGGGGGTGCGGCCGGGAACGGCGGCGCGCCCGCCGGTCGGACGTTCCAGCGCCCCTCGCAGCGGCCCGGGGACGCCCCGCAGGCCGGCGGGGACCACTCCGCCGCACCCCACACCCCCCAGCCGGCCGCGCACCAGCCGGCCGCGCACCGCACCGCACCGCCGGCTGCGCACCAGCCGGCCGCGAATCGCACCGCACCGCCGGCTGCGCACCAGCCGGCCGCGAACCACGCGGCCGCACCGCAGGTCGCACCGCAGCCCGCACCGCAGCCCGCACCGCAGCCCGCACCGCAGGTCGCGCACCACGCGGTCGCGCACCAGCCCGCACCGCAGGCCGGGCCACCGGCTGCCCCGCCGCAGGCTCCGCCGAGCCCGCAGGCTCCCGGTTCTCAGGCTCCCGGCCCGCGGGCCGCCGCGACGCAGGCCGCACCGTCCGCCGCGCCGCAGACCGCGCCCCGGCCCGCGACGCCCGAGCCCGCAGCGCCCCACCCGGCGACCTCCCCGGCGGCCTCCCAACCCGCAGCGGCCCACCCGGCGGCTTCCTCCCCGCCGGCCGACCACCCGGCGGCAGCGCCCGCCGCGCGGCAGGTCCCGGCCCAGGCGGCCCCGCCGCCCGACCGCCCGGCCACGCCCGCGACCCGGCCGGCCGCCGAACGACCCGCCGAGCGCCCCGCACCGGTCGAGCGCCCCGCGCCCGCCCCGCAGGCCGAACACCCCGCACTCGCCGAACACCCCGCGCCCACCGGCCCGGCCGGCCTCGACGTGGCCGAGCTGCGCCGCCGCTGGCCCGAGCTGCTGGGCGTGGTCCGGGGCACCAGCCGCAGCACCGAGGCGATGCTCACCAACGCAGCGGTGTCCGACGTGGACGGCGGCGTGGTCACCCTGACCCACCCGTCCGCCCCGCTGGCCCGCCGCCTGGCCGAACCGCGCAACGTCGACGCCATCTCCGCCGCGCTCGCCCAGGTCCTGGGCGGCACGTGGCAGGTGAAGTGCGTCCACGGCGAGCCGAGCGCCGCCCCGACCCGCCCGGTGCAGCAGAAACCGCAGCGGCCCGCCCCGACCAGGCCCAGCCAGGCGGCCCAGCCGCGCCGGCCCGAGCCGTCCCGGCAGGCCCCGTCCGCCTCGTCGGCGCCCGCCGACGACATCCCGCCGCCGCCCGAACCGCCCGAGCCCGACGACCCCCTCCCGCCGGAACCGGTCGACGAGGAGGAGATGCTCGCCGAGGCCGCCCGACCGACCGAGGAGGGCGATCGGGGACTCGACCCGGAGGCCGTGGTGCTCAAGCTCCTGGCCGACGAGCTGGGTGCTCGCCCGTTGAAGGGCTGATCGACGCGGCTACGCTGGTGAACGGCGGCAAACCCGGAAGAGAGGAACCCGCGGTGCAACCCGGTGGGCCCAACATCCAGCAGATCCTCCAGCAGGCGCAGGAGATGCAGCAGAAGCTCGCGGCCACCCAGCAGGAGCTGGCCGAATCCGAGCTGACCGGTACCGCGGGCGGTGGTCTGGTGACCGCGGTGGTGTCCGGCGGCGGTGAGCTCAAGCGCCTGGAGATCGACCCGGAGGTGGTCGACCCGGACGACGTCGAGACGCTGTCCGACCTGGTCGTCGCCGCCGTGCGCGACGCGAACCGAGCCGCCCAGGAGCTGGCCGCCCAGAAGATGGGCCCGCTGGCCGCGGGCATGGGCGGGATGGACGACCTCGGCGGTCTCGGGAAGCTGTTCGGCTGATGTACGAGGGGCCCGTCCAGGACCTGATCGACGAGCTCGGCCGCCTGCCGGGCGTCGGTCCGAAGAGCGCGCAGCGCATCGCCTTCCACCTGCTCGCCGCGGACCCGGCCGACATCGGCCGGCTCCAGGACGCCCTGCAGAAGGTCAAGGACGGCGTGGTGTTCTGCGACGTGTGCGGCAACGTCTCCGCCGAGACGACCTGCCGCATCTGCCGCGACCCGCGCCGCGACCTGACGCTGATCTGCGTGGTGGAGGAGCCGAAGGACGTGCTCGCGGTGGAGCGGACCCGGGAGTTCAAGGGGCGCTACCACGTCCTGGGCGGCGCGCTCGACCCGCTGTCGGGCGTCGGGCCGGACCAGCTGCGGATCAAGCAGCTGCTCACGCGCATCGGCACGGACGTCAACGAGATCATCATCGCCACGGACCCCAACACCGAGGGCGAGGCGACCGCCACCTACCTGGTGCGGATGCTGCGCGACTTCCCCGGCCTCACCGTCACCCGGCTGGCCTCGGGCCTGCCGATGGGCGGTGACCTGGAGTTCGCCGACGAGCTGACCCTCGGTCGGGCGCTGTCCGGCCGGCGCAGCATGTGAGGCTCGTCGCGGTCGACGGCCCGTCCGGCTCGGGCAAGTCGACCCACGCGGCGCGGCTGGCCGGGGAGCTGGGCGCGCCCGTGGTCCCGACGGACCACTTCGCCACGTGGACCGACCCGGTCGCGTGGTGGCCGCGCCTGCTGCACGGGGTCCTGGAACCCCTGTGGCGGGGGGAGCCGGGGCGCTACCGGCGCGTGGACTGGTCGGAGGGTTGGCCCAGGCTCGGCGGGTGGGTCACCGTGCCGGTGTCGGGCGTCCTGGTCGTCGAGGGCGTGTCGGCCGCGCGGCGCGCCATCGCGCCACGCCTGGACGAGGCCGTGTGGGTGGAGCTGCCGGACCCGGCGGAGCGGCTGGCCAGGGCCGTGGCCCGGGACGGCGCGGCGAGCCGCGCCCACCTGGAGCGCTGGCAGGCGTTCGAGCGGGGCTGGTTCGCCGTGGACGGCACCAGGGCGCGGGCGACCCGCGTGGTCACGGTGGACTGAGCGCCGCGAGCCGCCCGGGGGCCACGCGGCACCGCCCACGACCGGCTCGACGACCTGGGGCCACCGGCTGCCCGGATGTCCGGGCGGAACCCGCCCGGGGCCACCTCGCCGCCCGGCGAGCCACCCGCCCTCCCGGGAGCTACCCCAACAACCGGCGCACGACCTCGGCCTCCGGCGAGCAGCCGACCGCGCCGAACCCCTCCAGCGCCGCCCGCCAGTGCGCCACCGCGCCGTCCCGGTCGCCCGACGCGGCCAGGGTGTCGCCCGCCAGGTGCGCCGCCCGCGCCCCCACGAACCGCTGCCCCGTGTTCCGGCTCAGCTCCAGCGCCCGCAGCGCCAGGTCCAGCGCCTGCGCCAGGGCGCCCTGGTCCAGCCGCACCCGCCCCAGCACGGTCAGCACCTCCACCTCGGCCAGCCGCAGCCGGTAGCGCACGGCGCTGTCCAGGGCCTGGTGCGCCGAGTAGCGGGCCTCGTCCAGCCGACCCGCCGCGCGGTGCGCCAGCGCGAGCCCCCGGCGGGCCACGCAGATGCCCATCGGGTAGCCGGTCTCCTCCGCGACCCGCAGCGCCTCGGTGGTGCGCTCCACCGCCTCGTCCAACCGCCCCAGCCCGCACAGCGCCTCGCCCAGCGCGTTCGTCGCGTCGCACACGCCCTTGAGGTTGTCCAGGCCCTCCGCGATGTCCACCGCCCGCCCGGCCTCGGCCTCGGCCTCCGCGAACCGGCCGCGCATCAGGTGGGCCAGCGCCAGGCCCTCGTGCGAGAAGTGCGCGAACCGCCGCGCGCCCGCGCGCTCGTACAGCTCGCCGCACCGCTCGTACAGCAGCGCCGCCCGCTCCGGCTCGCCCAGGAACAGGTGCGCCTCGGCCAGCGCCCGGTGGCTGTCGGCCTGCGTCATCCACGCGCCCAGCCGGTTGCCGACGTCCAGCGCGCCCTCGAACGACGACACCGCCCGGTCCAGCTGCCCGAGCTGCATGTAGACCCCGCCGAGGTTCAGCTGGGCGATGCCCTCCTGCTGGAGCGCCCCGATGGACCGGGTGATCACCAGCGCCCGCTCCAGGTGGTCGGCGGCCAGCTCCAGCTCGCCCACCTCGATGTAGAGCGCGCCGAGGTTCGCCAGCACGGCCGCCTCCGCGGCGGGCGCGGCGCCGGTGCGCTGCTGGATCGGGATGGTGCGGCGGAAGTGGTCCACGGCCACCCGGTGCTGGCCGATCGCCCAGTACAGCGTGCCCAGCGAGGACAGCATCGCCACCTCGCCCACCGGGTCCTGCGTCGCCTGCGCCACGGCCAGCCCCGCCTTGGCCGTGGCCAGCCACTCCACCGGCAGCCCGGTCGGGTAGAAGTAGCGGCGCAGCGCGTCGGCCAGCTGCCACACGTCCGGGTCGGGCCTGCGGTCGGCCGCGTGCACGACCAGCGCCACCAGGTTGCCCCGCTCGGCGTCGAGCCAGGCCAGCGCCTCGGCGGAGGAGGCGAACAGCCGGGGCGTCACGCCCGCCGCCGCGCCGGTCCGCGGCAGCCGCAGCAGGGTGCTCTTGAACGCGTCGGTCGCGTTGTCCACCGACCGGATCGACCAGTCCAGCAGCCGCCGCACGGCCAGGTCCCGCTCGGCCGGGTCGTCCTCGTACTCCAGCCGCTCGGCCGCGTAGTCCCGCAGCAGGTCCTGGAACTGGTAGCGGCCGGGCGCGTGGTTGTCGACCAGGTTCGCGGTGGCCAGCCGGTCGAGCCGCCGCCGGGCGTCCTGGGTGGTCAGCCCGCCCAGGGCGGCCGCCACGTCCGGCGTGATGTCGCCCGGGGCCAGGCTGAGCAGCCGGAACAGCGCCGCCAGCTCCGGCTTCAGCGCGGTGTAGGACAGGTCGAACGCCGCGTGCACGGCGGCCCGCTCGTCGCCCTCCACGGCCAGCGCGGCCAGCCGGTCGCCGGCCCGCAGCTCCTCCACGTACGAGGCGATGGTGATCTCCGGCCGCGACAGCAGGTTGGCCGCCGCGATGCGCAGCGCCAGCGGCAGGTGCGCGCACAGGGCGGCCAGCTCGTCGGCGGCCCCCGACTGCGCGGCCACCACCTCCTCGCCGAGCATCCCGGCCAGCAGCGCCCGCGTCTCGGTCCGGTCCAGCACGTCGAGCCGCACGTTCGACGCGGCGTGGCTCACGGCCAGCCCGCGCAGGGTGTCCCGGCTGGTCACCAGCACCGCGCACCCCGGCGAGCCGGGCAGCAGCGGCCGGATCTGCTCGGCGTTGGCCGCGTTGTCCAGCACCAGCAGCACCTGCTGGTCGGTCAGCCGCGACCGGAACATCGCCTCCTGCTCGTCCTGGTCCAGCGGCACCTCGCCCGGCGGCACGCCCTGCGCCCGCAGGAACCGCGGCAGCACGTCGACCGCGCTCAGCGGCGGCCCCGAGGCGTAGCCGCGCAGGTTCACGTACAGCTGCCCGTCGGGGAAGAAGTGCCGCAGCTTGTGCGCCGAGTGCACGGCCAGCGCCGTCTTGCCCACGCCCGGCGGCCCGGCCAGCGTCACCACCGGCACGCCCTGCGCGGTGCGCAGCAGCGCCTCGATCAGCTGGACGGCCTGCTCGCGGCCCACGAAGTCGCCGATGTCGGCGGGCAGCTGCGAGGGCACCACCCGCTCGCGCGCGGCGGTCGCCGACTGCCCCGCCTCCAGCGCGGGGGAGGAGCTCAGCACCTGCTGGTGCACGCGCCGCAGCTCGTCGCCGGGGTCGATGCCCAGCTCCTCGGCCAGCAGGCCGCCGACCCGGCGGTACGCGGCCAGCGCGTCGGCCTGCCGCCCCGACCGGTACAGCGCGACCATCAGCAGCGACCACAGCCGCTCCCGCAGCGGGTGCTCGCCGGTCAGCCGGTACAGCTCGGGCACCACCTCGGCGTGCCGGCCCAGCTCCAGGTCCGCCTCGAACCGGCGCTCCTCGGCGTGCAGCCGGCGTTCACCCAGCCGGGGGACTTCGTCGCGGTGCAGCACCTCCGACGGCACGTCCACCATCGCCGGGCCCCGCCACAGCGCCAGGGCCGCGGCGAAGATCGCCGACGCGGACTCCGGCCGGCCCGCGGCCCGCTCCCGCTCGCCCTCCTCGACCAGCTGCTCGAACCGCATCACGTCGATCGTGCGCTCGTCGACGTCGATCAGGTACCCGTCGGGCACGGTCCGGATCGGCACCGCGGGCCCGAGCACCTGCCGAAGCCTCATCACGTAGGTCTGGAGCGTGCCGCGCGCCCGCGCGGGCGGGTCGGCGCCCCAGATGTGCTCCGCCAGCTCGTCCACCGAGACCCCGGCCCCGGCCCGCATCAGCAGCGACACCAGCAGCGAGCGCTGCCGCCCCGCCCGGACCGCCAGCCGCTCCCCGTCCACCAGCACCTGGAGCGGGCCGAGGACGCGGAACTCGACCACTGGGCTCACCGGGCGACCTCCCCTCCGCGCGAGTGCGGGTTTCCGTTGTCCGTTGTACAGCGTAGGAGAGCGTTTGCCCGATCAGCCGTGGTCACGTTGGGTCAGCGCGGGTCAACCGGATGTACGAGAATACGAGACCACGTGGCCGGATCGTGACCTGTGCTGCCGCAGAAGGGTTGTGGTGACCGGTTAGGGTCCCTCACCACACCGAGAGATAGCGGATTTCCATAGGGGTGTTTGATGGTTCATTCCCGAACGGCACGACGCCGCTGGACGGCCGCGATCGGCCTGACCGGCGTCGCCGTACTCGCACTGTCCGCCTGTGCGCAATCCGAGCGGGGGGAAGACGCCGGGACCGGCCAGACCGGCGGCACCATGGTCTTCGGCGCCGCGGGCGAGCCCAAGAACTTCGACCCGATCTTCAACGACGACGGCGAGAGCTTCCGGCCCATCCGCCAGATGTTCGACACCCTCATCACGTACAAACGAGGCACCGCCGACCTCGCGCCCGGCCTGGCCGAGAAGTGGGAACCGAACGCCGACGGCACGTCGTGGACGTTCACACTGCGGAAAAATGTGAAATTCCACGACGGTTCCGCGTTCAACGCCGAAGCCGTCTGCTTCAACTTCGACCGCTGGTTCAACATCAAGGGCGCCGCCGCCCAGAGCCAGATGATCTACTACGGCGACGTCTTCGAGGGCTTCGCCAACAACGAGGGCGACGCCGCGGGCGACCCGGTCTACAAGTCCTGCGAGGCGAGCGACGAGCACACCGCCGTCCTCAACCTCAACAAGTACAAGGGCGCGTTCCCGGCGGCCTTCGGCCTGACCTCGCTGTCCATCTCCAGCCCGGACGCGCTGAAGCAGTACGACGCGGACAACGTGCAGCAGTCCGGCGACTCGTTCAGCTACCCGGCCTACGCGACCGAGCACCCGACGGGCACCGGCGCGTTCAAGCTGGAGAGCTACGACCGGGCCAACAAGACGATCACCCTCGTCCGCAACGACGACTACTGGGGTGAGAAGGCCAAGCTCGACAAGCTGATCTTCAAGATCATCCCGGACGAGAACGCCCGCAAGCAGGAGCTGAAGGCCGGCACGATCGACGGCTACGACCTGCCCAGCCCGGCGGACTACAACTCGCTCAAGACCGACGGCTTCAACGTCACCCCGCGCCCGGCGTTCAACATCCTGTACCTGGGCATCAACGGGGCCAACACGCCGGCGCTGAAGGACCTGAAGGTCCGCCAGGCCATCGCGTACGCGGTGAACCGCGAGCAGCTGGTCAAGACCAAGCTGCCCACCGGCGCCGAGGTGGCCACCCAGTTCATGCCGGACACGGTGGCGGGCTACGCCGACGACGTCCAGCAGTACCCGTACGACGTGGCCAAGGCCAAGGACCTGCTGGCGCAGGCCGGCGCGACCGGCCTGTCGCTGAAGTTCTACGTGCCGACCGAGGTCTCCCGGCCGTACATGCCGAACCCGACCGAGCTGGCGGCCGTCATCGCCGACGACCTCAAGGCCGCGGGCGTCAACGTCGAGATCGTGTCCCGCCCGTGGAACGGCGGCTACAAGGACGACGTGCAGAAGCTCGGCAAGCACGACCTGCACCTGCTCGGCTGGACCGGTGACTACAACGACGCCGGCAACTTCGTGGGCACGTTCTTCGGCCGCGAGAAGGCCGAGTTCGGCTTCAACGACCCGGCCCTGTTCGACGCCATCTCCGCGGCCGACGCGGTGGTCGACCAGAACGAGCACGCGGAAGCCTACAAGCAGGTCAGCCGCGACCTCATGAGCAAGTTCCTGCCCGCGGTCCCCGTGTCCCACTCGCCGCCGGCGATCGTGGTGAGCAGCAAGATCTCGGGCCTCGTGCCCAGCCCGCTCACCGACGAGCGCTTCGACACGGTGAGCAAGGGCTGATCCGACTGGACGGCCGGTGGTGGCGCCCGCGACCCGGGCGCCACCACTGCTGTCCAAGGGGTTTCCATCATGCTGCGATTCATAGTCCGTCGCCTGCTCCAGGCGATCCCCACGCTGCTGATCCTCTCCCTGCTGGTGTTCGCCTGGCTGCGCCTGCTGCCCGGCGGGCCCGCCGGCGCGCTGCTCGGCGACAAGGCCACCCCGGAGAAGATCGAGGCGCTCAACAAGGTGCTCGGGCTCGACCAGCCCGTGTTCATCCAGTACCTCAGGTTCCTCGGCCGCGTCCTCACCGGGGACTTCGGCAGCTCCCTGATCAGCGGTGAGCCGGTGTTGGCCGAGATCGGCCGGGCACTGCCCGCGACCATCGAACTGTCCCTCGCGGCGCTGCTGTTCGCCGTGGTGCTGGGCATCCCGCTCGGGTACCTCGCCGCGAGCCACCGAGGCCGCTTCCTCGACAACGCCACCGTGATCGGCACGCTCGTCGGCGTCGCGGTCCCGGTGTTCTTCCTCGGCATCCTGCTCAAGCAGGTGTTCGCGCAGGACCTCGCCCTGTTCCCGCCGTCGGGCAGGCAGGACGTGACGATCGACGCGACGCACATCACGAACTTCGCCGTGCTGGACGGCCTGCTCACCCAGGAGTGGGACGCCTCGGCCGACGCGCTGTGGCACCTGGTGCTGCCGGCCATGGCGCTGGGCACGATCCCGCTCGCGGTGATCGTGCGGATCACCCGGGCGTCCGTGCTCGACGTGCTCAACGAGGACTTCGTCCGCACCGCCAACGCCAAGGGCCTCCAGGCGCCGGTCGTGCGGCGCAGGCACGTGCTGCGCAACGCGATGCTGCCCGTGTCCACGACCATCGGCCTGCAAACCGGCCTGCTGCTCGGCGGCGCGGTCCTCACCGAGCGCGTGTTCGTGTGGGGTGGCCTCGGCTCGCTGCTCGCGCAGGGCATCGAACGCCGCGACTACCCGCGCCTCCAGGCGCTGCTGCTGCTCGCGGCGGTGGTGTACGTCCTGGTGAACCTGCTGGTCGACATCTCCTACGCGATCATCGACCCGAGGGTGCGGACGTCATGACGACACTGCTGAAGCGCAAGAAGCGGCGGGTCGACGAGCTGGCCGAGACCGCGGGCACCAGCCTGGCGGCCGACGCGCTCAAGCGCATGGCCCGCAGCCCCGTCGCGATCATCGGCGCGGCGATCGTGCTGCTGTTCGTGGTGCTGTCGGTGGTCGCGCCCTTCATCACGCCCAAGGACCCCTACCAGCGGTACCCGGAGCTGGTGGACGGCCTGCGCGCCGACTTCATCCCGGGCCCGATGCCGGGCTTCCTGCTGGGCAGCGACGAGCTGGGCCGCGACTTCTTCAGCCGGCTGCTGGTCGGCGCGCAGCAGTCGCTGATCGTCGGCGTGGGCGCGACGCTGTTCGGCCTCGTGGTCGGCATGCTGATCGGCGGCGCCGCGGGCGCCTTCGGCGGCTGGGTGGACAGCTGGCTGATGCGGTTCACCGACATCATGCTGTCCATCCCGAGCCTGCTGCTGGCCATCTCGATCGCGGCGCTGGCCAGCCGGGGCAGCCAGACCACGGTGATCATCGCGGTGGCGGTGACCACGGTGCCGATCTTCGCCCGGCTGCTGCGCGGGGCGATGCTGGCGCAGCGGCACAGCGACCACGTCCTGGCGGCGACCGCCCTGGGCGTGAAGCGCAGGACGATCGTGTTCCGGCACATGCTGCCGAACTCGCTCGGCCCGGTCATCGTGCAGGCCACGCTGACCCTGGCGACCGCCATCATCGAGGCCGCGTCGCTGTCGTTCCTCGGGCTCGGCGACCCCGACCCGGACCGCGCGGAGTGGGGCCTGATGCTGGGCAACTCGCAGCGCTGGATCGACGTCCGGCCCGAGCTGGCGTTCTACCCGGCGATCGCGATCATCATCGTGGCGCTCGGGTTCACGCTGCTCGGCGAGTCGCTGCGCGAAGCCCTCGACCCGAAGAACAGGAGGTGATCCTCGGTGGCGATGCTCGAAGTGCGTGACCTGCGCGTGGTGTTCCAGCGCCGTGGCTCCGAACCGTTCAACGCCGTCGACGGCGTCTCCTTCGACGTGGACCCCGGGCAGACCGTGGGCCTGGTCGGGGAGTCCGGCTGCGGCAAGTCCGTGACCTCGCTGGCGATCATGGGCCTGCTGCCCCAGCGGGGCAACAAGGTCACCGGCTCGGTCAAGTTCGAGGGCACCGACCTGCTCAAGCTGAGCAACCGGGAGATGCGGGACCGCCGCGGCCGCGACCTCGGCATGGTCTTCCAGGACCCGCTGTCGTCGCTGAACCCGGTGATCCCGATCGGGTTGCAGGTGACCGAGGTGCTGGAGCGGCACCGCGACATGCCGCGCAAGAAGGCGATGGTGGAGGCGGCCGAGCTGCTGGACAAGGTCGGCATCCCCGACCCCCGGCGGCGGCTGACGGAATACCCGCACCAGCTGTCCGGCGGGATGCGGCAGCGCGCGCTGATCGCCATCGCGCTGGCGTGCCGGCCCCGGCTGCTCATCGCGGACGAGCCGACCACCGCGCTGGACGTGACGATCCAGGCGCAGATCCTGGCCCTGCTCAAGGAGCTGGTCCGGGACACCGGGACGGCGCTGATCATGATCACGCACGACCTCGGCGTGGTGGCCGGCCTGTGCGACGAGGTCAACGTGCTCTACGCCGGCCGCGTCGTGGAGGAGGCCGAGCGGCACCCGCTGTTCGCCGAGCCGCGGCACCCGTACACCCACGGCCTGCTCGCGTCCATCCCCCGGCTCGACGCCCCGCGCGGCGAGAAGCTCGTGCCGATCAAGGGCTCGGTCTCGGACAACATCCCGTGGGACCAGGGGTGCGCGTTCGCGCCGCGCTGCCCGAACGCGCTGCCGGTGTGCCGCGAGGTGACCCCCGCGCTGGAGCGGGCCGACCTGCGGGCGCTGCGCTGCCACAACCCGGTGCTGCCGGGAACGCCCGCCGCACAGGAGGTGCCCGCATGACCGCGGCTGTCGAGCCGACCGCGACCGGCGACGTGGCCGCGGGCGAGGCGCTGGTGACGGTCGAGGGGCTGAAGGTCCACTTCCCGATCAAGCGCGGCTTCGTGGTGGACCGCACGGTCGGCCACGTCTACGCCGTGGACGGGGTGGACCTGACCATCCGGCGCGGCGAGACCTACGGCCTCGTCGGCGAGTCGGGCTGCGGCAAGTCGACCCTCGGGCGCGGGATGCTGCGCCTGGTCGAGCCCACCGCGGGCCGCGTGGTGTTCGACGGCACGGACCTCGTCGGGCTCAAGGGCGAGTCGCTGCGCCGGATGCGGCGGCGGATGCAGATGGTGTTCCAGGACCCCATGTCGTCCCTGGACCCGCGGCAGTCCGTGGAGTCGCTCCTGGTCGAGGGCCTGCGGGCGCACGGGCTGGACAAGGGGCGGGAGGCCACCGGCAAGCGGCTGCGCACGCTGCTGTCGGCGGTCGGCCTGCCCGTGAACTCGCTGCGCAAGTACCCGCACGAGTTCTCGGGCGGTCAGCGGCAGCGCATCGGCATCGCGCGGGCGCTGGCCGTGGAGCCGGACCTGATCATCGCCGACGAGCCGGTGTCCGCGCTGGACGTGTCGGTGCAGGCGCAGGTGGTCAACCTGCTGGAGGACCTCCAGGAGGAGTTCGGCCTCACCTACCTGGTGATCGCGCACGACCTCGCCGTGGTGCGGCACATCTCCGACCGGGTCGGCGTGATGTACCTGGGCGGGCTGGTGGAGGAGGCGACCTCGGACGCCCTGTACGCCCAGCCGCTGCACCCGTACACCAGGGCCCTGCTGTCGGCGATCCCCGTGCCGGACCCGCTGGTGGAGGACCGCCGGGAGCGGATCCTGCTCACCGGCGACCTGCCCTCGCCCGCCAACCCGCCGTCCGGCTGCCGGTTCCACACCCGGTGCCCGTGGCGGCAGCAGACCCGGTGCGACACCGAGCGGCCGGCGCTGCGCGAGGTGGTGCCCGGCCACCGGGTGGCGTGCCACTGGGCGGAGGACATCCTGGCCGGGACGATCAGGCCGCACGAGGTGGAGCCGGTGCTGGTCGAGGAGGAGGGCCTCTCGCCCGACGCCTCGTCGCTCGGCCCGGCCTCGGTGACCGAGGTACTGAACCCGTAGTCGGGACGGGGGCGCCCCACCGGGGGCGCCCCCGTTTTTTTCGCTTGCCCGGCGATGACGGGCTCCTCCACGATGGCGGCCGGTGCCGCGGGTCCACCCGCGGGGGAGGAGCACGTGGTGGAGCACACCTACCGGGTCCTGGTGCGCGGTCGGTTCACCGACCTGGACGACGCCGGCCGGGCCCGGCTGCTGGCGGCGGTCGACCGGCACGACGCGCTCACCAACGGCTTCACCGCCGAGGGCGCGCTGACCTACGACCGGTCGCTGGACTTCTTCAGCTTCCGCGTCGAGCTCCGCGCCGAGGTCGGCCCGGACGAGCGCGCCGTCGAGCGCCACGGCGTCGACTTCCGCGACCTGCGCGCCTCGGTCACCGACGTGGACCTGATCAAGGTCCGGCGGCCGAAGCGCTGACCGGGGGCGCCTCCCCCCTCGTCGACGCCCCCGGTCCCCCTCACGCCGGCCAGCTCGGCGAGCGACCGAGCAGGCCCACGAGGCGGTCGGTGACGGGCGCGTCCTCCGGCACCCCGACGGGGTGGGCGAACGGGGCGCCCGGACCCCGGACGTCGGGGGTGGTCGGGTAGCGCAGCGCCATCCGGTGCGCGGCGCCGGCCAGCCCGGGGTCCAGGGCGGCGTCGACGCCCAGCGCGCGGCGCAGGTCCCAGGCGTGCACCAGGTTGTCGACGAAGTGCGCGGCCACCAGCTCCCGGGCCGGGCGCGGGCCGAAACCCGGGAAGACGGCGGTGCGGTCGAGGAAGCCGTCCGCGCGGAACGCGGCGGTCGCCGCGTCGGCGGCGGCCCGGTAGGCGACGAGCGCGTCGTCGCTCGCGGGTCCGCCCGGCGCGGTGCCGAGCGCGGCGGCCGCGAAGCCCGCCGTCACCTCGACCTGGTGGCCCATCAGCTCGCGGACGGTCCAGCCGGCGCACGGCGTGGGCAGGCCCAGGTGCTCCTCGTCCAGCTCCGCCCACAGCTCCAGGGTCAGGTCGAGCGCCGCGCGGTTCAGCTCCAGCAGGTTCATGCTTCCCCCTCAAGTTGTACGAACGATCGTACAATTAGTTTGCCGGGGGTCAAGGGGTTAGCGTGGACGGGTGAAGGTGGACGGGCGGGTGGAGCGCGGCGAGCAGACGCGGCGGCAGATCCTGCGGCGGGCCGCCGAGATCGCGTCGGTCGAGGGCCTGGAGGGCCTGTCGATCGGGCGGCTGGCGACCGAGCTGGAGGTCAGCAAGAGCGGGGTGTTCGCGCACTTCGGGTCGAAGGAGGAGCTCCAGCTCTCGACCGTGCGCGCGGCGGCGGCGATCTTCGTCCGGCAGGTGGTGGACCCGGCGCTGGCCGAGCCGCCCGGCCCCGGGCGCCTGGACCTGCTGCTGGACGGCTGGCTGGCCTACTCGGAGGGGCGCACCTTCCCCGGCGGGTGCTTCTTCCACGCGGTGCAGGCCGAGTTTGACGCGCGACCCGGCCGGGTGCGCGACCAGGTCGCCGAGCTGGGCGCCCGGTGGCACGGGCTGATCAGCGACACGGCCGCGGCCGTGCCCGGGGTGACGGACCCGGACCAGCTGGCGTTCGAGCTGATCGCGTTCCTGGAGCTGGCCAACACCCGGTCCGTCCTGCACGACGACCCGCGCGCCTACGAGCGGGCCCGCGCGGCCGTGCGGAGCCGGCTGGCCCCGCTGTCGGCCGCCGGGTCCTGAACTCGCCGGTCCACGCTGTCGGTCGCCGGGCCCGAATCCCACCGGCCCGCGCCGGGGCGGAACCCGGGCGGTTCCCGGCCGCCCGAGGGCGGCCGGGAACGACGGTGACCGCTACCGGTTGGCCCGGTTCAGCGCCGAGACCACCGCGCGCAGCGACGCCGACACCGTGGAGCTGTCGATCCCCACGCCCCACAGCACGCGGTCGGTCACCGCGCACTCCAGGTACGCGGCCGCCCGCGCGTCGTCGCCCGACGACAGCGCGTGCTCCGAGTAGTCGAGGACCCGGACGTCGTACCCGATCGTGGCCAGGGCGTCCACGAACGCGGCGATCGGGCCGTTGCCCGTGCCGGTGATCTCCTGCGTCTCGCCGTCGACCACCACGACGGCCGTGATCCGCTCGTGGCCGCTGCCGTCGCCGGAGACCTTCTGGCGCAGCAGCCTCAGCGGGGCCGTCGGGTCCAGGTACTCGGTGGAGAACGCGTCCCACATGTCCTTCGGGCTGATCTCGCCGCCGTTGGTGTCGGTGACCTCCTGGATGACCCGGGAGAACTCCACCTGCAACCGCCGGGGCAGGTCCAGGTGGTGCTCGGTCTTCATCAGGTACGCCACGCCGCCCTTGCCGGACTGCGAGTTGACCCGGATGACCGCCTCGTAGGTGCGTCCGACGTCCTTCGGGTCGATCGGCAGGTACGGGACCTCCCACGGGAAGTCGTCCACGTGCTGGCCGGCGTCCTTGGCCGCGTCCTCCAGGGCCTCGAAGCCCTTCTTGATCGCGTCCTGGTGCGAGCCGGAGAACGCGGTGAACACCAGGTCGCCGCCGTACGGGTGCCGCTCGGCCACGGGCAGCTGGTTGCAGTACTCGACCGTGCGGCGGATCTCGTCGATGTCGGAGAAGTCCACCTGCGGGTCGACGCCCTGGCTGAACAGGTTCATGCCCAGCGTCACCAGGCACACGTTGCCGGTGCGCTCGCCGTTGCCGAACAGGCACCCCTCGATGCGGTCCGCGCCCGCCAGGTAGCCCAGCTCGGCCGCCGCCACGCCGGTGCCCCGGTCGTTGTGCGGGTGCAGCGACAGGATGATCGACTCGCGGCGCGCCAGGTTCCGCGACATCCACTCGATCGAGTCGGCGTACACGTTCGGCGTGGCCATCTCGACGGTCGCGGGCAGGTTGATGATCAGCGGCTTCTCGGGCGTCGGCCGGATCACCCCGGAGACCGCGTCGCAGACCTCCAGCGCGTAGGACAGCTCGGTGCCGGTGTAGGACTCGGGGGAGTACTCGTACCGGAACTCGGTCTCCGGGTACAGCCGCTCCTGCTCCAGCGCGAACCGCGCCGCGTCGGTGGCGATCTTCTTGACGCCCTCGCGGTCTGCCTTGAACACCACGCGCCGCTGGAGCACCGAGGTGGAGTTGTAGAAGTGCACGATCGCCCTGGGCGCGCCGCGCAGCGCCTCGAACGTCCGGCTGATCAGCTCGGGCCGGCACTGGGTCAGCACCTGGACGGTCACGTCCGGCGGGACGGCGCCGTCCTCGATGATCTCGCGGACGAAGTCGAAGTCGGTCTGCGAGGCGGCCGGGAAGCCGACCTCGATCTCCTTGTAGCCCATCCGCACCAGCAGGTCGAACATCTTGCGCTTGCGCGCGGGCGACATGGGGTCGATCAGCGCCTGGTTGCCGTCGCGCAGGTCGACCGCGCACCACAGGGGCGCCTTCTCGATCCGCCTGGTCGGCCAGGTGCGGTCGGGCAGGTCGACGACCTCCACGACCTCGTGGAAGGGCCGGTAGCGGTGGACGGGCATCGAGGTGCCGCGCTGCGGGTTCCAGGCGGGCGCGCCCTCGACCGGGCGGGCCGGGGTGCGGATGCGGCTGGTCCCGGAGGTGTGGGCGTCGGGGCTGCTGGTCATGGCGGGGCTTCTCCTGCTGGTCGTGGGGGGAACGACCGGCGGCAACACTCGGTCCCGCGACGGGGGGCCGGTCTGGTCAGACCCCGTCACGGCGGCGAAGCAGGAGGCCGCGTGCCATGTCCACTAGGTTAACCACATTGCCGGGTGACGTGGAACCGAGCGCCCAGATGGTGGAACTTCACCCGGAGGAGTTTCACTCGATCGTGGCGAGGGCAATCTCTTGACATGTCCAGATGGCGAACCTCAACGCGCAGCGGCAGCTACACCGCTGCCCGGGTGATCCACGGTGTTGGCGCCGTGTTCGCGCTCATCGAGGTCATCTACATCCTGATGAACCTCTTTGGGGCGAACCCGGCCAACGCGCTCTTCAAGTTCATCCAGCAGCTGGCCGAGCCGCTCGCGTTGTTCTTCCCCGGCCTGTTCCAGCTGGGCAACGCGAACCTCGACCTCATCGTCAACTACGGCCTGGCGGCGATCTTCTGGCTCGTCGTCGCCAACCTGCTCGCGAGGGTCGTCGCCCGGTAACCCGGGTCCGACCGACCGCGAGCACGTCTTGGGCTCCCGCCGCCCTCCCCCCTGCGGCGGGAGCCCTCGGCGTTTTCCCGAACCGCGGGGAAATGACCGCCGGGACGAATGACTGCCGGAACGAATGACGACCGACAAACGGCTACCGCGAACGGGGTCACCCGAAAGCCGGGCGACCCCATTCACCCGTGTAAGCCGTTTCGGCCAGCGGTTTGCGCACGCGCTCCCGCCGCTCCCGGGCGGCCAGGTCCGCCGGCAGTGCGTCGGGGTCCCCGAGCACCCCGACCGCGACCACCACGACCGGCCGCACGTCCTCCGGGATGCCGAAGGCGGTCCGCAGCTCCTCCGGCGAGAACCCGCCCACCTGGTGCGTGGCCAGCCCGAGTTCGACGGCCTGGAGCACCAGGTTCTGCACCGCCAGCCCCAGCCCGAACTCCGCGTTCGGCAGCGGCCCGCGCTCGTCGGCCGTCACCACCGCGCCCACCAGCAGCACCGAGGCGCGCCCCGCCCACGTCCGGTTGCCGGGCCGCAGCGCCCCGAAGACCCGCTCGAACGTGTCGTCCCCGCGGTACCCGACGAGGAACCGCGCGGGCTGGGTGTTGCCGTGCGAGGCCGCCCACCGGGCCGCCTCCAGCAGCAGCCGGACCACCTCGGGCGCCACCTCGGCCGTCGCGTCGAACGCCCGGGGGCTCCACCGGGCGGCGATCAGCGGGTTGAGGTCCATCAGATCGCGTACCTCCAGGCCGTGATCGCGTACGCGCCGAACCAGGCGCCGAACACCGACAGGCCGACCAGCGCCACCACCGCGGTGGAGGTGCGCCGCCGCGCCAGCGCCAGGGCCACCGGCACGAGCAGCGTGAACGCGGGCAGCAGCAGCCGCGCCTTGGAGTTCATCAGGCCGTTCGACCCGAGGTCCATGACCAGCACCCCCGCCCCGTACACCACCAGCGGCCACTCCAGCCCGCGCCGCAGGCCCAGCGCCACCAGACCCAGCGCCACCACCAGGAACCACACCGTGGCCAGCTCCAGCACCGACCGCGGGTCGCCCAGGACGAGCAGTGCGAACTTCCCGGTGGCCGCCCCGCCGTCGAACCGCGAGTCCCAGCCGGCCCGCTGCACCGCGAACCAGCCGTCCCAGCGCCCGGTCACCACCGCGACGTAGGCGAGGTAGCCCGCCAGCCCGAGCGGCGCGAGCGCCCCGCCCACCCAGGGCCGCCACCCGTCGCGGCGCTGCCAGACCGCCAGCGCCGCCGCCGCGCACACCGCCAGCACCAGCGCGCCCGCCGTGGGCCGCACCAGCCCCGCGCCCGCGCAGCACAGCCCGGCGAGCAGCCAGCGCCGCTCCACCACGCCGACCAGCGACCACGCCGCCAGCGCGCAGAACGTCGCCTCCGAGTACGTCATGGACAGCACCACGGCCATCGGCGACGCCGCGAACAGCACGACCAGCACCAGCCCGGCCCGCCGCGACCCGCCGAACACCGAGGAACCCAGCCGCGCCAACCCGTGGGCGCAGACCAGCCCGCTGACCAGGCTCACCGCGAACGCCGCGCCCACCGTCCCCACGCCCGGCAGCGCGTCGACCCACCGCACCAGGGCCGGGTAGCCCGGGAAGAAGGCCAGCGGCGTCTCCGCCGAGCGGCGCCCGAACGCGTCCACCAGGCCGCCGGGCACGCCCCCGTACCCGCCGCCGGCGATGCCCAGGAACCACTGCCCGTCCCACGAGGTGAGCGCCTTGGTGACGTCCCTGTCCCACCGGTCGGCCATCAACCGCAGCGCCAGCAGGCCCAGCTCCCGGACCAGCAGGAACAGTGCCGCGGGTGCCAGGAACAGCACCACCCGGTGTCTGGCCGCCCGAGCCAGCCGCTCGCGCGGCGACGACGCGTCCTCCGGCTCCACGTGCACGGCCTCCAGGGTTGCCACGGCGACGAGCGTAGTGGGGGTCACGGTGCCCGCTGTCCACTCCTCGGGCCGGGTACTCTCCCGAAGAACTGGGCTTTCGCACCTGGGAGGAGAGGTCCTGTGGCGCTCGTCGTCCAGAAGTACGGCGGTTCCTCGGTGGGAAGCGCCGAGCGGATCAAACGGGTGGCCGAGCGCATCGTCGCGACCCGGAAGGCGGGCAACGACGTCGTCGTCGCCGTGTCCGCGATGGGCGACACGACCGACGAGCTGCTCGACCTCGCGCGCCAGGTGTCCCCGGTGCCGCCCGCCCGCGAGATGGACATGCTGCTCACCTCCGGCGAGCGGATCTCCATGTCCCTGCTGGCGATGGCGATCAGCTCGCTGGGCGCCGAGGCGCGCTCCTACACCGGCTCGCAGGCCGGCGTGATCACCACGTCCGTGCACGGCAAGGCGCGCATCATCGACGTGACGCCCAGCCGCATCCAGGACGCGCTGGCCGAGGGCGCCATCGCCATCGTCGCGGGCTTCCAGGGCGTCAGCCAGGACAGCAAGGAGATCACCACGCTCGGCCGCGGCGGCACCGACACCACCGCGGTGGCGCTGGCGGCCGCGCTGAAGGCCGACGTCTGCGAGATCTACACCGACGTGGACGGCGTGTTCAGCGCCGACCCGCGCATCGTGCCGAACGCCAAGCGGCTGGAGACCATCACCTACGAGGAGATGCTCGAGATGGCGGCGAGCGGGGCCAAGGTGCTCATGCTCCGCTGCGTCGAGTACGCCCGTCGGTACGGCGTCCCCGTGCACGTCCGATCCTCGTTCAGCAACAAGCCCGGGACCATCGTGTCCGGGTCAGTGGAGGACCTTCCCGTGGAACAGGCGATGATCACCGGCGTCGCGCACGACCGGTCCGAGGCCAAGGTGACCGTGACCGCGGTCCCCGACCTGCCCGGCATGGCGGCGCGGATCTTCCGCGTCGTGGCCGAGGCGGAGCTCGACATCGACATGGTCGTGCAGAACGTGTCGCAGGCCGTGTCGGGCCGCACCGACGTGACGTTCACCCTGCCGAAGGACGACGGCCCCCGCGCCGTGGCCGCGCTGGAGAAGGCGCGCGAGGAGATCGGCTTCGACCAGGTGCTCTACGACGAGCACGTGGGCAAGGTCTCGCTGGTCGGCGCGGGCATGCGCTCGCACCCCGGCGTGACCGCCCAGTTCTGCGAGGCCCTGGCTTCGGCCGGGGTGAACATCGAGATCATCTCCACCTCGGAGATCCGGATCTCGGTCATCTGCCGCGACACGCAGCTCGACGACGCCGTGCGGGCCCTGCACGACGCCTTCGAGCTGGGCGGCGACGAGGAGGCCGTGGTGTACGCGGGGAGCGGGCGATGAGCACTGGTCCTGTCCTGGCGCTGGTCGGCGCCACCGGTGCCGTGGGCACCGTCATGATCGACATCATCAACGGCCGGGAGTCCGTGCCGTGGGGTGAGGTCCGGCTGGTCGCGTCGCCGCGGTCGGCGGGCAAGAAGATCACCGTGCGCGGCGAGGAGCTGACCGTCCTGGCGCTCGCGCCCGAGGTGTTCGACGGCGTCGACGTCGCCATGTTCGACGTGCCGGACGCGGTGTCCGCGGAGTGGGCCCCGGTCGCGGTGGCGCGCGGCGCGGTCGCGGTGGACAACTCGGCCGCGTTCCGGATGGACCCCGAGGTGCCGCTGGTGGTGCCCGAGGTCAACGCGGACGAGGTCGTCAACCGGCCCAAGGGCATCATCGCCAACCCGAACTGCACCACGCTGTCGATGATGGCGGCGCTGGGCGCGCTGCACCGCGAGTACGAGCTGCGCGAGCTGGTCGTGGCCTCGTACCAGGCGGCGTCCGGCGGCGGGCAGGAGGCGGTCGACCGCCTGTACGCGGAGGTCTCGGCGCTGGCGGGCAAGGAGGTCGGCGTCCGGGCGGGCGACGTGCGGGAGGTGCTGGACGCGGCGGGCCTGCCGGTGTCCGACTCGCCGTTCCCCGCGCCGCTGGCGCTCAACGTGGTGCCGTGGGCCGGGTCCCTGAAGGACGAGGGGTGGACCAGCGAGGAGCTGAAGGTCCGCAACGAGTCCCGCAAGATCCTCGGCATCCCGGACCTGAAGGTGTCGGCGACCTGCGTGCGCGTGCCCGTGGTGACCACGCACTCGCTGGCGGTGCACGCCACGTTCGCCCGCGAGGTGACCGTGGAGGAGGCGCACAAGCTGTTCTCGGCGCAGCCCACCGTGGTGCTGGTGGACGACCCGGCGGAGAAGCGGTTCCCGACGCCGGCGGACGTGGTGGGCGAGGACCCCACGTACGTGGGTCGGGTGCGGCAGGCGCTGGACTTCCCGAACACGCTGGACTTCTTCGTGTGCGGGGACAACCTGCGCAAGGGCGCGGCGCTGAACACCTACGAGATCGCGGAGGAGCTGGCGACCCGGCTCTGAGGCCCTCCGTCGAACGCCCCCGCGCCCTCCCGGCGCGGGGGCGTTCGCGCGTTCGCGGGCAGGTAGGTTCATGACCATGGCTGAGGTGGTGCTCGCGATCGACCTGGGTACGACGGCGACCAAGGTCATCGCGGTCGACCGGCACGCGGGCGTGGTGACGTCCGCGGAGCACGGCTACCCGATGCGCACGACGCCCTCCGGCGAGGCGACCCACGACCCGGACGAGGTGCTCAACGCCGCGTTGACCGGGTTGCGGGAGGTCGCCGCGCAGGGGCACGACGTGCGCGCCCTGGCGTTGACCGGGGCCATGCACACGCTGCTCGGCCTGGGGCCCGACGGCCGCCCGGTGACGCCCTCGCTGAGCTGGGCCGACAACCGCGCCGTCGAGCAGACCGCCCGGTTGCGCGGCACCGAGGCGGGCCTGGAGCTGCACCGCGCCACCGGCACCCCGGTCCACACCATGTCGCCGCTGGTCAAGCTGGCCTGGTTCGCCGAGCGGGGGTTCGCCGCCGACCGGTGGTGCGGGCTGAAGGACTACGTCGCGGCCAGGCTCATCGGGCGGCTGGCCACCGAGCACTCGTCCGCCTCGGCCACCGGCCTGATGGACCTGCGGTCGCTGGCCTGGCACCCCGGCGCGCTGGCGTACGCGCGGGTGACCGCGGACCGGCTGCCGGAGCTGCACGCGCCCACCGACTGGTTCCCGCTCGTCCTCGACGTGCCCGGCCTGGTGCGCGGCACCCCGGTCGTGCTCGGCGGCGGCGACGGGCCGCTGGCCAACCTCGGGGTCGGCGCGGTGGTGCCGGGCGTGGCCGCGGTGTCGCTGGGCACCAGCGGCGCGCTGCGGGTGGTCCGCGACCAGCCGGGCGTGGACGCCGGGGGCCGGGTCTTCTGCTACGCCATCGCCGACGGCCTGTGGGTGCTGGGCGGCGCGGTGAGCAACGGCGGCGTGGTCGCGCAGTGGGCCGAGGAGACGTTCGGGGCCGACGTCGTGACGCTGCTGGAGGAGGCCGCCGCGGTGCCGGTGGGCGCGGCGGGCGTGACGGCCCTGCCGTACCTGCTGGGTGAGCGCGCGCCGTGGTGGGACCCGGACGCGTCGTCGGTCGTGGTCGGGCTGCGGCGCGAGCACGGGCGCGCCGAGGTGACCCGGGCGCTGGTGGAGGGCGTGGCGCAGCAGTTGGCGCTGGTGCTGGACGCGGTGCGGTCGGTGGCGGACGTGCACGCGGTGCGGGTGACCGGGGGCGCGTTCCGCAGCGACCTGTGGGCGACCGTGCTGGCCTCGGCGCTGGGGCTGGAGCTGGAGGTCGCGGAGGACAGCGAGGGGTCGGGCGTGGGCGCGGCGCTGCTGGGGTGGCGGGCGCTGGGCGAGCTGTCGTCCCTGACCTCGGCGGCGGACCTGGTCAAGCCGACCAAGGTGATCCGGCCGGACGAGGGGGCGGTGCGGTACTACGCGGCGGCCCGTCCCGGGGTGGAGCGCCTCTACCGGGCGCTGCGCGAGCTGGTGTAGCGCCGGGGTGGCGCTCCGCCGGCGCGGGGCCCGCCGGCATCACGCCACGACCGCCCGATCCGCCACCCCCCGTCGTTCCAGCAGCAGCGCCACCACCGCGATCGCCACCGCGCCCGCGCCCACCGCCGCGAACCCCCACCCCGGCGCGGAACGGTCGATCACGAACCCGGTGAACGGCTGCCCCACCGCCACCCCCGGCGTCATCGCGGACCCCTGCAACCCCAGCGCCACCCCCCGCGCGGACGCGGGCGCGAGCCGGGTGATCGCCTCGCCGGTCGCGGTGACGACCGGCGCGCACAGCAGGTTCACCGGCGCCACCGCCAGGGCCAGCAGCCACGGCGAGCCGGTGAACAGCCCGATCGGCACGGCCGGCAGCCCCATCGAGCCCATCAGCGCCCACAGCGGCGGCACGCGCGGCAACCCGCCGTAGACGAAGCCGCCGACCAGCGACGCCGCGCACATCACCGCGACCAGCGCCCCCGTCCACGAGGTCAGGCCCAGCTCGCGCATGGACGCCACCACGGCGACCTCGACCCCGGCGATGACGAGGATCGACCCGCCCGCGCTGAGCAGCACGCCGAGCAGCCGCCCGTCGAGCCGCCGCCGGACCGGCACGCGCGCCCCGTCCTCGTCCCGGTGCCGCACCGGCGGGTCCACCACCCACAGCACCACCCCGGACACCACCATCGCCGCGCCGATCGACCACATCGCGGTGCGGCCGGAGCCCTGCGTCACCACCGCCACGCCCAGCGCCGGGCCGGCCATGAACGCGACCTCGACCGCCATGGAGTCCATCGCCAGCGCCGTGCGCCGGTGCTCCTCGGGCACCAGCGCGGTGAGGACCTGCCGCCCCAGCGACATCAGCGGCAGCACGGTGGTGCCGCTGAGGAAGCACGTGACCAGCAGCAGCGGGTAGTCCAGCCCCGGCGCGACGAACCAGAAGACGCCCTCGGTGACGATCGACGCGGACAGCATCGCCCGCAGCCCGCGCCGGTCGACCAGCCGACCCATCAGCGGCGAGCCGATCGCCATGCCGATGGTGCTCGCGGCCCCGACCAGGCCCGCCGCGCCGTAGCCGCGCTCCAGGCCGAGCAGCACGTGCATGGTGATCGTCATGCCCGCCGCCGTCGCCGGTACGCGCGCGACCAGCATCAACAGCAGGAAAGAGGGGACGCGTCGGGTCCGCAGGACGGTGAGGTAGGGGGCGACGTCCACGTGGTCATCTTCACCCGACCGGGCAAGGACTTTAACGGTTCGTTTTCTTGACTGATTCAAAATAGCGTGGTGTAGTGGTGGGGCCATGACCCCAGGACCTCGTGAGCTGCTCAAGGACGCCGGGCTGCGCGTGACCGCGCCCCGGCTCGCGGTGCTCGACTGGCTCGCGGAACACCCGCACGCCACGGCCGACCAGGTCGCCGAGGGCGTGCGGGCGAGGTTGGGCGCCGTGTCCACGCAGGCCGTCTACGACGTGCTGAACGCGTGCGCGCGGGCCGGGTTGTTGCGCCGGATCGAGCCCGCCGGTTCCCCGGCGCGCTACGAGACGCGGACCGGCGACAACCACCACCACCTCGTGTGCCGGGCGTGCGGGCGCACCGCGGACGTCGACTGCGTCCACGGCTCCGCGCCCTGCCTGGAGCCCGCGTCCGCGGAGGGCTTCGCCGTGGACGAGGCCGAGATCCTGTTCTGGGGGCTCTGCCCCGACTGCCAGGGGCAAGGGCGCTGACTGCCGCACCCCACAAAAGGAGCTGGAAGCGTGACCCAAGCGCGTCACACCACGAACAACGCGGGCATCCCGGTCGCCAGTGACGACCACTCGCTGACCCTCGGCGCCAACGGGCCGATCCTGCTGCAGGACCACTACCTCATCGAGAAGAACGCCCAGTTCAACCGCGAGCGGGTGCCCGAGAGGGTCGTGCACGCGAAGGGCGGCGGCGCGTTCGGCCACTTCGAGACGACCGCGGACGTCAGCCGCTTCACCAAGGCCGCGCTGTTCCAGCCGGGCGCGCGGACGGAGGCGCTGCTGCGCTTCTCGACCGTGGCCGGCGAGCTGGGGTCGCCCGACACCTGGCGCGACCCGCGCGGCTTCGCGCTGAAGTTCTACACGGAGCAGGGCAACTACGACCTCGTCGGCAACAACACGCCGGTGTTCTTCCTGCGCGACCCGATCAAGTTCCCGGACTTCATCCGGTCCCAGAAGCGCCGCGCCGACACCGGCCGCCGCGACCACGACATGCAGTGGGACTTCTGGACCCTCCAGCCGCAGACCGCGCACCAGGTCACCTGGCTGATGGGCGACCGGGGCATCCCGAAGACCTGGCGCCACCAGAACGGCTACGGCTCGCACACCTACCTGTGGGAGAACGCGGCCGGCGAGAAGTCCTGGGTCAAGTACCACTTCAAGACCGACCAGGGCATCGAGAACCTGACCTCGGAGGAGGCCGCGAGGATCGCCGGCGAGGACGCCGACGCCCACCGCGCCGACCTGTGGCACGCGATCGAGCGCGGCGAGTTCCCGTCCTGGACGCTGCACGTCCAGGTCATGCCGTACGCGGACGCCGCGACCTACCGGTTCAACCCGTTCGACCTGACCAAGGTGTGGCCGCACGGCGACTACCCGCTGATCGAGGTCGGCAGGCTGGTGCTGGACCGGAACCCGGCGGACTACTTCGCCGAGATCGAGCAGGCCGCGTTCGAGCCGACCAACCTGGTGCCGGGCATCGGCGCGTCACCGGACAAGATGCTGGTCGGCCGGATGTTCTCCTACCCGGACGCCCACCGGTACCGCATCGGCGCGAACTACAACGAGCTGCCGGTGAACCGGCCGAAGTCGCCGGTGCGCTCGTACTCCAAGGACGGCGCGATGCGGTTCGCCAACGCGGTCGACCCGGTGTACGCGCCCAACTCCTACGGCGGCCCGCACGCCTCCGCCGCGGCGGCCGGCGAGGTCACCACGACCTACGGCGTCGAGGACGAGGCCGTGCGCGCGGCCTACCGGTTGCACGCCGAGGACGACGACTTCGGCCAGGCGGGCACGCTGATCCGCGAGGTCATGGACGAGGCCCAGCGCGAGCGCCTGGTGCGGACGGTGGTCGCGCACGCGTCCAACGGGGTGTCCGAGCCGGTGCTGGAGCGCGTCTTCGGGTACTGGCGCAGCATCGACAAGGAGACCGGCGACAAGATCGCCGCCGCCTTCGGCAAGTGATCCACCACGAGCCCGGCAACTAGCCCTGCCAGGTGAGGCCGCCCGGATCCGGTACCGGGCGGCCTCTTGGCGTTCCCGGCAGGCGTTCCCGCGGCCGCCGTGCGGGAAGCCGAACCGGCACGACGTCCCGCGACGTCGTGCCGGGTGCGGTGGCCGGTGCGGTGCGGCTGGGTCCGGTCCGGTGCGGCCCCGGTCCGGCCGCCCCGGTGGCTAGGCCGTCTCCTGCACGTCCTGCCGCGCGTTGGCCAGGGCCAGCCCGGTGCGCAGGGAGCCCACCGCCTCGGCCACGGCCTCCCGGAACACCCCGCCGACCCCGAGGATGTTGGCGTACCCGTGGAACAGCCCGGGGTGCCGCCGCAGCACCACCGGCACGCCCTGCTCGGCCAGCTTCGCGGCGAACGCCTCGCCCTCGTCGCGCAGCGGGTCGAACCCGGCCGTCGCCAGGTAGGTCGGCGGCAGGCCGCTCAGGTCCTCCGCCAGCAGCACCGACAGCCTCGGGTCGGTGTGCGACTCGCGCGAGGGCGCGTAGTGGTCCAGGAACCAGTCCATCTTCTCGTCGGTGAGGAAGAACCCGCGGCCGAACAGGTCGCGCGACCGCCGCCGCACCGAGGCGTCCACCGCCGGGTAGAACAGCAGCAGGAACACCGGCTTGACCTCGCCCGCCTCCAGCGCGGTCACCGCGGCCAGGTTCCCGCCCGCGCTGTCGCCGCCCAGGGCGATGCGCCGCGCGTCGACCTTGAGCTCCCCGGCGTGCGCCACCGCCCACTCGAACGCGGTGCGCGCGTCGTCCGCGGCGGCCGGGAACGGGTGCTCGGGCGCGAGCCGGTAGTCCACCGCCAGCACCCGCACGCCGCCCTCCACGGCCAGGAACCGGCACAGGTTGTCGTGGCTGTCGAGGTCGCCGCTGACCCAGCCGCCGCCGTGGTAGAAGACCAGCAGCGGCGAGCCCCCGGGCAGGTCCGTCGGCTCGTAGAAGCGGGCCCCGACGCCGTCCGCGGACAGCGCGCGCACCGCCACGCCGTCGATCACCGGCCCGCACACCAGCTGGTTGCTGCGGGTCAGCCCGAGGCGGTTCTCCGCGGGCGACGTGGTCCGCCAGTCCTCCCCGCTGAGCTGCTGCAACCGCAGCAGGAGCTGGGCCTCGGGGTGCAGCCGCTGGCCGTCCACGGTGATCGGCCGGCCGGCGACCAGCCGCCGCAGGGGAGCGGGCAGCCCGAACGCGAAGCGCAGGGCGCCGGCGAGGACGCCGGAGGGCACGGATTCGGCGAGCTTCGACATGAGAACCACGTTACTAGCGGGTAGACCCGTAGGCGAGGAGTGGACCTCGACCTAGGTCGAAGTGGCAGTATCGGTCACCATGACGGTCACCGTGGTGGGCATCGGCGGCTCGCTCCGCCCCAACTCGCAGTCCGAGCGCGCCATGCGCATCGCGCTCGCCGGCGCGGCCGAGGCGGGCGCCAAGACCATCGAGGTCTGCGGGCCGGACCTGGTGCTGCCGTTCTACGACCCGGCGGTCCCCGAGCGCGCGCACAACGCCGACCGGCTGGTCGAGGCCCTGCGCGTGGCCGACGGCGTGGTGCTGGTCTCGCCCGGCTACCACGGCACGGTGTCCGGCCTGGTCAAGAACGCCCTGGACTACATCGAGGACCTGCGCGGCGACGGCCGCCCGTACCTGGACGGCCGGGCGGTCGGCTGCGTGGCCACGGCCATGGGCTGGCAGGCGTCGGTGACCACGCTGACCGCGCTGCGGTCGATCGTGCACGCCCTGCGCGGCTGGCCCACGCCCCTGGGCGCGGCGGTCAACTCGCAGGAGGTCGACTTCGACGCCGACGGCGGCTGCTCGGCGCCCTCGGTGGCCGACCAGCTCCGCACGATCGGGCGACAGGTGACCGAGTTCGCCGTGTCGAGGGCCGACTGAGGGGGTAGGACTTCCCCGAGGGCGTGAGCTGCCGCACCACCCGGTGTGGAACGGCGCCGGCCGGGTGTTGGAACTATTCGCGGGACCAACCACCAGCTCAGAGGAGAGCGTCAGATGCAGGTGCTCTACACGGCGGAAGCCGTCGCGGTCGGCGACGGGCGCAACGGCGAGGTCCGGTCGTCGGACGGCGTGCTCGACGAGCAGCTGGCGACGCCGAAGGAGCTGGGCGGCCCCGGTGGCGACAAGACCAACCCGGAGCAGCTGTTCGCGGCCGGCTACGCGGCCTGCTTCCACAGCGCGCTGAAGGTCGCCGCCGGCCAGGCGAAGGTCCGGCTCGGCGAGACGAGCATCACCGCGAAGGTGGACCTGGGCCGCGACGAGACCGGTGGCTTCCGGCTCGGCGTGGCGCTCGTCGCCCACCTCCCGGGGGTCGAGCAGGACCAGGCCGACCAGCTGGTCGCCGCGGCGCACCGGATCTGCCCGTACTCCAACGCCACTCGCGGCAACATCGAGGTGGCCGTCACCGCCACCGTCTGAAGGAGGCGTCAGGCAATGAGCAAGAGCCCGATCACCAGCCCGCTGTCCGAGTCCGACAAGGCCGCGGTGGGAGCGGTCCTGCAGGCCACCCTGGTCGACCTGATCGACCTGTCGCTGGTCGCCAAGCAGGCGCACTGGAACGTGGTCGGCAAGAACTTCCGCAGCGTCCACCTCCAGCTCGACGAGCTGGTGACCACCGCGCGGACCTACACCGACGAGGTGGCCGAGCGGGCCGCCGCGCTCGGCATCTCGCCGAACGGCAAGGCCGGGACGGTGGCCGCGGGCTCGGGCGTGCCCGAGTTCCCGGACGACTGGCTGCGGGAGGCCGACGTCGTCGCGGCGGTCGTGACCGCCCTCGCCACGCTGATCGAGCGGCTGCGCGCGCGGATCGACGAGGTCGACAAGGCCGACCTGGTCAGCCAGGACCTGCTGATCGAGATCACCAGGAACCTGGAGCAGGCGCACTGGATGTGGCAGGCCCAGCAAGCCTGACCCCGAGCGGCGGAGCGCGGTCACCGGGACGACCCGGTGGCCGCGCCGCGCTCCGCGGAGTTCCCCGGTGGTCCGTTCCCGGGCCACCGGGAACTCCTCAGCCCAGCACGCGCCGCACGAACGCGACCTCGGCCGCGGTCTGCCGGATGGTCTCCGCGACCACCAGCGAGCCGTGGCCGGCGTCGTACCGGTACACCTCGTAGGCGGCGCCGCGCTCGGCCAGCCGGTCCAGGTAGTTGTCGATCTGCCGGATCGGGCAGCGCGGGTCGTTCTCGCCCGCCAGCACCAGCACCGGCGCGCGCACCGCGTCCACGTAGGTCAGCGGCGAGCACTCGCGGTACCGGTCGGGCAGCTCCTGCGGCGACCCGCCGAACAGGGCCCGGTCGAACGCCCGCAGCGGCTCCATCTCGTCCTCGTAGGCGGCCAGGTAGTCGGCCACCGGCACGCCCGCCACGCCCGCCGCCCACCGCTCGGGCTGGGTGCCCAGGGCCAGCAGGGTGAGGTAGCCGCCCCACGACGCGCCGTTGACCACGCACCTCGCCGGGTCGGCGAACCCGGAGGAGACGGCCCAGTCGTGCACCGCCGCCACGTCCTCCAGCTCGGTCAGGCCCGGCCTGCCCTCGATCGCGTCACGCCACTTCGAGCCGTAGCCGGTGGAGCCGCGGTAGTTGACGTGGACCACGGCGTACCCGGCGTCCAGCCACACCGCCCGGTAGGCGGAGAACCGGTCCTCGTCGGCCGAGTGCGGCCCGCCGTGCAGGTGGAACACGGTCGGCAGCGGGCCATCGGGCGCGCCGGACGGCCGCGCGACCAGGGCGTGCACCTCGCCGACGAACACGTCCTCCAGGTCGACCGAGGGCGGCGCCTCGTGGCCGGGCGGCGTGAGCAGCACCCGCTCGTCGCCGTCCGCGCCGAGCACCCGCACCACGCCCGGCCGGGCCGCCGAGGACCACGAGTACTCCACCGCGCCGTCCGGGCGCACGTGCGCGCCGCCGACCGTGCCGGGCGGGGTGTCCAGCGGGGTCAGCCCGCCGGTGCCCAGGTCGTAGCGGTGCAGCGTGTTGCGCGCCCGGAAGGTGTGCGCGACCAGCAGCGCCCGCGCGTCCGGGTACCAGTCGGCGCTGATCTCGCCGGGCAGGTCGATCACGACCTCGGTCTCGGTGCCGGCGGCGACGTCCCAGATCAGCAGCTCGTCCCGGCCGCGCCGCTCGTGGCCGACCAGCAGCCGGTTGTCGCCGCGCACCGGGCTGAACGCGATCGCGTCGAGGCCCTTGCCGGGGCCGTCCCACTTGTCCGCGACCCGCTCGCCGGTCGGCGTCACCACGCGCAGCGCGGCGTGCCGGTTGTCGCCGTGCTCGGAGTGCGCGAGCACCACCAGCGTCTCGTCCTTGGACAGCGCGGACACGCCGCCGTCGTTCTCGTGCCGGTAGACCACCTCGGCGGGGCCGCCGCCGCGCGAGACGTAGACGGTGGTGCCGTCGTCGGTGGAGGTGCCGACGGCGACCACGTCGTGGCCGATCTCCAGGCCCGCCGGGTACGCCGCGGGCACGCCCTCGACGGCGGGCCGCGGGCTCCCGCCCGGGGTGAACGGCTCGCTCACCCAGGTGCCGAACTCGTCGCCGTCGGTGTCGTCGAACCACCAGATCTCCGCGCCGTCGGGGGTGAGCGCGGCGTGGGAGGTGCCGTTCGGGCGGTCGGTGACCCTCCGGTGGGTGTCGGCGGCCCGGTCCCAGGCGTAGACCTCCCACACCCCGCCGGCGTTCGACAGGTACAGGTTGCGGTCCGGCGCGTCGTCGGCCCAGCCGGGCAGGCTGACGCGCGGCGCGGTGAAGCGGGCGCGCCAGCGCGCCTCGGCCTCGGCGTCGGGGAGCAGCGGGTCGGGGACCTCGGCGGTCGGGTGCGTCGTCACACCCCCGATCCTGCCGGCTTCCCGGCGGTGACCAGGTAGTAGTCGAGCAGACCCCGGTCGGCGGCCCGCCGGTAGGCGCGGTCCCACCCGTTCGGGTGCGGGCCGAGTTCGAGCCAGCGGTCCAGGCCCGACCACACGTGCTCGCCGATGCTCGTCGCGGTCACGTCCGCGAGGCCGGCGGCGCGCAGGTGGTCGAGCACCTCGTCCACGGGGTGGGGCAGGTCGAGGCCGGAGGTGAAGGAGCGGACCAGCCGGACCAGCTCCGGCGCGGCGGCCGCGCTCGTGGCGAAGAACGTGGTCACCGCCAACCGGCCGCCGTCGACGAGCACGCGCGCGCCCTCCCGCGCGAAGCCCGGGACGTCCTCGAAGTGCTGGGCGGCCTCCACGGACAGCAGGCGGTCGAAGGAGGCGTCGGGGAACGGCACGTCGTGCGCGGCGCCCGTGGTGAACGCCACGCGCGGGTCGTCGTTGGCGGCGGTGGCGCGGGCCACCTGCTCCGGCTCCAGGTCCAGGCCGCGGACCAGCGCGGGGTCGTGGCGCAGGGTGCGGCGGGCGCCGACGCCGCCCCCGGAGCCGACCTCCAGGACGCGGTCGCCGGGGCGGGGGGCCAGGGCGTCGAGGACGAGGTCGTAGAGGGCCTCCTGGCTGGCGACGCGCTGCTCGGTGGTCAGCTCGCCGGCGAGGTCGACACCGCGCCAGTAGCCGAAGTTGATGAAGCCGCCGGCGAACACCGGCAGGGCGGCCAGGTCGCCCTCGCCGTACAGCCGACGGCGCCGGGCGGTGCGTTCCGCGCGATCTGTCACCACCCGATCATGCCAACCGGCCGGGTGGGAGGAAGCGGAGAGTGACCACTCGACTTCGTCGTCAGCGGTCCAGCTCCTCCTCGAAGATCCGGTCCACGGTCAGCGCGGCGCGGCGCAACGAGCGGACCGCGAGGGCCGCGGTGAGGACCAGGGCGCCCGTCACGAGGCCGAACAGGGGCGAGGCCAGGACCGCCACGACACCGGCTAACCCCAGCGTGACGTGGGTCCACGCCAGGACGGGGAGCCAGCCGCGGGAGGCGGGGCGGGAGGCGGAGGTGATGCTCATGGGACTCTCCTCGGCTGGTGGCGCCCGGACCTCGGACCTCGGTCCGGGCGCGCTGCCTCGTCGTCGCACGAGCCCCGCCGCTCGTTACGTTCAGTGAGTTGAATCGTCAACCTTCACTCGTTCGGGCTAACGGAACGTGACGACCCTTCGCTTGGTGGCCAAGTAATCACTGTGGCAACAGCGGGGAGTAGTGCGTAACGCCCACGATCGGACGAACGACGTTCCGAACATACGAACCCGAACAGGGGAGGTCTGACCGATGATCGAGAACACGGTTCGGCAGGGCGGCCGCGTGCCGTGCGTGGACGCGCTGGGTCGTCGGCGGACGCTGGAGGTGTCCCTGACGGAGGACGGCGACGTGTGCCTCCACACCCCGCCCGGCGAGTCGGCGAAGCTCGACTGGAACGAGGTCGGGGAACTGCTCCGCAAGCTCGCCGAGTTGCGCCCGCACGCGCGCTAGTCCTCTTCGGCGGGTCGGTCGGGGCTCCCCCCGGACCCGGCCGACCCGCGCCCGCGCGGCGACCCCGTACACGTTCTCAAGAGGTACGCCGTGCTGGCACGGCGACCAAACCGCGGGTCATATACCCATCGCGCAGCTACGTGATAGTGCTATCGCCCAGGGCCGCAGCGCATCTGCCGGTAGCCAGCACCACGAGCACAGTCGGTTCAGCCGACGCGGTAGAGCGCGTTTGTTCGCGCCTGTGCTCGGTACTGCGGTTCACGGTCAACCCGAACTTATTGGCCTTGTGAAGCTCGGTAGCAGCATTCAGAGTCGTCTGTCCAGCGCGGCGCGGTGCCGCCTCGGTTCCTCATGCTTCCACGACCAGGACATGAAATTTCTGAAGGCATTCAGCCCTCGACCCCCCGTATGGTACGAGGTGGAGAGCATTCACGACAAACGTTCCTGATATGCTGTGCAACCGTGGCCATGGACTGCAGGTCATAGGTCGCGACGATCGCTAATACTCGGAGAACTGGACCTCTTCATCCGAGATTCTCTGCCGCAGAAGCCTGCCGATCTGTCTGCCCTGCCAGCCGAAATTGGCGTTCTATATAGTGGCCGTGTGCCGCGGTGACTTTCTATGCTATGTCCGTCATCGGAAGCATCAAGGGCTCTTCCGTCGGATCTTCTGAGGGTGCGGATTCAACGGTGGGCACCTCGTCGAGAGCTTCGTCGGGAATGGAGTTGAGTACCTTCTCGGCGGTCTTGAGATAGGTTTGAGACACATCAACACCGATGAATCGACGCTTCAACTTGAGGGCTGCGACACCGGAACTACCGCTTCCAACAAAGGGATCCAGTACAACATCGCCAGGATCAGTGCTCAGTACGATGCACCGACCGGGCAGGGCGGTAGGGAATTGAGCTCCGTGCCCACCTCGACCACTGGAAGTCTGCATTACCCACACGTCGGACAGTTTTTCAGACTCAACGTGGTTGCGGCCGCCCAGCGCGGCTTTGGTGGTGAGGTAACCCGACTTGTCGAACTTCGGCGTGCGCGTCTTGGAAAGGTGCAGGACATACTCCACCGCCCTGCTGACCCTGGAGTTCTGTGGCTCGGGGGTGCTACTGATCTTCGCCCAGCTGATCATGCTCTTGACGTGGTAGCCGATCCGACTGGCCCGCTCCGCCACCTGTGAGGGGATCATTGCCTGTTCGCCATCTTTCAGGTACACGTGTCCTGCACTGTACCTTCGGCACTCATAGTCGCCCCAAGATCGGGTATCTTTTCCCTGCATTGCACGCAGCGTCTCGGCTGCATTGCTCCGGATCTGCGTGCGTGTGTTGTAGGTGTCGCCCAGGTTCCACCAGATCGAGCCGTTACCGGTCAATACTGAACCTAGCTCGTGAAGGATCTGAATAGTATGACGGATAAATCCATCGGGCGTCTGCTCGTGACCGTAAACACATTCTTCGCCGTCGGCCCAGGTAACTGTAACGGAATCTTTATAGATGCGCATCCCCCAATAAGGGCTTGATGTCACTACGCACTGCACAGAACTGTGGGCGATTCGCCGCAGGCGGCCCAGGACGTTGCCATGCACGAGAGCGTAAGGGTCCGGATCAACGATCGGTTCGGAGGCTTCAGGAAGTTGCGGTTCGGTGGTGAGATATTGAAGTACCTTGCTGCGCGGGACGAAGGTCTCGGAAAACGCATCCTGATCGAGCAGGAGCAGTACGTCGTCCACGGACAAGGTGCTGTTGTGGTCGACCACGCGCCGGATGAAGGGCACCGCCATGCCGACGACAGGGGCTACGCGTGCAAGGGCGAACCGCTCCGCTCGGCCGACCCACGCGGACCGGTCGAGCGCGACTACGGGCGTCCTCGGCTTGATGTCCGGCAACCGGGGACTCGGGGCGGTGGCCACAGGGGTGTTCCTCCATCGTCATGCGTGTGTTGCCAATCGAACGTATGTTACGGCGCCGGGTAGGTGAACTCGCCCGGTGGGCTGTCGTTCGTCAGTAGTATTCTTGTATCGTTAGAGTATCATGAGAAGCGAGGAAAGCCCAGCTCAAAGCCTAGGTAAGCGGATAAGGTACGCTCGACTCAAGCGGCTCTGGACCCAGGAGCGCCTGGCCTGTGAGTCGGGAGTTGGTCGCGTCACGATCGCCCGTATTGAGACGGGGGCCACACGTCCACGGGTCGGCACCGTTCACGCGCTCGCAAAAGCGCTCGGCGTCAAGCCGTCCTCGCTGGTGCCGGACCCCGGAGCTCTTTGGCCGCGACGTGGGGATCGTTGAAGGGGCCCTGTTCGTCCGTTCCGCGTACCGGCTACCCCCGTCTCTCGTAGACTGCACGCACACGACGCCATGGGGGTGTGAATGCCTCGCGTTTCCGAGGAAGCTCTGGAAAAGGCCCTGAAGCAGCTCGCTGAACATGCTGGTGACAGCAAGCACCGTTCGAACTGGATGTCCACCTTCTTGGCCGCATGTCGGGTGCAGGCTGCTCGATACCCGAACACGATCTCCGGCGTCGACCGAGCTGTAGATGACCTGTTCGTGCTCCTGCCGCACAACCCGACACACGGCCGGATCAACCCTTTCGTTCGCTCCGGGAGCGGCAAGTGGTTGAAGATCGCTGATTCCGGGCGCTCCACGGTGTGGAACACCGGCACGAGGAGAGGTAAGCAGACTGTCCTCTTTGTCGACAACCACTTCAAGAACGGATTGCTTCCGAACGCGCTGAGCGTCCTGCTCGAGTCCCTCGGTCGAGTGAAGCTGCCTGGACGAGACGCGCTGGCGGTATTCCTCGCCCGTAATCACGACTGGAAGTCGGAACCCGAGAAGGAGGAACTGCATGAGGTCGCAGCTGATGTGATCGGTCTTGCCGTGCAGGACTTTATGCGCATCACTTCTGCTTCATCGTTCATCCAACCGTTTCTGGGAGAGCCGGAGTGGACGCCGGACCTCCTCGCCTCATCCGACCTTGGCCCGGCTCTGTTCGCTTCCGAAGAAGCTGATCAGGGAAAAAATCCGGACCTCTTTCACGGACAGGAAACCGAAAGGGCTTCAACGTCGCGATCCGGAATCCGGTTGGAGTCTCGCCCGCAAGAAGACGAGCAGCAGTCCGACGGGAAGTCCGAAAGCCTCGCCTGGACCGAAGACATCTGCCACCACACGCTGCGTGATGTCCATATCGAGACGTTGGCCGCACAGGTCCTCAGGCGGCTCGACAGTGAGTACATCGTGCTACCCGACCCGGAGCGTCTGGTCCGTCGATGCGTGACCGCGCTCCTCGTCGGCAATCTTGTCCTGCAGGGCCCGCCTGGTACGGGGAAGACGACGTTGGCGCGCTTCCTGGCGGACGCATTCGAAGTCGACCTGATCCAGACCACCGCCACCAGCGAGTGGTCCCCGTACCAAGTCGTCGGCGGGTTCCGCCCCAGTGGGGACGGCAAGTTGACCCAAACGCACGGCGTGGTAACCGCCGCAGCCGTCGACTGCGCCATCACCGTGCGACAGGACCTGGCCGAAGACTTGTCCCCGGCAGAGGATGTAGAAGGATCCAGCGCAGGTTTCCAGGCAACGTGGCTGTTTATCGATGAGTTCAACCGTGCTGACATCGACAAGGCCATCGGTTCGTTGTTCACGGTGCTGTCCTCGTCCGATCCGAGGCACCTGGCGAAGACGCCGATCGACCTGTGGTTCGAACCGCAGGAGAACCGGAAGAAGCTCTGGCTGCCTTCCAGGTTCCGGATCATCGCGGCGATGAACGACCTGGACACCTCGTTCGTCAACCAGATGTCACAGGGACTGACGCGGAGATTCCAGTTCGTCACAGTTGGGGTGCCGGATGAGCGGCCTTCCGAGAACGCTCCTATCACACGGGAATTGCGGCACGCTCTCGCCGCTGCCCAGGAGTGGCTCGCGAAGACGTACGGCAGCGTTCTGGTCGTCCCTCCGCTCAACGTCGTGGACCAGGAGTTCGGAGGGGTGCTGGCTCGTTTGCAGGCCGTTATCGACGGTGTGCGTCACCCCGACCAGGGAGCGGGGTGGCCGGTAGGCACCGCTCAGGTGTTGGACGTGCTGCGTGTCGTGCTGCTCCGGTGGGTGAGCGACCACAAGGATGATGTGGTCGCCATGATGGACGATGCGGTGGCCGATCGACTGGTACCTCAGATGGCCGGCGTGGGGGATGAGGCGGAGTTCTTCACCCAGTTGTTTGAGAGGCTCCAGTTCAGGATCGCCGCAGAGGCATTGCGGCACCTGGTTGACCCGCACCGGGTACCATGACCGATTCTGCATTCAACAATGCTGGTTCGGAGGCTGTGCCTGACCCAGGAGATGCACTGCCCGCCCGCAGCGGCACGTTGAGCAAGGCTGAGCGACGAGCCGCTGTCGGCGCTGCCATCACGGTGGTCGGGCGGTACTTCTCCACCGGCCGCCGCCCCATGGCTCCGCTCGAAGCGCTCGGGCACCGCGAAGACCTCTCCGGTGAGGGCGGCGCGCTGCTCGCCGCCCTCCGCCTGCGAGTGGCGCTGGCGGCAGCTCGACGCTTGCGTGCACTCCTGGAGCGCATTCTCGGTCGGGCAACCTTCCGCTACCACCTCCAGCCGGAGGAGAGCACCGGACAGCTCAGCGGGACGCTGGATGTGAACCGCTACATCACGCGGCTCGGGATGATTACGGATGTACCCACGTATCCAGTGCTGGTGGCGCAGCGCAGTGAGCAGACGCCGGAGAACGTCCTGGCGACCTATGCCGCTCAGTGGGTCCTGGCAGAGTTGCGCGCTGCTTCGACTGCGGTCGGAATACCGGCGACGGGCGAGGAGAGGAAGCGTTGTGCGGAGGAGCGGCAAGCCTTGGAGAGGGTGCTTCGCCTTCCTGCGTTCCATGCCTGTTGGACTGCGGCTAAACACGTGGTACACCGCCGGGCCGAGCAAGAACTGCTGACGAACGTACGACGTCGGCTACGTCGTCGGGAGATCGCCAACCCCGCTCCGTACCGGGATCTGGTGGGCTGGGTGACTCAGGTATTGATCGGTGAACCCGTAGCAGAGCCGGGTGACCTGGAGTGGGAATTTTATTACGGCGAGAAATTCGACTCGAAGTTGTTCGAGCTGTGGTGCCTACATCTGCTGGTGGAAGAAATATCCGCACAGTTGGTGGTCCCGGTACCCGACTTGCACCTGCAATGGCGCCGCGGTCGTGCTGCTTATACGTGGTACCAGTACTCCGGCACCCTCGAAGTGTATTTTCAGAGATCTCCGGCCAGTATCTCCCCCGCGCATCGACCGCTTTGGTATCAAAATGATGAGCCAAAAAAGGTGCTCGGTGGTGTGCCGGACATAGTTATTCGTGCTGTTCTGCGTGATGGTACAGAACGGTTCGCCATCATCGACCCGAAACTGCGGCAGCGCTTGGGCCTGCCCAGCGACGAGCTCTACAAGATCCTGGGCTACCAGAGCAACTTCTCCCTTGCCCAGGAACCCCTAGGGGCGATCCTGCACCACAGCACAGCCGCGATGGAACCGTCGAGTGTCGAGTACAGGTCCCGCGAGGGAGTCGGCAGTTTGTTCGCGATCGAGCTCACCCCGGCCTCGCACGTAGCGAGCAGGGAAGCCGTGGCGCCGCTTGTGACCGTTGTTCTGGACATGCTCGCTATTCCGAGACTGGACGTCCTCATCGCTGATGACCAAGAGGGCGCCGAACAAGCCTTGGAAAGAGGCTATCGAGCAGCGAAGGAGGAACTGAAAGCATACGGGGCCGCCCTCCCGCAAGCCGCGCTCAATCACTCTCGCCGTCGCATGCGGGTAGAACTGGGCGATGAGCGGTGGAGCGTCCTCGGCGAATCTGTGCAGACGATGTTCGCCACAGCTGACTACATCGGATTTTCCCTGCTTGCCGATGACGATGAGCCTCAATGGTCTCATGATTTTTCTGGTGCTATCATCGGTATTTGTGCAGGCGTGGAAAGAATCTTGCACGATCACGTCATAACACCTGCAACGATGCATGACGAGCAGTTGTCAGAGGTATGGGGGCGGGCCACTCTAGGGCAGGTCATCACACTGGTGGAAAAATCAGCAGGAGTGAATTTTTCAGCAAAACCTGAATTTCTTGCAGTCAGGAATTTTCTGGATAACCAGGGTTTCGCCTCCGATGCCGTAGCGGACCTTACCGTACCGCTTCGGCGGCTGAGTCAGCGTTATCGCAACCCAGCTGCTCACCGCACGGTAGTGCACCAGAACACCTGGAGGGCGCTGTGGTGCTTTGCTGTGACGGAGGACAGACTGCTCACCCAAGTGATTGACACTTTTGCCCGGCCTGCCGCACCCAAAGGTGATTGAAGAACATTTCAGACTGGTCCTCGCCTTTGCCACCGTGATCCGTGGTCAAGACGACAGGACCGAACCTGCAGTCTCAACCAACAACCCTGACCAGGTCCGTAGCTTCTCGTGCTGAGGTCCTGCGGTCTGGTGGACCGTGGCTCGTCCGTAGTCGGGCTCCGTGGCCGTTGACACTCACATCATGCGACTGAAGGTCGAGATCGTGGGTTGCGCCGTCTCCTGGTGCGCTCGGACCAAGCTCCGGACCTGTTGCCACGTCAAAGCAAGTCAGGCTCGGTCCACCGCGCGGTGGACCGAGCCTGAGCTGGTCGGGGTGACAGGATTTGAACCTGCGACCTCTTCGTCCCGAACGAAGCGCGCTACCAAGCTGCGCCACACCCCGCCCCACCGGCTTCCCGGTGGAACGAGGAGAACTCTACCTGATCCCCCCACCCACTCCGAACCGGGTGTCCACTTCCGCGCCAAACCCGGCCTGACCTGCGTCGACAGGCCGCTCCACCAGGGTCAGCAGGCTCGCCTCCGGCGGGCAGGCGAAGCGCACCGGCGCGTACGGCGACGTGCCCAGCCCGGCCGACACGTTCAGCCACGTGTGCGCGCCCCACCGCGACACCCCGCGGGCCCGCGACCGGTCCAGGTCGCAGTTCGTCACGATCGCCCCGTACCCCGGCACGCGCAGCTGCCCGCCGTGCGTGTGGCCGGCCAGCACGAGGTCGTAGCCGTCGCCCGCGAATCCGTCCAGCACCCGCGGCTCGGGGGAGTGCGTCACGCCCAGCCGCAGGTCCGCCGCCGGCGGCTCGCCCGCGATCTCCTCGTAGCGGTCCCGCTTGAGGTGCGGGTCGTCCAGGCCCGCGGCGAAGATCCTCAGCCCGCCCGCCTCGAACGTCCGGCGCACGTGCGTCAGGTCCAGCCAGCCGCGCTCCACCATCGCCGCCCGCAGGTCGCGCCACGGCAGCGGGATGCCGTGGACGCGCTTGGTCTTCGCCGACGGCAGCAGGTAGCGCACCGGGTTCTTCGGGCGCGGCGCGAAGTAGTCGTTGCTGCCGAACACGAACGCGCCGGGCCGTTCGAGCAGGGGGCCCAGGGCGCGGATCACCGCGGGCACGGCCTGCTGGTGCGCCAGGTTGTCGCCGGTGTTGACGACCAGGTCGGGTTCCAGCTCGGCCAGCGCCGCGACCCACCGCTGCTTGGACCGCTGCCCGGGGAGCATGTGCAGGTCCGACAGGTGCAGCACGCGCAGCGGGGCCGAGCCCGGCGCGAGGACCGGCACGGTGGCCTGCCGGAGTGTCCAGTGCCGCCGTTCGATGCCCGCCGCGTAGGCGACGGTGGCGGTGCCGAGTGCGGTGGTGGCGAGGAGGGCGCGGCCGAGCGTGTTCACGCCTTCGAGGGTAGGGGCTCGACCGATTCGGGGCGTGCCGGGTGGCCCGGTACGGTTCCGGCCATGGCGGAGCTGAAGGCGCGGTTGCAGGCGGACCTGACGGCGGCGATCAAGAACCGGGAGACGGTCCGGGCGGGCGCGCTGCGGATGGCGCTGACGGCCGTGACGACCGAGGAGGTCTCCGGCAAGGCCGCCCGCGCGCTGAGCGACGACGAGGTGCGGAAGGTCATCACCCGCGAGGTGAAGAAGCGCAAGGAGGCCGCGGAGGCGTTCGCGGGCGCCGGGCGCGCGGAGAAGGCGGAGCTGGAGCGCGCCGAGTCGGAGGTGCTGGAGGCGTACCTGCCCGCGCAGCTGTCCGATGACGAGCTGGCCACCCTGGTGGACGGCGTGCTCGCGACCCTGGCCGGCGAGTCCGGTGAGCGGCCCGGGATGAAGCAGATGGGCCAGGTCATGAAGGCGGTCAACGCCGAGGTGGCCGGGCGCGCCGAGGGCGGCCGGGTGGCCGCGGCGGTGAAGTCGAAGCTGGCCTAGCGCGGCGGTGAAGTCGAAGCCGGCCTGGCGCGCCGGGTGGAGTCGAAGCCGGCCTGGCGCGCCGGTGACCCGGCGGGGGCCCGGGGCCCCCACCGGCGCTACCTGCCCGGCGGCTCGATCGGGATGGTGATCCCCCCGGTGGGCCGCCCGGGTTCCGGCCGGCCCGGCCCGGTCGGCTGGGGCTGGGGCTGCTCCGGCACCGTGGTCGGCTGGGTGGGCTGCGGCGGCGGCACGTAGCCCGTGGACACCAGCAGCGTCACCACGGTGCCCTTCAGCGCGCTGCCCCGCGGCGTCTGGCCCACCACGCGGCCCTTCGGCTGCTCGGAGTTGCGGTTCTGCACGGAGACCTTGTACCCGGCCTCCTCCAGGGTCCGCGTGGCGTCGTTGACGTTGCGGCCGACCACCTCCGGGATGCGGATCTCGCTGCCGCCCTTGAGGTAGCGCTCCTCGACCGCGGGCAGGCCCGTCACCGGCAGGCCCGCGTGGACGTCGGTCATCGCGTCGAACCAGGTGCGCGCGGGGACGGTGCCGCCGAAGATCGTGCCGTCGCGGCACAGCCGCGGCGCGCCGCCCACGCAGATCGGGCTCGGGTTGGGGCCGTCGTTGAACGTCTGCACCGCGCCCGCGAACTCGGGCGTCGAGCCGATGAACGCCGCCGACTTGTAGTCCTCGGTGGTGCCGGTCTTGCCCATCATCGGCCGCTTCCAGTTGAACGCCCGCGCCGCCGCGGCCGCGGTGCCCGCGCCCTGGTCGTCCTTCGACAGCCCGGTCACCAGGCCGTTGGCCAGCGGTTCGGCCACGACCTGCTCGCACGGCGCCTCGTTGACCGGCACCTGCTCGCCGTTGCGGTCGAGCACCTTCGAGACCGGCGACGGCGGGCACCACACGCCGCCGCTCATGATGGTGGCCGCCACGTTCGCCAACTCCAGCGTGCTGGTCGGCGCGGGACCGAGGGTGAACGACGCGCTGCCGCCGTTGGACTTGTAGAACTCGGTCTGCGACACCCGCAGCTTGGCGTCCTTGGCCCGCGTGTCCGGCCGCACGCCCGAGAGGTTGGTGGCCATGGTCTCGCGCAGCCCCAGCCGCCCCGCCATGTCCACCACCGGGTCCATGCCCAGCTGCTCCTCCAGGATCACGAACCCGGTGTTCGGGGAGGTCTGCAACGCCGTCTGCAACGACATCTGCGCCGGGTAGCTGCTGTCGTAGTTGCGCAGGCAGTACCAGCGGGTGTCCGGCTCGCCGGTGGACGGGCAGCCGGGCGGGCCGCCCTTGAACACCCGCGACACGTGCGAGGTGGGCGTGGCGACGGTGTTCTCGATGCCCATGCCCTTCTCCAGCGCCGCCGCCGCGGTGAACACCTTGTAGACGGACCCGGCGCCGAACTTGTTCTCCACCCCGGACGGCAGGTCGAACTGGGTCTGGAACTGGTCGGCCTTCAACCCGTAGTCGCGGTTGGCCACCAGCGCCACCACCTCGTGGCGCTCCCGGCCCGGCCGCACGATCGCCAGCGTGTTGGCGATGCCGTTGGTGGACTTGGACACCTGCGCCTCGGCCGCCTGCTTGGCCTGGGAGGTGATGGTGCGGTCCAAAGTGGTCTGCACGGTGTAGCCGCCGGTCTTGAGCTGCTCCAGGCTGAAACCGTTGCGCTCCAGGTAGTTCAGCACGTAGGAGCAGAAGAACCCGTTCTCCGGGCCCGCGCCGACGCAGCCGTTGGGCGGCGTGCGCACCGGCGTGGCCAGGCCCAGCGGCTCCCCCTTCGCCGCCTCGGCCGTGTCCCGGGACAGCTTGTCGTTCTCGACCATCTTGTCGATGACCTGGTTGCGCCGCTCCAGCGCCTTCTCCGGGAACACCTCCGGGTTCAGCGCGGACGGGCTGTTGACCATGCCGGCGAGCATCGCCGACTGCGCCACGGTCAGCCTGTCCGGAGTGGTCTCGAAGTATGCCTGGGCCGCCGCGGCGATGCCGTAGACGGTCGAGCCGAACGGCACCACGTTCAGGTAGCGCGCGAGGATTTCGTCCTTGCCCAGCTTGGTCTCCAGTTGGATGGAGATGCGGGCTTCACGCGCTTTTCGCGCGATCGTCTGCTCCTGCGCCTTTTGCTGTTCCACCAGGTTGTTGCGCGCCACCACGTGCACGAGGTAGTTCTTCACGTATTGCTGCGTGAGCGTGGAGGCGCCCTGCGTGACCACGCCGCTGAACTGGTTGGTCAGGCCGGCCCGGATGGTTCCCCGCCAGTCCACGCCCTGGTGCTCGTAGAAGCGGCGGTCCTCGATCGAGACCAGGGCGGCCTTCATCGCGTCCGCGATCTTCTCCGGCGGGACCAGCACGCGGTACTGGTCGTACAGGTGGGCGATCGGCACGCCGTCCTTGTCCGTGATCGTGGTGATCAACGGCGGGTCGGTGGTGACCAGGTCCGCGGAGATGCTGTCGACGGTGTCGCTGGCCCGGTTCGACACCAGCCCGAGCGAGCCGACCACCGGGAACAGCAGACCCGACAGCAGCACCCCGGCCAGCAGACACAGGCCGAGCAGTTTCAGCACGCCGTTCCTGGCTCGCATGCAGGTCAGGGTACGCGCCACGGAAAGTGGGCGAGAGATCGCGCAGTGTTGATTACCCAGGATGAGTACTCGTACTCAAGACAGGTAACAGGTGGGCAACCCAGGGTTGGAGGTGGAACCGGAAGGCTCTACAGTCCGTCACTGTCCATGACAGCAGCCACGGGTTCGGCCACTCGACAGTGGTCAGCCTACGGCATCCGCGGCAGGGGTGTGGCGGATTTGGGAAGTCTGGGCACTGTGTGAACCGAGGTGGGGGAGATATGAATCAGGGGGATTGGCGGATCAAGGCGTCGTGCCGCGATGAGGAGCCGGACCAGCTCTTCGTGCGCGGCGCCGAACAGCGCAAGGCCAAGGTGGTGTGCCTCGGTTGCCCGGTGCGCACCGAGTGCCTGGCCGAGGCCCTGGACAACCGGATCGAGTTCGGGGTCTGGGGCGGCATGACCGAACGCGAGAGGCGGGCGCTGCTGCGGCGCCGCCCGGACGTCACGTCCTGGCACGAGCTGCTCGACAGCGCGCGCCAGGAGCACATCGAGGAGTCCCAGGTCGGCTGAGCCCCCCTCGGGGGTTCACTCGCCCGCCAGCCGCCGACCGATCTCGTGCAGGCCGTCCAGGTCGTGCACGTCGGTCGGCAGCGCGGGCACGCCGACCAGCGGAACACCGGGGTGCGCGCGGGTGAACCGCGCGAGCAGCCGCTTCTCCCGTTCGGCGACGGCGACGCGGTCCGCGTGCACCCGCAGCACCGCGGCGGCCAGCGGGGCGTCACCGGAGCGCTCCAGCCGGTCCGCCGCGGCCAGCGCGCTCGACGCCGGCAGGGGGGCCAGCACCGGGTGCGTCCGGTTCGCCACCAGACCGGTCAGCGGCATGTGCTCCGCGTTCAACCGCTCCACGAAGTAGCTGGCCTCCCGCAGCGCGTCCGGTTCGGGCGCCGCGATCACCAGGAATCCCGTGCCCGGTGACCGCAGCAGGTCGTAGGTGGCCTGGGCGCGCTGCCGGAAGCCGCCGAAGGTGCTGTCGAGCGCCTGCACGAACGTCGAGGCGTCGTTCAGGAGCTGGTTGCCCACGATCGTCGACACGGCCTTGGTGAACAGGCCGAAGCCCGCGCCGACGATCTTGCGGATGCCGCGCCCGCCCGCCCGGGCGGGCGCCGACAGCATCCGGATCAGCCGGCCGTCGAGCACCGTGGACAGCCGCTGCGGCGCGTCCAGGAAGTCCAGCGCCGACCGGCTGGGCGGGGTGTCGACGACGATCAGGTCCCACTCGTCCCGCGCGACGAGCTGGCCCAGCTTCTCCATCGCCATGTACTCCTGCGTGCCGGAGAACGAGGTGGAGATCGTCTGGTAGAAGGGGTTGGCCAGGATCTGCTCGGCCCGCTCCGGGCCCGCGTGCTGCCACACCATGTCGTCGAACGTGCGGCGCATGTCGAGCATCATCGCGTGCAGCCCGCCGGGGAACCCGCCCTCGACCCGCCGGGGGTTGTTGTCCAGCTCCCGCAGGCCCAGCGACTGGGCGAGCCGGCGGGCCGGGTCGATGGTCAGCACGACCGCCCGCCGACCCCGCTCCGCGGCCCGCACCGCCAGCGCGGCGGCCGTCGTCGTCTTGCCCACGCCGCCCGAGCCGCAGCACACCAGCACCCTGGTCGCCGGGTTGTCCAGCAGCGCGTCCACGTCCAGCAGGTTCACCGCACACCCCGCCCGACCATCACCTCGGCCAGCTCGTAGAGCGCGGCCACGTCCACCCCGTCGGTCAGCTCGGGCAGGTCCAGGGTCGGCAGGTCCGACTCGGCCAGCTTCTCCTTGGCCCGCTGCTCCGCGCGCACCCGCGCGGCGTGCTCCCCGGTCTGCTCGACCAGGCCCTCCAGCACGTCCTCGGCCAGGTCGAGACCCGCCGCCACCAGGCCCGCGCGCACCTGCTCCACGTCGACCCGGCCCGCCGCCGCCGCGGCCACCGACCGGGCGGGCAGCCGCGGCGGGCGCACCCGGTTGACGAACACCGCGCCCGGCCGCAGGTCGGCCCCGTCCAGCTCGGCCACCGCGTCCAGGGTCTCGCGCACCGGCATCTCCTCCAGCAGCGCCACCAGGTGCACCGCCGTGTCGCCGGAGTGCAGCAGCCGCACCACGCCCTCGCTCTGCCCCTTGATCGGGCCCACCTTGGCCAGGTCCGCCATGGCGCGGGTGACGTCGAGGAAGCGGACCACCCGGCCGGTGGGCGGCGCGTCCAGCACCACCGCGTCGTACTCGTGCCGCCCGGTCTTGCCGGTCCGCCGCACGCACTCCTTGACCTTGCCGGTCAGCAGCACGTCCCGCAGGCCCGGCGCCAGCGTGGTGGCGAACTCGACCGCCCCCATCTTCTTCAGCGTCCGGCCGGCGAAGCCCAGGTTGTAGAACATGTCCAGGTACTCCAGCAGCGCCGCCTCCGGGTCCACGGCCAGCGCCCGCACCTCCCCGCCGCCGGGCGCGGAGACGATGCGCTGCTCCGCGTAGGGCAGCGGCGGCCGGTCGAACAGCCGCGCGATGCCCTGCCGGTTCTCGACCTCCACCAGCAGCACCCGCCGCCCGCCGGTGGCCAGCGCGAGGGCCAGCGCCGCGGCGACCGTCGTCTTGCCCGTGCCGCCCTTGCCCGTCACCACGTGCAGGCGGGCGCGGGTGAGTTCGTCGGTCCAGCCGTCCACCGGGTCAGCCTAGGCGCGCGGTCGGGTGATCCGCTGGTCGGAGGAGGGCCGCCACGTCAGTCCCACATGGTGATGAAGACCACCGCGAGGGCCGTCGCCCCCACCACGCCCCACGCCACCACCGACGGCAGCAGGTAGGCGATGAGCACCGCGACGACCGCGACCACGACCAGCCCGATCAGCGCCGCGCGCCGCACGTCCCCCGGGCGGGCGCCCTTGCGGTCGCGGGCCTGCGCCATGCCCACGAGCACCATCACCAGCCCGCCCACCAGGAACGCGCTGGTGGCGACGATCCGCCACGTTTCCACGTGATCAAGGTAGCGCCTGGTGACCGCGTCGTCACCTGCGGAAACCGCAGTTCTGCGTAAAGGGTGGTCCCTAGACTCGACCGGGTGACCGTGTGCGACGGGATCGGCGGTGCGGTGCCCGGTGCGGTGATCCGGGCCGACCCGATCATGCCGCGGCGGGGCCGGCACCGGTGGGGACGACCCCACCGCGGCGGCGGGGCGTCCGGGAACCGCGGCCGGAGGTCCGGGCCGACCCCGATGCCCGCCAACACCCGCCGCCACCCGGGGGATGCCGCTAGGCTGCCCGCCATGCAGACGTGGGAGTACTCGACCGTCCCGCTGTTGATCCACGCCACCAAGGCGATCCTGGACCAGTGGGGCGCCGACGGCTGGGAACTGGTGACCGTGCTGCCCAACCCGACCGGCGAACAGCACGTCGCCTACCTGAAGCGGCCCAAGGCATGAGCTGGACCGCGCGCCTGGCCGAGCTGGGCATCGAACTGCCCGGGGTGGCGGCCCCGCTCGCCGCGTACGTGCCCGCCCAGCGCAGCGGCACCCTGGTCTTCACCTCCGGCCAGCTGCCGTTCGTCGAGGGCTCCCTCGCGGCCACCGGCAAGGTCGGCGGCGACGTCAGCCCCGAGGAGGCCAAGGCCCACGCCCGCACCTGCGCGCTGAACGCGCTCGCCGCGGTCGACGCCCTGGTCGGCCTCGACTCGGTCGTCCGCGTGGTCAAGGTGGTCGGCTTCGTCGCCTCCGCCGAGGGCTTCACCGGGCAGCCCGCCGTGGTCAACGGCGCGTCCGAGCTGTTCGGCGAGGTGTTCGGCGACGCCGGTCGGCACGCGCGGTCGGCGGTCGGCGTGGCCGAGTTGCCGCTGGGCGCGCCCGTCGAGGTGGAACTGATCGTCGAGATCGGCGGGGAGTGAGATGTCGGACACGTGCCACGAGCTGCTGCTGCGCCTGGCCGGGAGGCTCCCGGACGAGGTGCTGTGGCGGTTCCGCGACTGGGCCGCCACGGACGGGATCCTGGTGCTCGCCCGGGTCCTGCCCCGCACGCTGCTGCACGACCGCGTCGGCCTGACCGACCAGGAGCAGCGCCTGCTCGTGGACGCCCTCGTGCCGCACGGGGCCGACCGCTCCGCCATCAGTTCCATCAGGGGACTGGACGAACTGCCCGATCCCGGCTACACCTTCTCCCCGGAATCACCCGATCGGGTGTCAATGGGTGACTCCGCGACCGTGGTGCTCGGAGCGACCCTGCGCGGGCGACCCGGGGTCGGCGAAGTCCGGGCCTCGTGGCGGCTGGGCGGGAACGGCCCCAGGAGGCTCGTCCTGGTCACCGCCACGTCAGGGTTCGCCCGGCTGGCCGGTGAGCTCCAGCGGGTGCTGCGGGCGCTCGGCGAGCACGACCCGTGTGTCGAGGTCCTGCCCGCCGGACTGGACCTGTCGCCCTACCACCGGGCGGCGTTGGAGGCTTCGGAGCTGGTGTGCACCGGCGCGGAGGCCGACGGGCACCTGGTGCCCGTCTAGAGCTCGGCGCTCCCCGCGCGGGCCGGAAGGAGAGCAGGCGTGACGAACGACGGAGTGGGACTCCCCGTCCGTTTACACGACCTCCTGTTGGCGTTGGCCGGACGCGTCGACGACGACGCGTTGACCCAGGCCCGTGAGCTGCTGGCGGTCGCCGAGCTGGACAGAGCCGTGGAGCTGCTGGTCGGCTGCCTGCTGGCGGGGCGCATCCCGGTGTCCCCGGAGGAGCGGCACGAGGTCGGTGAGCTGCTCGCCGGGGTCCGCTCCGACCCCGGGCTGGCCGACCGGCTGTTCGCCGTCGAGCAGGTGCCCGTGCCCCGGCACCGCTTCACCGCGGAGTCGGACCCGGCCCAGGGCCTCGGCGAGGTGCTCGGCCGGACCCTGTCGACGCTGCCGGACGTGCGGGGCGTGCGGGCGACCTGGCGGTCCAGCCCGTCCGGCGCCACGCCCGGACCGCTGCCCCAGCGGGTCGTCCTGGTGGACATCGGCCCGTCGGGCTTCGCGCCCGCCACCGCCTACCGGGTGGACACCGTGCTGCGGCAGGCGGGCATCCGGGCCGCGGTCGAGGTGCTGACCGTGGGCACGCCGCTGGGCGAGTACCACGCCGCGGCCACCACCACGGCCCGCGAGGTGTTCTTCCCGTCCGGCTCCACCACACCCGAACCACCGCCCGACCCGACCACCTGGTTCGATGGCGACGTCCGGGACCAGGCACCGGTGGTCGAGCCGGCACCGGTGCCTGCCGAACCCCAGACCGGCTCCAAGTCACGACGCGCCCGCGTCGACTCCTACGAGGGCGCACAACCGTTCCCGCCCAAGCCGGTCAAGCGCCTGCCCGTGCGCGAACCGGCCGAGGAGGAACGGCGCCCGGTCGAGCACGCGGTCCACGCGGCTCACGAGCACTCGGTCCACGAGCACGCGGCTCATGACCACCCGGTCGGCGAGCCCGGGTTCGACGAACCTGCGGTCCACGAGCCCGCGTTCGACGAGCCCGCGTTCGACGAGCCCGCGGTCCACGAGCCCGCCGCCGCGGAACCCGCCGTGACCGCCGAACCGGTGGCCGCCGAGCCCGCGACCACCGAGCCGGAGCCGGAGCCCGAGCCCGTGCTCGTCGAGCCGCTGTCCATCGCGCCCGCGATCGCCACCCCGCTGCCGCTGCCCGACGACCACCCGCTGTCGCGGTCCGAGGTGACCATGGAGCTGGGCCCGGACGACCTGGCGGCGCTCCAGGCGGCGCTGGCGGACGGGCACGCGCCCGCCTCCGTGCAGCTCCCGCCGACCGTGGACGCCAAGCTCAGCGACCGGGAGCGGGCGCTGCTCCAGCAGTTGCACGAGGAGCTGGCGCAGCGCGAGCAGCAGACGTGGCCCGGGGGACCGGAGTTCGTCAACGGCCTGCCCAAGCGGAACAACGGCAGGCAGTCCGGCTAGCAGCCGCACCGCGTTCGACGACTCGGCCCCGGCCCCCGCTCAGCGCGGGCGCCGGGGCCGAGCCTCGTGCCCAGCGCCCAACCCGGCCGTATGTCCAGCCCCGCGCCTGGCCCAGCGCCCAGCCCTTCCGTTCGACCGCGCGCTCAGCCCTCCCGCCCGGCCCGCGAGGCCGCGCGCTCAGCCCTCCACCCGGCCGTATGCCTCGCCCAGCCCCGCGCCTGCCCCTGCCCGGCCGGTTCGGGCCTCACGCCCAGCCCGGCCGACCGGCCCGGACCTCACGCCCCGCCCGTCGCCTTCCGGCGCGCCAGCTCGATGACCCGTTGCAGGTGCAGGCCGCGCCGCACGTCCAGCGGGTGCTCGGTCGTGCCGCTGTCGACCATGGCCACGAAGTCGTCCAGCAGGTTGGTGAAGCACTGCTGCGCGGTCGAACCCCGGTCGGCCAGCACGCGGTGACCGTGCTCGCCGTAGACCACGACCTCGGAGATGCCCGGGTTGATCGGCAGCGTCATGGTCATCGTGGCCACGCTCGTGGCGCCGCCCTCGTGGCGCAGGACCACCTGCCACAGGCCGTGCTCGGAGCGGTCGGCCGCGACGACGTCGGTGATCGGGCCCAGGGCGGCGTCGAGCAGGTCGAAGGCGTGCGGGCCGACGTCGTCCAGCGGGCCGCGCTCGTGCCGCCACGCGGAGTGCGAGAACGGGCCGCCGAGCAGGGCGCCGGTCAGCCAGCGGGCACTGCCGCCGACCCAGCCACCCGCGTCACCGAGCTGCGCCAGCTGCTCCCGGGTCTCGGGGGCGTAGCGCCTGGTGAGCACGACGAGCGAGGCGACGCCGTGCCGCTCGACGGCGTCCGCCAGGCGCTCCGCGTCGTCCAGGGTCGCGGCGATGGGCTTCTCCAGGATCAGGTGCCTGCCCCGCGCGGCGGCCTCGGTGGCGATCGGGGCCTGCACCTCCGGCGGCACCGCGAACGCGACGGCGTCCACCTGGTCGAGCAGGTCCTCGGGGGTCGGCGCGGTGGTCGCCCCGTAGGTGCCCGCCAGGTGCTCGGCGGCCTCCGGGCGCCGGGCCCAGACGGTGGTCAGGCGGGTGCCGGGGTGGTCGGCGATGCCCGGCGCGTGCACCTGGTTCGCCCAGGGGCCGGCGCCGATGAGCCCTACGCGCAGTTGATCGTCCACACCGCAGATCCTAGGTCGCGCGCCGTCCGGCCACCCGACTTTCATCGGCCACCGACGTAAGCCTCCGCCGGCACGAAGATCCGCCCACCCCGGATGTCACCGTTCCCCGCACCGGTGGTGAACCGCAGCTCCACGCCCTCCGGCGTCCGGACGACCTCGGGCGAGGTCCCCCACGCGTCGGGGACGGGGACGACGTGGCCGTAGTCCGCGGTCTGCCCCAGCCACACCTCGTGATCGGTGCCGCCCAGCAGGCGGGACCGCTCCTTGACGTACACGTTCGGGGTTCCCTCGTCCGTGGAGATCGTCGTGCTGGAGGGCAGGAAGAGGAGCACGGCCGCGACCGCCGTCAGACCGGTGCCGAGGACCGCGCCGAAGCCGAACAGCAGGACGTTGAGCAGGCAGCCTTTTCGCGTGGTGTCCACGGGGGGTGATCCTCGTCGTAGGCTCGGACCGTGCGCGAACTACCCGACGAACTGGTGCTGCCGCCGGAGATGGCCCCGGAACCGCTCGACGGACCGCCGGCCACGCCCCGCGACGCCGCCACGGTGGTCCTGGTGCGCGACGGCGGGGCGGGCGTCGAGGCGTTCCTCCTGCGGCGCGTCGCCGGGATGGCGTTCGCGGGCGGGATGACGGTGTTCCCCGGCGGCGGGGTCGACCAGCGCGACGCCGACACGTCCGTGGCCTGGGCCGGGCCGCCGCCGTCGTGGTGGGCGGAGAAGTTCGCCTGCCCGCCCCGGCTGGCCCGTGCGCTGGTGTGCGCGGCGGTCCGCGAGACGTTCGAGGAGTCCGGGGTCCTGCTGGCCGGCCCCTCGCCCGATTCGGTGATCGCGGACACCTCCGGTTACGCGCGGGCACGAGCGGCCCTGGTGGCGCGCGAACTCTCACTGGCCCAGTTCCTGGCCTCGGCCGGCCTGGTCCTGCGAGCCGACCTGCTGCGCCCGTGGGCGAACTGGGTGACCCCGGAGGAAGAGCCCCGCCGCTACGACACCAGGTTCTTCGTGGCGGTGCTGCCGCCGGGGCAACGCGCGGACGACCAGACCACCGAGGCGTCCGACGGCCAGTGGCAGAGCCCCACCGAAGCCCTGGCCGACTGGAAGAACGGTCGCCGGGCGCTGCTGCCACCCACCTGGGTGACATTGGCGGACCTGGCCGAGCTGGGTTCGGTGGCCGAGGTCCTCGCCGCGCCGCGCGAGGTGTTGAAGATCATTCCGAAGATCGTGCGGGAGGGCGGGGTGCTGAGGGTGATCGTGCCGTGAGCGCAACCGAGGACAGCCACCCCGCCGAGGACACCCGCCCCGCAGGAAACCGCCGCCCTGCTGAGGATCGCCACCCCGCCGAGAACCGCAGCCCCGCCGGGAATCGCCACCCCACCGAAGCCGGCCCCGGCGCCCGGTACGGCGTGCTGCGCGAGGTCACACCGTTCGCGTCGGTGGTGCTGGCCGAGAACCCCGGCGTGATGACCCTGGAGGGGACCAACACCTGGGTCCTCCGCGCCCCGGGCTCACCGACCTGCGCCGTGGTCGATCCGGGCCCCCTGGACCGCGCCCACCTGGACCGGGTGGCCGCCTGCGGCCCGGTGGACGCCGTCCTGCTCACCCACGGCCACTCCGACCACGCGGAAGGGGCACGAGCCTTCGGCGAGCTGGTCAACGCCCCCGTGCACGCCGTGACCCGCTCCCTGGGCACCGCCGCCGCGGCCCTGACCGGCGGCGACGTCATCGAAGCGGGCGGCCTGGAGATCCGGGCCCTGGCCACCCCCGGCCACACCGACGACTCGATCTCCTTCCTGACCCACGACGCCGTCCTGACCGGCGACACCATCCTCGGCCGGGGCACCACCGTCCTCGACGGCAAGCTGGGCGACTACCTGGCGTCCCTCAAGACCCTGGCCGCACTCCCCGCCGGCACCACCGTCCTCCCCGGCCACGGCCCCGAGCTGCCCGACGTGGTGGCGGTGGCCCAGGCGTACCTGAAGCACCGCGAGCAGCGGCTGGCCCAGGTCAGGGCCGCGGTCGAGCGCCTGGGCGGCGCACCCACCGCGAGGCAGGTGGTCGAACTCGTGTACGCCGACGTGGACCGCTCCCTGTGGCCCGCGGCCGAGTGGTCGGTGAGGTCGCAGCTGGAGTACCTGGGGCTGCCACCTGATGGGCCCGCGCCCCTGATCTGACGGGCGGCCCGTGCCCTGCTCTGGTGGGCCGGTGTCCTGCTGGGCGGGGTTCCTGCTTCGGCAGGGTCTGTGTCCTGCTCTGGCGGGGGCGGGCCCTGGCCGGTGTGCTGGGAACGGGCTGGGTGGGGTGGTCGGGTGGTGGTGGGGCGGGAGGCTTGGGGAGTCGGGGTGGTTCGCGGCTTCGTCATGTCTAACCGATGATCGGTGACGGTGTTTCCGTACATTTTCCGTCGATGATCACCTCATCGTGTGACCTTTGCCGACGCCTCGGTTGTCAGGGGTTGGTGCGCAGGGGGACCACCAAATAGGTCAGCTCCATGCCGTCGACGCCGGTCGGTGACGTGAGGACCGTGGAGCGCAGGCCGTCCTGGATGCGGAGTTCCACCGGGCGGCCGCTGAAGGCCCGGAGGGCGTCCGCGAGGTACCTGGCCTGGAAGGTCTTGGTCACCGGGTTGCCGTCGATGGTGGCCTTCACCGACTCTTCCGACTCGCCCGCCTGCGGGTCGCTGCCCCGCACCCGCAGCTCACCGTCGTGGAGCTGGAGGGTCACCGAGCCGTGCGCGCCCGCGTAGGGCACCGCGCGGCGCACGGCGCCCGCCAGGACGTCCGCTTCCACCAACACCGTGCTGTCGATGACCGCCTCCAGCAACTTGCGCACTCGATCGTCGGGGAACGGCGCAGCCGGCAGCGCGGTACTCGTGCTGCCACCTGGCCAGGACAGGGCGATGCGGTCGGCATCGGCGTAGACCGCCACCTCGGCACCGCGGTCGGGCTGCCCGGACGCCTCGGCCGGGACCACCGCCGGGGCCAGGACGTCCAGCTCGCCTGTCCGTGCCCACGGTAGCGAAGCGAATGCCATTCGATAACGATCCGTCGCGATCGGTTCCAATCAGGATGCCGTACCGTGCACGCGCACGCCCGTGAAGAGAGGTATGGCGTCGTCCTTCGGCGCGGCGCTCGACACGGCGGCCAGGGTGGTGGCGAGCGTGCGCGCGGGCATCGAGCCGGTCACCGGCGGCAGGACCGGGACGCCGGGGTGGGGGCCCAGGTCGAGTGGCGGGAGCGCGACCTGGGCGTCGGTCGTGCGGACCGCCGGGCGCGAGCCTTCCACGGCCAGGCGGACCCGGGGGTCCTCCAGGTCGCGGCGGGTGTCCGCCAGGGGCTTGGCCGACACCAGGACGGCGCCGTCCGAGCGGACGGTGGCGGGGCCGGGTCAGGCGGACGGCGTGTTCGCGGTCACTGCACGCCAACTCGACCCCGCGCCGGTCGGCCCGCGGCACGAGCCCCGCCAACACCGGGTCGAGCACCCTGCCGGGGAGCAGGCGCGCTGTGTCGGCGGCGGCCGAGGCCAGGTCCGTCGTGGTGGCGGTCACGTCCATGGGATGAAGTTAGAGCCGACCACCGACAAAACCGGGCTCGGTGGCCCACCTGTGGACAACTCCGGCTGAGAGGGGCCACCAGCTCCAGCCGGGGAGGGGGGAGAAGCCGCAGGAGGCAGGAGAGGCCCCGGAGAGGGCGAGGAGGCTGCGACTGGGCAAGGGGAGAAGGGCTGAGGGCGGGAAGAGCCGCAGGGAGGCAGGGGAAGGCCCAAACGAGTAGGGAAGCCAAGCAGGCAGGGGAAGCCAAGCGGGCAGAGGAGAGGAAGCCCCAAGCAGGCAGAGGGCGAAGAGCGCGGGCGGCGGCCTCAGCGGGACGCGGCCAGCTCCACCTCGTCCCGCTCCGGCAGCCCCGGCACACCGGCCGCCACCGTGCCGCGGAACAGCCACACCAGCCCCGCGATCGCCACCCCGGCCACCCCGGCGGCCACGAACGCCACCCCGGTCCCGTGCGTCTCCACCAACTGCCCGCTCGCCGACTGCCCGATCGCCAACCCGACCGTCACCGCGGTCACCACCCAGCCGAACGCCTCGGTCGCCGTCCCGGCGGGCGCGACCTGCTCGATCGCCGTCGAGTGCGTGGTCGCCTGCGGCGTGATCAGGGTGCCCACCACGAGCAGCGCGACGCCCAGCCCGATCAACCCCGTCGGCACCGCCAGCAGCAGCGACAGCAACCCGAACCCGCCCAGCAGCACGGGCAGCCGCAGGTGCATCGCCCGGGGGAACGGCCGCATCGAGTACAGCACGCCGAACAGCACCGAGCTGACCGACCACAGGCTCAGCAGCAGCCCGCCCGCGCCGACGTGGCCCGCCCGGGTCGCGGCGGCGGGCACGGCCACCTCGATGAACCCGATGGTCACGCCGAAGCCGAGCGCGGCCAGCGCGACCGTCCGCATCCCCGGCGACGCCAGGGCGCCCAGCAGGCTGCGCCGCGCGGGCTCCGGCCGCACGCCCCGCACGGTCGGGTTCAGCGCGAACCACACCGCGCCGACCACCATCGACACCGCGCCGATCACCACGCCGGTACCGCCCCACGGCGCCGCGACCAGCAGACCCGCCAGCCCGGGGCCGAGGATGAAGAAGACCTCCATGCTGATGGCCTCGTAGGCGTACCCGGCCAGCCGCGTGGGCCCGGCGGGCACCACGTGCGCCCACAGCGCGCGGGACGCGGACCCGACCATCGGCTCGGTCGCCCCGACGGCGAACGCCAGCGGCACGAGCGCGGGCAGCGCCACGCCGGCCTCGACCGCGGTCACGGCCACCGCCACGAACACCGCGAACAGCGACACCGCGCAGAGCAGCGGTCGCGTCGGCCCGAACCGGTCCATCAGCCTGCCCTGCACGATCGACCCGACCGCGACGCCCACCAGGGCCGCCGCCGACACCAGCCCGGCGATGGCGAACGAGTTCCGCTCGCGCTGGACGTAGAGCAGCAGCGAGAGGCCGATCATGGCGATCGGCAGGCGGGCCAGCAGGGACGCGGCGACGGGGCCGCGCATGGCGGGGGTGGTGAGGGCGGCGCGGTAGTCGGAGAGGCGGGCAGAGTGGGACATGCGTACCAGTATGCGACCACTGGTACGCCCGTACCAGTCATTTACCGGTGCGTTTCCTCACGGGACGCCGCCGGCGTGTCACGGACGAGCGCGTCATGGCCTCACCCGCGTGGGGTGCCCCGAAGGGGGGATCTCGTTGCGATCAGATAACAACAATGGGATGACCGGGTGAAACCCTGCAACAAAACCGCTGAACAGGGGGTCCTCCAGGGTGAACACCCTTGAGCGCGGGGAGGGGTCTCGTGCGATCGTTGACGAAACAGCCTTCCCGCACCCGTTTCGGCCCAGGTCGCGACGGGTAGCCAAACCTCCTTCCGGCGCTGAAGGGTCGGGGCCTGCGGGCGCCGGAGGTGTGGAGGCGTGGTCTGTCGGGGGATGGGCCGCGCGACAACAGAGCCGGTGCGCCGCGTCGGGGGCGGCGCCCGGCTCTGTTGTTCCCGCCGGTGGGCCGGCGGGCGCGTCCTGCTAGCGGGCCCGGCGGGCCAGCCGCTCCGGGTCCAGGATCAGCACGCTCTTGCCCTCCAGCCGCAGCCAACCGCGGTGGGCGAAGTCGGCCAGGGCCTTGTTCACCGTCTCGCGCGAGGCGCCCACGAACTGGGCGATCTCCTCCTGCGTCAGGTCGTGGGTGACCCGCAGCAGCCCGGCCTCCTGGCTGCCGAAGCGCTGCGCGAGCTGCAACAGCGCCTTGGCCACCCGACCGGGCACGTCGGTGAAGATCAGGTCCGCCAGCATGGAGTTCGTCCGCCGCAGCCTGCGGGCCAGGGCCCGCAGCAGCTGCTCGGCGATCTCCGGCCGGTTGGTGATCCACTGCCGCAGTGCCGGCCGGTCCATGCTGACCGCCCGCACCTCCGTCACCGTGGTCGCGGTGGACGTGCGGGGACCCGGGTCGAAGATCGACAGCTCGCCGAACATGTCGGACGGGCCGAAGATCCCCAACAGGTTCTCCCGGCCGTCGGGGGACTTCCGGCCGATCTTCACCTTCCCGGACTGGATGATGTAGAGCCGGTCGCCCGGCTCGCCTTCCGCGAAGATCACGTGGCCACGCGGGAATTCAACGGACTCCAGCGTCTGCGCCAGTGCCTCCGCTGCAGCCGGTTCAACCCCCTGGAAGATGCCCGCACGGGCCAGGGTCTCGTCCACCTCGTCCCTCCTGTCGAGACACGGCGGCATGGTCGAGCGCGTTCCGCCTTCTGGCGGAGCAGCGCCTTGCCGCCGATCACTGAGAGCAGTCTAAGGGCTGTGGTGGGGATCGCCTTTCGGCGCGCCGCCAACAGCGCCCTGGACAGCGCGACGAGACCCGCCGGGGGTGACCCCCGAGGGCCTCGCCGATGTGGTCCCCGCTTAGCGGCGGGTGCGCCGCTGACGCAGGTTCCTGGCCCGGCCACCGAGCCTGCGCAGCCGGAACAGCTCCAGCGCGCGGCCGATGCCGTGCCCGTAGAGCGCCCTGACCTCGTCGGGGCGCGCCGACTCCAGGAACTCCTCGACCTCGTCCTCCTGCACCGCGACGTGCCGGAGACGAGCTTCGACGCGCTCCATGAAGAGCGCGAAGAACATGATCACGATCGGAACGGCGATGACGAACCAGGCAGTCATGATGGCTCCGATCCTTGCGCATCCGCCCGGGCGCGCATGAGAGGGGGTCACTCCGGCGAGTCGTCGTGCGTTCTTACAGGGGACGTCCGGTGCGGGGTGCTGGTTGCTCGCCGTTGCTGTTCCCCGCGATCGTGAGCCGGCAAACGCCCCGCGGTGGGACCCGCCGCCACGAGAGGTGACGCCGCCCAACGCAGTAGTGTTCGGGCATGGCCAAGAGCGCGGTGAAGCAGCCGGAGACGAGGCTGGGGCTGGTTCGCCGGGCGCGCCGGACGACACGCGTCCTGGCCCTCGGCTACCCCGACGCGCACTGCGAGCTGAACTTCACCAACCCGCTCGAACTGCTCGTCGCCGTCGTGCTCTCGGCCCAGACCACCGATGTCCGGGTGAACCAGGTCACGCCCGCGCTGTTCCGGCGCTACCGCACGGCCCTGGACTTCGCCTCCGCCGACCGGACCGAGCTGGAGGAGATCCTGCGCCCCACCGGCTTCTACCGCGCCAAGGCGAACTCCGTGATGGGGTTGGGCGCCGCGCTGGTGGAGCGGTTCGGCGGCGAGGTGCCCGGCCGGCTGGAGGATCTGGTCACACTGCCCGGCGTGGGCCGCAAGACCGCGAACGTGGTGCTCGGCGACGCGTTCGGTGTGCCCGGGATCACCGTGGACACGCACTTCGGCCGGCTGACCCGCCGCTGGGGCTGGACCACCGAGGAGGACCCGGTCAAGGTGGAGCGCGAGGTCGGCGGGCTGGTCGAGCGCCGGGACTGGACCCTGATCTCGCACCGCACGATCTTCCACGGTCGGCGCGTGTGCCACGCCCGCACCCCCGCCTGCGGCGCGTGCCTGCTGGCGCCGCTGTGCCCGTCCTACGGCATCGGCCAGGTCGACCCGGCCAAGGCGCGGAAGCTGGTCAAGGGCGACGAGGCGCCGCACCTGATCGAGCTGGCCGAGCGCGTCCGGGCGGGGGAGAAGTTGGCGTGAGCGCCGGGCTTCGGTGGGCGGTCGTCGCCCTGGTGCTGGTGGTGGCGGGTGCCGTCGCGCTGTGGCCGCGCGCCTCCGACGACCCGGTGGGCGCCGGCCCGCCGTCCCGGACCGCGCCGGACCTGGGCCCGCTGCGCGACCGGGCCGGGCTGCCGCCGTGCGCGGGGGAGCCGGGCGGGCCCGAGGTGCTGCGCGGCCTGGCGGTGACCTGCCTGGGCGACGGCGGGCAGGTCGACCTGGCCGGCGCGCTGCCCGGACGGGCCCTGGTGAACTTCTGGGCGACCTGGTGCGTTCCCTGCAAGGAGGAGTTGAAGGTGCTCGACGCGTACTCGCGCGAGCCTGGCGCCGTGCCGGTGCTGGCGGTGCTCGTGGCGAGCAAGGAGGGTGACGGTCTGGAGCTGCTGGCGAAGCTCGGGGTGCGCCTGCCGGCCGTCCACGACGCGGCCGACGTGGTGCGCGGGGCCGTCCGCGTGCCGCCCACGCTCCCGGTGAGCTACCTCGTGGGCGAGGACGGCTCGCTGACCGAGGTGGCGGAACCGACCGTGTTCACGTCGGTGGAGCAGGTGCGCGGGGTGGTCGGGTGACCGCCCTGGTCGACCCGGGCGAGGTCCCGGACTGGATGGCCGGCCTGGTCAAGGCCACCGCCGAGATCGACGCCCGCACCTTCACCCGCATCCTGCCGCCGCCGCCCGGCACGGGCCGCCCGGCCGCCGTGCTGATGCTGTTCGGGGAGGGGCACGACGGCCCGGACGTGCTGCTGCTGCGCCGTTCCGACACCCTCGGCTCGCACCCCGGCCAGGTCGCCTTCCCCGGCGGCGCGGCCGACCCGACCGACGACGGCCCGGTGGACACCGCGCTGCGCGAGGCGTTCGAGGAGACCGGCGTGCTGCGCGAGGGCGTGCGGCCGGTCGCGATGCTCCCCGAGCTGCACGTGCCGGTGTCCAACTTCGTGGTGACGCCGGTGCTGGCGCACTGGGCCGAGCCGTCGCCGGTGGTCGCGGTCGACCCGGCGGAGACGGCCGCGGTGGCGCGGGTGCCGATCGCGCACCTGGCGGACCCGGCCAACCGGTTCCGGGTGCGCCACTCGTCCGGCTACGTCGGGCCCGCGTTCTCCGCACCCGGCATGCTGGTGTGGGGGTTCACCGCCGGGCTGCTCAACGGCCTGCTGGGGCTGGGCGGGTGGGAGCGGCCGTGGGACGCCGCGGACGTGCGTGACCTGGACCTCGCCCTGCGTGCGACGGAGGTGCCGTGAACTGGGTCGACCTGCTCGTGCTGGCGCTCGCCGCCTTCGCCGCGGTGTCCGGCGCCCGACAGGGCGTGGTCGTCGCGCTGCCCGCGTTCGTCGGCGTGCTCATCGGCCTGGTCCTGGGCACCCAGCTCGCGCCGCTGGTGGTGGCCGAGTTCGAGAACGTGGTGACCAAGGTCGTCTTCGCGGTCGGCATCGTGGTGCTGCTGGTGGCCCTGGGCGAGACGCTGGGCGTCTACGCGGGGCGGACCTTCAAGTCGCGGGTCAGCTCCAGCCCGCTGCGCGGCGTGGACAGCGCGCTGGGCGCGATCGTGCAGGCGTCCGTGGTGTTCGTGGTGGCGTGGATGATCGCGCTGCCGCTGACCATGGTCGCGGGGATGCCCGGTCTGTCCAGGGGCCTGAACCAGTCGGTGATGCTGTCCACGGTGGACCACGCCATGCCGCAGGCGGCCCGGAAGCTGGCCGACGACCTGCGCAACCTGTTCGACGTGTCGGGTTTCCCGGCGGCGGTCAACCCGTTCGACCGCACCCCGCTGCGGGACGTCGAGCCGCCCGACCCGGCGCTGACCGAAGACCCGGTCGTGCAGCGGCTGCGGCCCAGCGTGGTGAAGGTGCGCGGGCGCGCGCCGGCGTGCTCGCGGGCGCTGGAGGGCACCGGTTTCGTCATCGCGCCGGAGCGGGTGATGACGAACGCGCACGTCGTCGCGGGCACCACGGACGTGTCGATCGAGGTCGGCCTGGGGCGCTTCGACGCGACGGTCGTGCACTACGACGCGCAGACCGACGTGGCCGTCCTGGCGGTGCCGGACTTCGACGCCGCGCCGCTGGAGTTCCGCACGGACGAGATCGAGCCCGGCGAGGACGGGATCGTGCTGGGCTACCCGCTGGACGGCCCGTACACCGCGTCCGAGGCGCGGGTGCGCGAGCGGATCCCGGTGCTGCGCGGGCCGGACATCTACGACGCGCAGACCGTGACGCGGGACGTCTACACGGTGCGGGCGGAGGTGCGCAGCGGCAACTCCGGCGGGCCCCTGGTGGACCCGCGGGGGCGGGTGATGGGCGTGGTGTTCGGCGCCGCGGTGGACGACCAGGAGACCGGGTTCGTGCTGACCGCGCAGGAGGTCGCGGAGGAGGTGGAGCGGGCGCCGGGGCTGGTGCGGCGGGCGTCCACGCAGACCTGCGCCTCGTAGCCCGGTCCTCGTGGCCAGGTCCCCGTGCGTTGTTCAGGCGGGGCCCGGACCGGACCCCAGGAACTCGCTGATCAGCTTCGTCGTGGTGCGCGGCGACTCCTGGTGCGGGAAGTGCCCGACCCCCGGCAGCACGTGCAGCGCCGAGTTCGGCCCCGCCCACTGGCCCGACGCGGTCGCCGTCGACTCCAGCACCACCGGGTCGAGCGCGCCGTGGACCTGGAGCACCGGCACCTCCAGCCGGCGGTCGATGGCCTCGGCGAAGCGGCGGCCGTCGCTGCGCAGCTGCGAGCGCACGGCCCAGCGGTAGTACTCCAGGGCGCTGTGCGCGACCCCCGGCACCAGGACCGCCCCGCGGTTGCGCCGCACCACCTCGTCGAACTCCGGCGACGCCGTCCACTTCGGACCGGACCAGGCGGTGAACAGGCCGCCGACCGCGGCGGCGCCGTCCCTGGTCAGCCCGCGCTCGGGCAGCAGCGGCAGCTGGAAGCGGAACACGTGCGCGCTGGCGCGCCCCTGGCGGCGGGGGTGGCGGCGGATCGCCCGGCGCAGGGCCAGCGGGTGCGGCGCGGCCACCGCGGTCACCGAGGAGACCAGGCGGGGGTGCATCGCGCCGACCGTCCAGGCCAGCATCCCGCCCCACGCGTGCCCGACCAGGTGCGCCCGCGTCGCGCCGAGGGCCTTGACCAGCCCGGCGACGTCGCCGGCGAGGGTGAACCCGTCGTAGCCGCGCGGCGGCTTGTCCGAGTCGCCGTAGCCGCGCAGGTCCACGGCCACCGCCCGGTACCCGGCCTCGGCCAGGGCGGGCAGCTGGTGCCGCCACGTCCACCAGAACTCGGGGAACCCGTGCAGCAGCAGCACCAGCGGCCCGTCGCCCAGCTCCGCCACGTGCAGGCGGATGCCGTTCGCGGACACGTCCCGGTGCGCCCAGGGGCCGGGTACCCGCGAGCTCGACGGGTCGGGTGGCGGCACGGCCGTCAGCGGCTCTCGCCGCGGTGCCGGATGGCGGCGACGGTGTCCCTGGCCGAGTCGATGGTCCGCTGCGGCGCGCGCAGCTTGCGCACCTTGCGCACGCCGAGGAACGCGAACCCGCCCGCCACCAGCAGCATCAGCAGGAACGTCACCAGGAACGAGAACGAGGTGGGCCAGTCGAACACGTCGGTGAAGAAGAACGCGAGGGCCATGAACGCGAAGAACGAGCTGAACAACAGCACCGTCAGCGCGACGATGAAGTAGACGCTGCCCTTCACGCCCTTCTTGATCTCACCCGCGACCTCGGACTTGGCGAGCTCGACCTCCGCCCTGACCAGGGTGGACAGGTGGGCGGTCGCATCGCGCACGAGACCGCCGATGGAGGTCTCGTGGGCGATCGTCGCCGGGCTCTCCGCGGTCAACGGGATCGACGGGACAGGTGGCAGCCCGCTGCCGTTGGTGTTCTCCCGAGCGCTGGTCACCGCGCCATCGTGCCATGCACGGGCGGTCGAGGCCGCTCGACCGGCGGATCACTTACCGGCGTCGGCGCGTCGGCACGTCGGCGTGCGCGGCTGCGCCGGACGAGCGGGCTCACCGGGAACCACCCCGGCGCGGGCGAGGGGGCGCCCCCGGACCGGGAGCGCCCCCTCGCGTCACCTCGTGCTCAGTCCTCCGAGGCCCCGGACTTCAGGCCGCTGGAGATGAGGTCCATGACGGACGAGTCGGCCAGCGTGGTGACGTCGCCGATCTGCCGGTTCTCGGCCACGTCGCGCAGCAGCCGGCGCATGATCTTGCCCGAGCGGGTCTTCGGCAGCTCCGGCACGACCATGATCTGCCGGGGCTTGGCGATCGGCCCGATCTCCTTGGCCACGTGCTCCCGCAGCGCCTTGATCGCCTCCGCGCCGTCGGAGCCCTCGGCCACGCCGCCGCGCAGGATCACGAACGCCACGATGCCCTGGCCGGTGGTCGCGTCGGTCGCCCCGACGACCGCCGCCTCGGCCACGGTCGGGTGCGAGACCAGCGCGGACTCGACCTCGGTGGTGGAGATGCGGTGCCCGGACACGTTCATCACGTCGTCCACCCGGCCGAGCAGCCAGATGTCGCCGTCCGCGTCGTACTTGGCGCCGTCGCCCGCGAAGTAGAAGCCCTGCTCGCCGAACCGGGACCAGTAGGTGTCGCGGTAGCGCTCCTCGTCGCCCCAGATGCCGCGCAGCATCGACGGCCACGGCTCGTCGAGCACCAGGTAGCCGCCACCGCCCTTGGCGACCTCGACCCCCTGGTCGTCCACGACCTTCGCCGAGATGCCGGGCAGCGGGCGCTGCGCCGAGCCGGGCTTGGTGGAGGTCGCGCCGGGCAGCGGGGAGATCATGATCGAGCCGGTCTCGGTCTGCCACCAGGTGTCGACGACCGGCGTCGTGCCCGCGCCGATGTTCTCCCGGTACCAGATCCACGCCTCGGGGTTGATCGGCTCGCCGACGCTGCCGAGCACGCGCAGGCTGGACAGGTCGTACTTGGCCGGGATGTCCGCGCCCCACTTCATGAAGGTGCGGATCAGGGTGGGCGCGGTGTAGTAGATCGACACGCCGTACTTCTGGATGATCTCCCAGTGCCGGCCCTCGTGCGGGGTGTTCGGGGTGCCCTCGTAGACGACCTGCGTGACGCGGTTGGAGAGCGGGCCGTAGACGATGTAGGTGTGCCCGGTGACCCAGCCGATGTCGGCGGTGCACCAGTAGACGTCGGTGTCGGGCTTGAGGTCGAACACGGCGTGGTGCGTGTACGACGACTGGACCAGGTAGCCGCCCGAGGTGTGCAGGATGCCCTTCGGCCGGCCCGTGGTGCCCGAGGTGTAGAGGATGAACAGCGGGTGCTCGGCGTCGAACGCCTCGGGGGTGTGCCGGTCGGACTGGCGGTCGACCACGTCGTGCCACCACACGTCGCGGCCCTCGGTCCACTCGACCTCGGTGTCCGTGCGCTTGACCACGAGCACGTGCTCGACGCTGCCGGCCTTGGCCACGGCCTCGTCCACGGCGGGCTTGAGCGGGGCCGGCTTGCCGCGCCGGTACTGGCCGTCGGTGGTGATCACCAGCTTGGCCCGGGAGTCCTCGATGCGGGTGCGCAGCGCCTCGGCGGAGAAGCCGCCGAACACGACGCTGTGCAGCGCGCCGAGGCGGGCGCAGGCGAGCATGGAGAAGATCGCCTCGGGGACCATCGGCATGTAGATGGCGACCCGGTCCTCGGCGCCCACGCCCAGCTCGGTCAGCGCGTTGGCGGCCCTGGAGACCTCGCGCTGGAGCTCGGCGTAGGTGATGGCGCGGCTGTCGCCGGGCTCGCCCTCCCAGTGGATGGCGACCTGGTCGCCGTGGCCGGACTCGACGTGCCGGTCGACGCAGTTGTAGGCGACGTTGAGCTTGCCGCCGACGAACCACCGGGCGAACGGGGCCTTGGACCAGTCGAGCACCTGGTCCCACCCGCCGGCCCAGGACAGCCGCCCGGCCTGCTCCGCCCAGAACGCCTCGCGGTCGGCGTTCGCCCGGTCGTACAGCTCGGCGGTGGCGTTGGCCTGCGCGGCGAACTCCTCGCTGGGCGGGAACGTCCTGTTCTCCGTCAGCAGGTTGTCCAGGGCGGCGTGCGGCTCTGTCATGGCGGGGCGTACCTCCTGAATCCGTGGGGTGCGCACCGACCGTAGTGCGATCCAGCTCACTGCGCACCCAAAAGGTTCAGACCAATTTCGGCGGTCTCCGAAACGCGTGGGTAACTGTGTAACCCGCTCGGAGGCCCCTGACCATGGTGTTCCCGACGAACGACACCAAAGTTGCGACAAACGGCACGTGGCGTGAGCCTGGTCACGCGCTGAGGCGGGCCTTCAGCGAGGGCCACTCCTCGGCGGTCATCGAGTACACGACCGTGTCGCGCAACGTCCCGTCCGGCCGGACCCGGTGCACGCGCAGGACGCCCTCGCGGGTCGCGCCCAGGCGTTCGACGGCGCGCTGGGAGCGCTCGTTGCGCAGGTCGGTGTGCCAGCCGACGCGGTGCGCGCCGAGCTCCTCGAACGCGCGCCGGAGCAGGAGGGACTTGGCGTTGGTGTTCAGTGCGGTGCGCTGCCAGCGGGTGCCGATCCAGGTGTGGCCGATGTAGAGGCCGCGGTGCCGCGGGTCGATCTCGTAGTAGGAGGTGGTGCCCGCGACCTCGCCCGTGCGCGGGTCGACCTGGGCCCAGGCGAGGCGGTCGGGGTCGGCCAGGGCGCGCTCGACGTAGGCGCGGGTGTCGTCGAGGTCCCTCGGCTGCGGCGTGTTCATCCAGGTCCAGGTGTCCGGGTCCCGCCCGGCCGCGTGCAGGCCCTCCACGTGGTGGAGGTCCAGGGGCTCCAGGCGGACGTGGTCCCCGATGAGGAGGGGGCGGTCGTACCAGGTCATACCCCGAAGCTAGTCCCGGAAGTGGCTATCCGTAATGGCCAATCCCAACGTCTTTCAAGAGTCCATTTACCGACGGGTAGTGTTCGGTGCCGTGACCGACCCGCTCGCCCCGCTGCTGGACCTGCCCGGTGTGCCCGAGGCCGTCGCCTCGGCGCGCGACGCCGTGTTCCAGGTGCACCGGCACCGCGTGAACCTGCGCGGCTGGGCGACCACCGCGGCCGAGGCGTCCGTGCGGGCCGCCCGCGCGTCGGCGGCCGTCGACGGCGGCCCCACCGAGATCCCGGCCGACGGCGAGGTGGCCGACCCGGTGCTGGCCGGCTCCCTGCGCGTGGCCGAGGCGCTGGGCGTGCTCCTGCCGACGTGGCAGCGCGCGCCCCTCCAGGCCCTGGCCAGGCTGCACGTGCTGGCCGCCGCCGACCTGGACCCCGACCCCGGCCGCCCGCGCCTCGTGCCGGGCGTCGCCGAGCGCCTGGACCTGCTGGCCCACCTGGTCACCGGCGGCACGTCGGTCCCCGGCCCGCTGCTGGTGGCCGTCGTCCACGGCGAGCTGATGGCGCTGTCGCCCTTCGCCACCGCCAACGGCGTGGTCGCCCGCGCCGCCGCCCGCCTGACGTCGATCTCGACGGGCCTGGACCCCAAGTCCCTGGGCGTCCCCGAGGTCCTGTGCCTGCGCCGCCGCACCGACTACGACACCGCCCTGCACGCCTTCTCCACCGGCACCCCCGAGGGCATCACCCAGTGGGTCCTCTTCTGCTGCCAGACCCTCCAGTCCGGCGCCCGCGAGGCCCGCGGCATCGCCGACGCCGCCACCCCCTGACCCGCGCGAGTCGTACCTCCAGCCCGCGCGAGTCGTACGTCCAGACCCCCCGAGTTACACGTTCAGACCGCGCGAGTCGAACACTCGCGACCACCGTGTCGAACGCTCAGGACCCCCGAGTTCCCCGTTCGCGCCCTTTCGGGGGTACCTGAACGTAGAACTCGGGGGTCCTGGAGGTACGACACGGTCGTCCTGGACGTACGACTCGCGCGGGTCAGAGGAGTTTGGCCAGGGTGGTGGCGGCTCGTTCGGCCTCGTCGAAGGTGTTGTAGAGCGGGGCGAAGCCGAAGCGGAGCACGTCGGGCGGCCGGTGGTCCCCGATGACCCCGTGCTCGACGAGCTCGTCCACGAGGCGCAGGGCCTCGGGGTGGCGCAGCGAGACCTGGTGACCCCGCCACTCGTCGGCCGGGGTGATCACCTCGACGCCGGGCAGGGGCTCCACCAGGGCGCGGAAGCGGGCGGTCAGCGCGAGGCCCTTGGCGCGGACGTCGACCAGGGACACGTGGTCCCACACGTCCAGCGCGGCGTCCAGGGCGAGCATCGAGATGATGTCGGGGGTGCCGACCCGCGCCCGGGACACGCCCGGGTCGGGCCGGTACTCCGGGTCCATCGCGAACGGCACCTCGTGCCCGGTCCACCCGGTCAGCGGCTGCTCGAACCCGGCCTGCCCGTGCTTCGGCACGTAGATGAACGCCGGCGACCCCGGCCCGCCGTTGAGGAACTTGTACGTGCAGCCGACCGCGAGGTCCACGCCCAGCGCGTCCAGCTCGATCGGCAGCACGCCCGCGCTGTGGCACAGGTCCCACACCACCTTCGCGCCCACCGCGTGCGCCTGCCGGGTCAGCGCCGCCATGTCCAGCAGCCGCCCGGTCCGGTAGTCGACGTGGTTGAGCAGCACGACCGCCGTGGTGTCGCGCAGGTCCAGCTCCTCCGGCGGCGCGGGCCGCAGCGCCAACCCGGTCAGCTCGGCCACCGACCGCGCCACGTACCCGTCGGTCGGGAACGTCCCGGCGTCCACCACGATCTCCGACCGGTCGGTGTTGCGCACCGCCGCCATGAGCGCCTTGAACAGGTTCACGCTGGTCGAGTCGGCGACCACCACCTGCCCGGGTCCGGCGCCGATCAGCCGCCCGATCCGGTTGCCGACCCGCTCCGGCGCCTCCCACCAGCCCTCGGACCAGCTGCGGATGAGCCGCCTGCCCCACTGCTCCCGCACCACCTCCTGCACCCGCGCGGCCACGTTCCTCGGCGGCGCCCCCAGGGAGTTGCCGTCGAGGTAGACGACGTCGTCGTCCAGGTCGAACAGCTCGCGGACGTGCGCCAACGGGTCGATCACACGTAGCTCCTCGCGGTCCACAGCTCCGGGAACACCGAGCGCCGCGTGCGCTTCTCCAGCCACGCGACCCCCGCCGAGCCGCCGGTGCCGGCCTTCGCGCCCATCGAGCGCCGCGTGGCCAGCAGGTGGTCGTAGCGCCAGCGGGCGAACTCCTCGGCGATGTCGGTCAGCGCCTCGCCCAGTTCGAGCAGGTCGCGGGAACCGCCGCGGTAGACGTCGGCCCACACCCCCTCCACGGCGTCGCTCGGCTCGTACGCCTGGCTGAGGTCGCGCTTGAGCACCTCGTCGGGGATCGGCAGGCCCTGCCGCTGGAGCGCGGCGAGCACGTCGTCGTACAGGCTCGGCTCGTGCAGCAGCGCCTCCAGCGCGTCGTGCTGCGTCGGCACGGCCCGGTGCGGCCCCAGCATCGAGCGGGACTTCTCGCCGAGCAGGAACTCCACCTCGCGGTAGCGCCCGGACTGGAAGCCGGAACCCTCGCCGAGCGCGTCGCGGAACGAGTTGAACTCCGCCGGGGTCATCCGCGCGATCGGCCGCCACGCCGCGTTCAACGCCTGCATGTGCAGTTCGCTGCGGCGCAGGGTGCGCACGGCGGCCCGCAGGTCGTCGGCCCGCAGCTCCTTCTGCGCCTGCCGCCACTCGAAGCACAGCAGGCCGAAGTACAGCTCCATGACCTGCGTGATCACCAGGAACGACATCTCGCGCGGGTCGTCGGACCACTGCCGTTGCAGGCCGTGCAGCACGGAGGCGTGCACGTAGTCCTCGTAGGGCGTCGTGCCGCCGAAGTCGAGCTTGGGTGAGACGGGACAAGTCATGAACCCAATGATGGGTGGACGAAAGGGTGAACTGAATGGGCAACACACGTTGTCGACCAGCCATCTTCTTGCGTCCGTGAACCCATGGGGCCGGTAGCTTTCGGTTCGTGAACATCGAGCTTGACCGCGTGGACTGGGCCCTGCTGGCAGCCCTCCAGGAGGACGCGCGACTGTCCTACAACGAGCTGGCCCGGCGCGTGCACGTCTCACCGCCCACGGTCGCGCAGCGCGTGCGGCGGCTGGAGAACGCGGGCGTCATCACCGGCTACCGGGCCGCGGTCGACCCGACGGCGGTCGGGCGCCCGGTGGTCGCCCTGGTGCGGATGAAGTGCTACGGGCCGCGGTGCATCACGGTGCACCCGGAGCTGCTGGACGACTGCCCCGAGGTGGTCGAGGTGGTGCGGCTGACCGGCGACATCTGCTCGGTGGTCAAGGTGGTGACCACCTCGGTCAGCGAGCTGGAGCGGTTGCTCGTGCGGCTGGGCGGCTACGGCGAGACGTCCAGCGCGATGGTGCTGTCGACGCCTATCCCGTGGCGCCCGGTGACAGCCGGCTGAGCGCCTGCCGGACGTGCCCCTGGGTGATCTCCAGCGCCTCGGCCGCCAGAGCCGCGGGCGCGCCGGACAGCAGGTGCACCAGGGCCACCTTCAGGTCGCCGCCCGCGTCGGTCAACGCGGTGGTGCACTCGTGCTCCGGCAGCCCGGTCGCCTCGCGCAGGATGCGCACGGTCCGGCCGCGCAGCTTGGCGTTGGTGGCGCGCATGGACACCATCAGGTTCGAGTAGGTGCGCCCCAGGCGGACCATCACCGCGGTGGAGAACGAGGTCAGCACCAGCTTCTGCGAGCTGCCCGCCTTCATCCGGGTGGAGCCCGCGATCGCCTCGGGACCGGTGTCGACCGCGATCAGCACGTCCACGTCGACCGGCGCGGGCGCGGACGGGTTGTTCGACACCAGCACCGTGCTGGCGCCCAGCAGCCGGGCCTCCGCCAGCGCCGCCAGCACGAACGGGGTGCGGCCGGACGCGGTCACGCCCAGCACCACGTCGCCGGGCGCGGCGTGCTGCCGGATCTCGGCCGCGCCGCTGGTCGCCTGGTCCTCCACGTCCTCCACGGCGTGCACCAGGGCTTCCCGCCCGCCCGCGTGGTGGGCGACGAACCAGTCCGGCGGCGAGTTGAACGTCGGCACCAGCTCGGCCGCGTCGAGGGTGGCGAGCCGGCCGGACGTGCCCGCGCCCACGTAGTGCACCCGCCCGCCCGCGCGCAGCGCGACCACGGCCAGGTCGGCGGCCCGCGCCAGCTCGGGCAGCACGGCCGCCACGGCGTCCGGGACCAGGTGGTCCTCGGTGTTGATCAGGCGCAGGACCTCCAGCGTGGAGAGCCGGTCGATGTCGCCGGTCCTGGGGTTGCGGGCCTCGGTCGGGGAGTCCACGCGGACCGCGACGTCGTGCCGGGGCGGCGTCATTTACCGGTCTCCCGCCGGCGCCTGCCGTCCGGCCGGGCGCCCAGGCGGTGCCCGGACACCGCGTGGTAGGTCGCCTCCAGGGCGGTCTTGGCGCTGTCCACGTGCAGCTGCGCGACGCCGATGAACAGGCAGTCGATCACGGTGAGCTGCGCGATCCGGCTGGCCATGGCGCCGGAGCGGAACGTGGTCTCGCGCGCGGCCGTGGTCAGCACGTGGTCGGAGACCTCGCTGATCGGCGAGCGCGGGAAGTTGGTCAGCGCCACGGTGGTCGCGCCGTGGTCGCGGGCGACCCGCAGGGCCTCCACGGTCTCCGAGGTGGAGCCGGTGTGCGAGATGCCCACCGCGACGTCGTCGCCGGTCAGCACGGCCGCGGAGGTGAGCGCGATGTGCGTGTCGTTCCAGGCGAAACAGGTTCGCCCGATCCGGTGAAGTTTCTGCTGGAGGTCGAAGGCGACGAACGCGCTGGCCCCGAAGCCGTACACGTCGACCCGCCGGGCGCCCGCGACCGCGTTGACGACCGCCTGGAGCGTCTCGACGTTCAGCTGCTCGGCGGTCTCCTCGACGGCCCGCGCGTCGGCGAACGCCACCTTGCCCACGACCTGCCGCAGGTCGTCGGCCGGCCCGATGTCACCGCCGAGGTCCCGGTCGGTGCGCGCGGCCGTGCGCGCGGTGTCGGCGGCCAGCGCGATGCGCAGCTCCGGGTAGCCCCCGACGCCGATGGCCTTGCAGAACCGGGTCACCGTGGTCTCGCTGGTGCCCGCGGCCTCGGCGACCTCGGTGATGCTGCGGTGGGCGACGGTCGCCGGGTTCTCCAGCACCACCTTGGCGACCCGCTGCTCCGCGCGGGCCAGGCCCGGCAGGAGGGAGCGGATGGTCACCAGGGGACTGGCCTCGGCGGTGTTCTCGGTGGACACGTGGGAAACTTACTAACCATTCAAGGAGCGGTCAACGGAGAGTGGGCCCATAACACCCCAAACCGTGACCTTGGGTGACTACCGGTCCGCGACTCGCCACCCAACGGAGTGAAGTCCGGCAGGTTCCCGCTCCGCGTCCAGCAACACACCGTGTTGGTCGGTGACGCGCACGGCGTCCACGTACACGCCGCGACCGCCGTAGCCCGTGCCCCGGGTATACCGCCAGCGGTAGTTCAGCGCCGCCTCGGTCACCACCTCGACCCGCTGCCACCGCCGCTGCCCGTAACCGGCCAACACCTGGACATCGCGCCAAGTGGCGCCGTCGTTAGTCGCCTCCACGACAACCCGGTCCCCGGGATCGAGGTCGACGAACGCGGAGAACGACAACCGCTGCTCACCGGCCTGCCGCGCGAGGTCGCGGGTGGCCAGCACGGCGCCGTCGGCCTCCGGCGTCCACGCGGTGCCGCGCCGCGGCGACACGGCCAGCGCCCGCGCCAGGCCGTCGGCCACCACGCGCCGGGCCGGGTTGATCGAGCCCCAGTCGCGGGTCGGGTGCACGCGGTTGGTCAGCAGGATCGCCATCGACCGGGACAGCGGGTCGAGCACCAGCGTGGTGCCGGTGAACCCGGTGTGCCCGGCGGCCCGCGGCGAGGTCAGCGCGCCCATGTACCAGCGCTGGTCCAACTCGAAGCCCAGGCCGTGGGAGTTGCCGGGGAAGCCCTGGTTGAAGTCGGTGAGCATCAGCTCGACGGTCTCCTCGCGCAGGATCCGCCTGCCCGCGTGGTGCCCGCCGTTGAGGATCGCCTGGCCGAGCACGGCCAGCTCGCGCGCCGTGGAGAACACGCCCGCGTGGCCCGCGACGCCGCCCAGCGACCACGCGTTCTCGTCGTGCACCACGCCCCTGACCACGCCCCGGCCGGCCTGGTGCTCGGTGGCGGCGATGCGGTCGAGCTTGCTCGCGGGAGGGTTGTAGCCGGTGTCCCGCAGGCCCAGCGGCGCGGTGATGCCCTCGCGGACCAGGTCGGCCAGCCCCCTGCCCGACCACTTCTCGGCCAGCAGGCCGAGCGTGATCAGGTTGAGGTCGGAGTAGACGTACCTCGTGCCGGGCGGGTTGACCGGCCTGGTGTCCATCACGGCCTTGAGCCGGGACGGCACGTCCGGGTACTGCGACCACAGCGGCAGCCACGCCACCAGGCCCGACGTGTGCGTGAGCAGCTGCCGGACGGTGACGGCCTCCTTGCCGTTGACGCCGAACTCCGGCAGGTGGCGGGCGACCGGGTCGTCCAGCTCGAACTTCCCCCGTTCGTGCTGGCGCATCACCACGATCGAGGTGAACAGCTTCGAGATCGACGCGAGGTCGAAGATCGTGTCGCGGGTCATCGGCACCCGCTGGTCCTCGGGCAGCTCGGTGGCGGCGTCGGCGTAGCGGACCGCCCAGCCCGTCGGCTCGTGGGTGACCACGGCGCCCTCGTGCGCGTACAGCGTGACCGCGCCCGAGAACAGCGGGTGGCCGCTCGCGTCGGCCCGCGTGTAGCGCTCCACCCGCGCCAACGCTTCGTCCAGGGGTGCCGGGTCGAGTCCCACGCGCTCCGGGGTACCCGATCGCAGCACGCTGTTCGACCACCCCTCGTGCGGTCGGTCGAACCGGGCCTCGCGACCCCCGGCGGCATGCGCGGGCACGCCGGTCAGCAGGGTGGTGGCGATCAGCAGGGCGGGGACGCGCATCGCTCCTCCATCTACCGGTAGCGCAGGTGGGGCCTTCGGGTGCGCTCGAACGCGGCCAGCTCGTCCTGCCAGGCCCCGACCACCTCGTCGGTGCCCGCGCCCGCGTCGACCATGCGGCGCAGCCGGTCGGAGCCGCTGAGCTTGTCGATCCAGTTGTCCGGCCGCCACCCGAACCGGTCGGGGTAGCGGGCCTTGGCCGCGACGATCATGGCCACGGCGGTGCGGGGCGCGTCGAACCGGCTCGGGTCGGTGAGGTGCAGGGCCACCCCGCCGCACAGCTGGTTGGCGAACTTGTGGAAGGTCGGCGTGAAGTACGCCTCGCGGAACCGGACGCCGGGCAGCCCCAGCGCGTTCAGGTCCTCGGCCCACCGCCAGTCCAGGCCCGGCGCGCCGATGGTCTCGAACGGGCGGGTGGTGCCGCGGCCCTCGGAGAACACCAGGCCCTCGAACAGGCACGTGCCTGGGTAGACCAGCGCCGTGTCCCGCGTGGGCACGTTCGGGCTCGGCGGGACCCACGGGAGGCCGGTGTCCAGGTCGTCGCGCCGCCAGCCCCGCACCTCCACGACGTCCAGGCGCTCCACGCGACCGCCGTCGTCGGGCAGGAACTCGGCGTTGAACAGCAGGGCCAGCTCGCCCACGGTCAGGCCGTGCTGCTGGACGACGGGCTTGCGGCCGACGCCCGTGGCGTGCGCGGGGTCGAGCTGGGGGCCGCGGGACGTGCCGCCGACCGGGTTGGGGCGGTCGAGCACGACGAACTCGGCGCCGATGGCCGCGGCGGCCTGCATGGCCGTGTACATGGACCAGATGTAGGTGTAGAAGCGCGCGCCCACGTCCGCGATGTCGAACACGACCGTGTCCACGCCCGCCTTGGTGAACATGCCGGCGAGCTTGGTGGCGTTCGCGCCGTACGCGTCGTAGACCGGGATGCCGGTGCGCGGGTCCCGGTAGTCGCCCTCCGAACCGCCCGCCTGGGCGGTGCCGCGGAAGCCGTGCTCCGGGCCGAACGCGGCGGCGGGCGGGCGACCGGCGGCGACCATGGAGTCGACGACGTGGGTGTGGTCGCGGAGCACGCCGGTCGGGTTGGTGACCACGCCGACCCGGCGGCCCGCGAACCGGTCCCAGCCCCGCGCGGCCAGCTGCTCCGCGCCGGTCTCGACCCGGCGCGGGCGGCTCGGCCCGCGGTGGTCCTCCGCGCCCGCCGGCGCGGGTGCGGACAGGGCGGGCACGGCGAGCGCGCCGGCCCCGGCGACGAGGAAGTGCCTGCGGTCCACCCGGACTCACCAACCCAGGCCGTGGCCGAAGGGGTACGGCCGCGGTCCCGGCACGGCCACCGGGAGCTTGCCGCTGGGTCGGACCTCGCCGGTGATCACACGGGCGAGTGAGGCCATCGCGACGGTCCCGGAGGCGTAGGTGGCCAGCCACGTCGGCGCGTCGGTGTGCGCCACGTCGTACGGGTTCTGCACGGCCACGGCGACCACGGGGGTGCCGGTGGCCAGGAGCGCGGTCAGCAGGGCCCGCTGCGCGGGTTGCCGGGACAGCGCGTTGGTGAGCACGACGACGAGGTCGGCGGCCCCCGCGGCGCGCACCGCGGTGGCCACCTGCGCTTCGGTCGGCGCGGTGCCGGTGGGCAGCGCGGTGCCGCCCAGGGTCGAGGCCAGGGTGCGGGTCGCCGTCTCGCCCCAGCCGGTGACCAGCGGCGCGGTCGGGCGGGTGGCCAGGGGCAGCACGCCGGCGTCGTTGCGCACGGCGGTCACCGTGCGGTCGGTGATCTCCCGCGCGGTGGCCAGGTGCGCGGCCGCGCCCACGGTCGAGTCGACCCGCGCGGGGCTGGTGGGCGGGCTGGTGAGCACGCCGCGCAGGAGCTTCATCCGCAGCACCCGCAGCACGCTGCGGTCGATGCGCTGCTCGGTCAGCTCGCCGGCGCGCACCGCCGCGACCACGCTGCCGATCGCCTCGCCCAGGTTCATCGGCATGAGCAGCTGGTCGACGCCCGCCTTCAGGGCCAGCACGGGGATCTCGGCGTCGGGGTGGAGCTGCCGGACGCCCGCCATGGCCAGGGAGTCGGTGATGACCACGCCGTCGTAGCCCAGGTCCTCGCGGAGCAGGTCGATGGCGGGCTTGGACAGCGTCGCGGGCTCGCCCGACGGGTCGATCCCGGGCACCCGGATGTGCGCGGTCATGATCGAGTCGACGCCCGCGGCGATGGCGGCCTCGAACGGCGGGGCGTCCAGGGCGCGCCACTGCTCCACGGTGCGGTCGACCACCGGCAGGCTGGTGTGGCTGTCCTCGGCGGTGTCGCCGTGGCCGGGGAAGTGCTTGGCGGTGGCGCTGACCGCGTGCGGGGACAGCGGGTGCTGCTGGTAGCCGCGCACCTGGGCGGCGGTCAGCTCGGCGGCGAGCGCCGGGTCCGAGGAGTACGAGCGCACGCCGATGACCGGGTTGGCCGGGTTGGAGTTGACGTCCGCGTCCGGTGCGAAGTTCTGGTTGACGCCCATCGCGCGCAGCTCGCGGGCGGTGGTGCGGGCGGCGCGCTCGGCGTCCCGCGCGCTGCGGCCCGCGCCGAGGGCCATGTTGCCGGGGAACTGGGTGGCGGGCGGGCCGATGCGGGTGACGAGGCCCATCTCCTGGTCGGTGGAGACGGCCAGCGGGATCCGGCTCGCCGCCTGGAGGCCGTTGGAGAGGGCGGCGATCTGGCGCGGGGTGTCGATGTTGTCGTAGCTGGAGTTGTTGAAGTAGACGACACCGCCCGGCTGGTGCCGCGCGACCACCTCGGCGGGGGTGGCCACGCCGAAGTCGCGCAGGTTGCCGGGGTGCGCCTCGTCGGCCGACTGGCCGTGCACGTAGGTGACGAACAGCTGGCCGACCTTCTGCTCCAGCGTCATGCCGCGGACCAGGGTGGTGACGGCGCGGACCTGGTCGGCGGCGCCGGGGTCGGCCGCGGGGGCGGCGCCGGCCGGGGCGGACGCGGCGGAGGCCGCGACCACGACGGCGGCGAAGAGCGGACGGAGCACTTCGACCTCCCCACTGGGAATCATCCACCACTAGTGGCGACAATCGGCAAGTTACCCACGTAGCTGGGGCGGGTCAACGGTGTCGTGCCGCGGGGGAATTGTCCTGGGGGGCACCGACAGGATCGCGTCGTGCGCGGCCACCCGATCGGGCGAAGTTGGCGGAATTCGGGGTCATCACGGCGGTTCGGGTCCACGACAGCGGCGCGCAAACAGACGGTGGGCCCCTCCGGGGAGGGGCCCACCGTCGCAGCGCGGGCTGTCGAGTTACCAAGCGTGCAACTCGTGTCGTACCGACCTGGCCTCGGCGTCCGGCGTCCCGGTACGCAGGCCCTAGACGACAAGCCTCCCGCGGCGTGCTGCGCGTGGGTGTCTCGAAGTCCGCGCACGGAGCTCTGCCGGGGAGGGCGAGGCTTCTCCTCCGCTTCGCCCCTGGCCGACCCGAGGTCCGCACTTCATTTGTAATCCGTGTTCGGCGTCACAGCAAGGGCTCGATGGGGTGCACCGTTCAAGCGACGTTCCGTAGCGGCTTCCCCGGTGGGGCAGGGGTTTCCGCTCACGCGCCCGGGTTCGGTACCGCTGTCCGGGGCATGGCCGGGTGAATCAGCTCCGGCGGCGCCTGCGCAGGCCGTACCAGGCCACGCCGGCCGCCGTCGCCGCGCCGAGGCCGAGGGCGGTCACCGCGACCGCCGTGCCCGAGGGGCGCGGGATGCGGGCCCGCAGCGAGACCGGGTCGGAGAAGGTGAGCACGGGCCACCCGCGCTGCGCCGCGACCTTGCGCAGCGCGCGGTCCGGGTTGACCGCGGTGGGGTGGCCGACCGCCTCCAGCAGCGGCAGGTCGCTGATCGAGTCCGAGTAGGCGTAGCAGCGGGACAGGTCGTAGTCGTGCTGGTCGGCCAGCTGCTTGATGGCGATGGCCTTGTTCTCGCCCGCGCAGTAGAAGCCGACCTCGCCCGAGTAGCGGCCCTCGGCGACGACCATCCGCGTGCCCACGCTCAGCGTCGCGCCGATCATCGTCGAGATGGGCGCGACCAGCTCCTCGCCCGAGGCCGACACCACGACGACGTCGTGGCCCTCCTCGCGGTGGTCGCCGATGAGCTGCGTGGCCTCCTTGTAGACCAGGGGGTCGACGATGTCGTGCAGCGTCTCCTCCACGATCGAGCGCACCTGCCCGACGTCCCAGCCCTCGCAGAGCGCGGTGATGTGCGAGCGCATCCGGTCCATCTGGTCGGCGTCGGCGCCGGCCAGCATGAAGACGAACTGCGCGTAGGCGCCCTTGAGCACCGCGCGCCGGTTGATGAGGCCCTCTTGGAAGAAGGGCCGGCTGAACGCCAACGTGCTCGACCTGGCGATGACCGTCTTGTCCAAGTCGAAGAACGCGGCGACTCGACTGCCCTCGTTGGCGCGATCGGTCACCGGCCAAGCTTAGGCGGGGGGAGGGTCCGGTCCGCCGGCACTTGTTCGGCGTTTTACGAACTGAATGTGCGGTCGGCCGAATTTTCGGCGTCCCTCGAACGGAAGACACGCAAGACCCCGCCCCAGGGGGATACAGTAGACGGGTCCGGTTCGACCGGACAGGTTCAGTCCGACCCCCCGGGACTGAACCATCGGCGACCCCCGTCCCTCCCCCCTGGCGGGGGTCGTCCCATGTCCGGGGTCGGTTTCCCGGCTCCACCGCGTGGACCGCCGAAGGCGTTCGCGGCCGGTTCCATCGTCTTCTGAACTTTTTTCGCGTCTGTGGGGCGGGTTAGCCCGATCGGGTGCATCTGGGCCTGATCCGGCCGACCTGTCCACAGGCCCCCGAGTTGTCCACAGCTTGATCTTGCCCCGTTGTGTCCTTCCTCACCGCCCGAGACCGTGGAACCCGAACATCCACGACTCGTGCTCGGGAGGGGCGATGAAGCGACCGGTGGCCTTGGTGGCCGACGCGGTGCTGGTCGACGAGGTGCTGCACGCGGCGGCGGTGGTCGGCTGCGAGCTGGAGCGGGTGGCCGACGCGGGCGAGCTGCGCGGCCGCTGGGCCGGCGCGCCCGCGGTGGTGCTGGACGAGGGCGCGGTGGTCGCGTGCGCGGCCGCCGAGCTGCCGCGCAGACCCGGGGTGCTCGTGGTGAGCACCGGTCCACCGGGCTCGGCCACGTGGCGGTGCGCCCTGGCCCTGGGCGCGGAGCAGGTGTTCGAGCTGCCCGGCGGCCTGGCCGGGCTGGGCGCGGCGCTGGCCGACGCGGTCGAGGGCTCGGCGGGCGGCGGCAGGGTGCTGGCGGTGGTGGGCGCGCGGGGCGGCGCGGGGGCCTCGGTGCTGGCGGTCGCGGTGGGCCAGGCCGTGCTGGCCGCCGGTGGCCGGGCGCTGCTCGTCGACTGCGACCCGCTCGGCGGCGGGCTGGACCTGCTGCTGGGCGCGGAGCGGCAGGAGGGCCTGCGCTGGTCCACGTTGCAGCTCAAGGAGGGGCGGGTGCCCGCGGCGGCGCTCCACTCGGCCCTGCCGGGACGCGAGCGCGGGAAGGGCAGGCTGTCCGTGCTGTCCTGCGGCAGGAGCGGCCCGGGGCCCGTGCCGGAGGCCGTGGTGGCGGTGGTCGAGGCGGGCAGGCGCGCCGGCGGGACGGTCGTGTGCGACGTGCCGCGGCAGCTCACCGGGGCCGCGTGCGCGGCCCTGGACCGGGCCGACCTGGTGGTGCTGGTGGTGCCCGCGGACGTGAAGGCGTGCATGGCCGCCAAGGGCCTGGTCGAGCAGGTGGCGGCGCGGGGCGTGCGGATGCGCGCGGTGGTGCGCGGCCCGGCGCCCGGCGGTCTGTCGACGGCCGAGGTGGCGGACGCGGTCGAGCTGCCGCTGCTCACCACCATGCGCTCCGAGCCGGGGCTGGCGGCCGCCCTGGACAACGGGCGCGTCCCGCGCACCGGCCGGGGACCGCTGGCCAAGGCGGCGCGTGAGGTTCTGGCGGTGCTCCATGCGCGCTGACCGCGAACCGACCGTGGTGCGGCACCCGCTGCACCGCCCACCCCCGGGGTTCCGCACCTGCCGCCCGCACGTGCCGCCGGACGAGCGGGGCGAGGCGTCGGGGCTGCCGTTCCCCGGGGCGCCGATCGAGGACCGCTTCGCGCGCCTCGTGCGGTCGGCGGGCGCCGTCCTGTCCGCACCGCTCGGCCCGGCTCACGTCGACGTCCCGGCTCGCGTCGACGTCCCGGCTCGCGTCGACGTCCCGGCTTGCGTCGACGTCCCGGCTTGCGTCGACGTCCCGGCTTGCGTCGACGTCCCGCGCGGTGACGCGGCCACCCCGTGGGCACCTCCCCGCCTCACGACCGGATTCCCGTCCGGCACCCCGGTCGCCCACCCCGTTCCCCCTGCCGGGCAGCGGGAACCCGACCACGAGGAGTCAGGCCATGGCTGACCTGGTCGAACGCGTTCGCCAACGCCTGGCCAACGGACCCGCCGACCTCACCCCCGCCTCCGTCGCGGCGGCGGTGCGCGGCGAGGCGGGCGGCGTGCTCGGTGACGAGGACGTCCGGCGCGCGCTCACCGTGCTGCGCCAGGAGTTCGTCGGCGCCGGTCCGCTCGAACCGCTCCTGCGCGACCCGGGCACCACCGACGTCCTGGTCACCGCGCCCGACCAGGTGTGGGTCGACGGTGCCCGGGGACTGCGCCGCACCGGGGTCGCGTTCCCCGACGAGCCCGCCGTCCGGCGGCTCGCCCAGCGGTTGGCGGTGGCGGCGGGCCGCCGGCTGGACGACGCCGCCCCGTACGTGGACGGCTGGCTGCCCGGCTCGGTCCGGCTGCACGCGGTGCTGCCGCCCCTCGCGCCGACGACCTGCCTGTCGCTGCGCGTCCTCCGACCGGCCGCGCACGACCTGGCCGCGCTGGAGGCGAGGGGCACGTTCAACGCCGAGATCGCCGCCCTGCTCCGGGCGATCGTGGTGAGCAGGCAGGCGTTCCTCGTGGTCGGCGGCACGGGCTCGGGCAAGACCACCCTGCTCGCCGCGCTCCTCGGCTGCGTGCCGCACCACGAACGAGTGGTCTGCGTCGAGGACGCGGGTGAGCTCCAACCCGGGCACCCGCAGTTCGTCCGCCTGCTGGCCAGGGGGCCGAACATCGAGGGCGCGGGCGAGGTGACGATGCGCGACCTGGTCCGCCAGGCACTGCGGATGCGCCCGGACCGGATCGTGGTGGGCGAGGTGCGCGGCCCCGAGGTGTGCGACCTCCTGTCCGCCCTCAACACCGGCCACGACGGCGGTGTCGGGCGCCACCGAAGACTTCAGTAGAGCACCACAACTTTTCAGTGGACGTTGCAGTGGGGCGGCCAAGATTTCAGTATCCGGCGAGTCGCAGCGAGCGGTTGACCTGGGTCGGGTATCTCTGCACCTGTGTTCGCTTGGCAGCGAGACCGGCTCCGACTTCTGGAGACCGCCGATCGCATAGAGACGACGAGGGCTGCCAGGGCGGCTCGGCGTGAGCATGAAAAGGCAGTGCGCGCTGCCATGCCCCTATGGGCTCGGGACGGGCGGCTGAGAACGGGTCGGCTGGCCTGCGTGCCGGTTCCGCACGGCGGTGAGGCGTTCACCTCCTGGGTTGCTCGTTCGGCGGATACGCACAAGATCACGATCGACCAGATGCTGGCATATCTAGGCTTGCCGTTCAGCCTGCCGGTGGTGCGCAACGGCGTGGAATTGACCGCCGAGCACTTGGAGTCGGTCACGGCCGCGACGGGCCTCGACGAGCAGCGGGTGCGGGCGATGCTCCTGACGGCCCAGGGAAGCGGAACCGGTCCCCGCTTATTGAGCTGGAATTGGAACCGGTCGCGTCACCGGACTCCGTGGCCGTTGCGGCCGACCGGATCGGCCGTGTGCCCTGAATGCGTCGCGCAGGAGCCGACGATCTGGAAGAGGGACTGGCGGTTCCTCACCGTCGTCGCGTGCCCCGAACATCGCCTTTACCTGCACAGTTGGTGTCCTGCTTGCCGAGCGCCCATTCAGATCGGTGGTCAATCGCGCTACCTGAGCACCTGTGGAGGGCCGTCGGCGGAGTTCATGCGGCGCCGGTCGCCCGACGGAAGATGGCATCGGCCGAACTCGCGGCCCAGGGGTCGTCGCGCGTCTGGTTGCGGTGCGCAGTGGGCCGAGTTGCCCCGCTACCCGGTCACCAGCGACCGGGTGCTCGCCTTGCAGGAGGTGCTGACCGGCCGGTTGGGGGCGGCAGACTTGTCGCCTGGGTACGGGCACGACCTGCACATGGCGCTGAGATTGGCGGTGCAGCTCGGTGTGGTGGACATGCTCGGACCGGATGTCGACCCGCCGGTGTGGTTGGCGTATTCGCTGTTCCAGCCAGTGAGGGACCAAGTCGCCCGGATGGCCGGCGTCGAGGCGGAGTTCCAGTATTCGAGCATGTACCGCCTTCAGCCTGGGCCGATGTTGATGGCGGCGGCGATGAGCATCCTGGACGCGTTGTGGGACGACGACAGCCAGCCGATCCAGGCTGCCCACTACATCGTCGAGTACTACACGAACAGGCTGGCCACGCCCGCGTTCCGGCTGCTGGAGCGAGCCTTGGTCGAAAACTACGTGTTCGGCAGGGCAGCCGTACAGGCGATACCCGGCCTGCGGGTCCTGGACATGGAACCGCAGGTGGGCTGGAGGGACGAGCTGCTGTTCGACGAGGACGAGGGTGTCGCCAGGCAGTTCGCTGACATCGAGCTGCTGGTGGCGTTGGGGGAATGGGCGATCGCGGTGACTTCTCCGGCGATCGTCCCGCCGTCCGTGTGGGAGAACTCGGACTCCGCGGATGGCACGGCACCGGCGGACGCCGGCACGACCGGACGGCCTGTGGTCCTTGCCGAAGATGACGGGACGCCGCAGGCCACCGAGACGGACCGGCTGCCGTGGGGATGGGTGGACCGGCCGCGGCAGCGTTGGGAACTGCGGCGGAGAAACCTCCTGACGAGGCCGGTGTCTACGACTTCGTTGAGCGGCCGGGCAACACCGTGGTGAGCGCCGTGCCGCTTGGTCACCGATGGGCGAGGACCGGATGCGGTGTTGCAGTTCGACCGACGAGTCGGCTATTCGCAGGCGCCGGGACCGTCCGCGCACGCGATCATCTCCGGCCACCTAGCCACATGCTGCTCGATGCCGTCGAGTTGACCGGCCAGTTGGGTCAGCCCCGCGGTGTCCAGCGAGAAGTTCCGCTCCGGGGGTGCTGCATGTTCGGGACAGGCCAGATCCCGGTCGCGGCCGGCCATGTCCACGTGGATTTCGAAGTCGCGCAAGTAGCCTCCAGCTTCGCTGGAGCGGGCGCACACGAGCACCACGGTTGGATGGATTCCATCAGGGTCTGCTGCGCCTCGCGGTGCGAAGTCGATTAGGGACTGCGGGAACTCGAACCACATCTGCGCCAGCACACCGTCTGGCGGCTCCTCAACCCACCCGCGGCCCAGCAGCATCGACCGCAGCGCCGCCACCGGGTCCGTCCCGTCGGCCAGCTCGATCGGCTTCGGCGGTCGCGGCGATGCCAGAAGATCGGTCCCGCGGTGGGCGCGTTGGTTCTGACTCGTTCGGCGCTGCTTCTTTAGCCTGCTTCCCTTGCCCATCGCGCAACGATGACCGGTATGGGGCCGCGCCGCGGTCCATCGACACGCCATGATCACCCGTTCAGGCGGCAGGTCCGTCCTCCGCGCGGTGACCGGACCTGGTTCCTCTGAGGTTTCCGGGCTCGGCGCGGAGCACGTCGACGCGACCGGTTCCCATGCCGGTCCCAGCCTTGGTGATCACATGGACAGTGTCACCAGTGGTGGCCGACACCGTCGTGGTGGGTACGGCCGTCGGTACAGGCTAGGCTTACGCGGTCGAGACCTTGAGGTTGCCGCCTTGGGGTTCTGGACGTTCACACGGTATGCGCATGCGGTCCGGCAGGGGATGCCTCTCCGGTCCGTTGCGGCTCGGCGGGCGACGCGTCCGTTGCCGGGTCGCATGCGACCCGGCCCGTTTATCTGAACGGGCCGACACCGTATGAACGGCGGAACGAACCCAGATGGTCACTTCTTCAGGTGACGACGACCGAGCAGTCCCTCCGGAGAAGCCGGACCGCAGTATGCGGTACGTCCTGGCGGTGACGCTGGGGACTGATCTCGTCGTGATCACGACGAGCAGCAGCCCGGCGCTCGCCGCAGTTACGACGGGGGCCGGGCTGCTCGGCTTGCTGGTCCGCTGCTGGGTGGAGCTGCGCAGGCGCAGCTAGGCCGCGGAACCGGTGCGCACGGCCGGGAAGGTGTCCATCCAGGTGTCCTACCACCTGGTAACGCGGAGCTTTCCCGGCCGTTGTGCTGTCCGACGTGCGAACCGGGACGGGACCATGATCCCCTCACGGTTCACTAGCCGGGATTCCGCCGGCTGTCGAACCCTGCCAAGACTAGCCGACTCAGTACGGTGCGACATACCCGAAGCACCGTGATCTGAGCATGTCGGCACCGCCGAGGCATGTCCGACAGCATGGCCCTATACCACTGCCTGGATACTGAAGTCAGGCTCTGACCAGCGGATATGCCTCGTCCGTCACTTGCCGGGCACCGCAGAAGCATGATCAAGGGATGGCAACGCTACGAAGGGGAGTGCCCGGACTGCCGGGCCGCCGGCATCTTCGGCTGACCCGTATCCCCCGATCGAACACATGTGCGGCTCCGGTGCGGCGTGTCGCCTGTCACCACGGGTGTCGGGGGCCATGCTGACCGCCACATCGAGAAGGCCGAGGAGGCGCGAGCGGTGAGCACGGTGTACCGGAACCGCGTGCCCGAGCATTTGCAAACGACGGACCAGCTGCGGCGATCGGGTTTGCGACCCGGCGACCCGGCTGTCGCAGGCGGTTGGCTGGAGAGGGTGTTCGAGGGCGACGTGTGGCGCACCGCGCTCTACGACGTGCGATCGGCCCGCCCCCTATCACCGCCGACGCCCGCTCCGAGGTGGGACTCGCTCCCGGTGCACGGTTTCACGCCGAACACCCCACCGGAGGCCGGGGAGGACGAGGCGACCTGGGCACGACGTGTGCTCCGCGACCCGTCGGCGGTCATCCTGGACACCGAGACCACCGACTACCACGGCAGAGTGATCGAGATCGCTGTGCTGGCCACCGACGGAACCGTGCTGCTGGACACCCTGGTCGACCCCGAAGGCGCGGTGATCAACCCCAAGGCCCAGCAGACCCACGGCATCACCGCGGCCATGCTCGTCGGCGCACCGACGATGGCACAGCTGTGGCCGCGCCTGGACGAACTGCTGCGGGACCGGCCGGTGATCGCGTGGAACGCGCCGTTTGACCAAGGGCGCCTCCGAGCCGAGCACCAGCAGGTCATGGGCGGCACCGCGCAACCGGCATGGTTGGCAGGGGCGTGGGAGTGCGCGATGCGCCGCCACGCGGCCTGGGCCGGCGACCGGAACAGCCGGGGTACCGGATTCCGCAACCACAAGCTGGAGGGCGGGCACCGGGCCGCGGGAGACTGCCGGGCCGCACTCGACCGGCTGCGGTCGATGGCAAACTCCCTTCCCGCACCGCCGAGCACCGCTGTCGGTCAGGCCGGTACCGGCCCGGACGCACACGCCATGCGCGAAGCATGGCCACGAGTGCTGGAACAGATTAGGAGGCACAGCCGGTCCGCTGAGGCCATGCTGACCAACGTCGTACCGGACCTGGTCGAAGACCGCACGCTCATCGTGCGGCACCAATCCGCCCCGATCGCCCGTCGACTGGCCGAGGAACGCAACCTGGGACTGCTGCGCGATGCTGTGGCGGCCGTGACGGGGCCGGGCTGGAACGTGCACGTGGAGGCGTCGGGGATGCAGCCCTCGACGTCGAAGCCGGTCCGGCATCGTGCACGGCCGTCGTTGCCGGCTCCGCACCGTCCGCGCCCCGCGGTCCCCATCGACTACGACCTCGTCGATCCGGACGGAGCGGATGCACACGGTGGCAAGCCGTACCACGACTGGCAGGACTGCCCCGGAGGAATGAACCTGGAGAGCTGGATCTGCATCGACCCCAGCGCGCTGTGCCCTGCGGTAGTGGAGCCCCAGCACTCCGACTCGGCCAACGCGCGGGCCATGGCCTTCTACGACGTCAACCACACCGCCCACTGCGCCCCCGACGCCATGTGCCGGGCCATCCTGCGGCTGGCCGAGGAAGGACGTTTCGAGGAGGCGGAGAACTTGGCCGAGGACCACGTCCTCGGTGCGTGAGACGCGATCTCTCGCAACGTCCTGGACCCGGCCATCGAGGCGGAGGACGACGACTCCTCCACACCCATCGGGTCGCAGGCCCACCGCGACGTGCCACCGCTCACGACGAACGGACCAGGCAGCTGAACGGTGCAGCCCTGCCGAACTGGCCGGCTGGCGACCCGGGACGACACGGGCGCGCGGTCACGACCTACGGTGACCGGTCGACACGCCAGTCCGGGGTCGCAGTCCATTGACGCCTTACCGTGTATCTCTTCACCTGTGTTTGCTTGGCAGCAGGCCCGGGTTCGGCTTCTGGAGACCGCCAACCGGATGGAGGTGGCCAGGGCGGCTCAGCGTGAGCAGGAGGAGTTGCGCGCCGCCAGGCTCCGGTGGGCTCGCGAAAAGGGGCTGAAGTCCCGTCGGCTGGCCTGCGTCCCGACTCCGCAATGCGGTGAGGCGTTCGCCTCGTGGGTCGCTCGCTCGGCGGATACACCCAAGGTCACGATCGACCAGATGCTGGGGTATCTGGAGTTGTCGACCAATGTGTCGGTGGTACGCAACGGCGTGGAGTTGACTGCTGAGCGCTTGGAGTCGGTGACGGCCGCGAGCGGGTTGGCCGAAGGCCAGGCGGACGTAGGCCCCGAGAGCCTGCAGATCGGTGATGTCGCGCAGCGGAGTCCGGTCGGGCCGCCCGCCCAGGGCGAGCTGTTCAGCGGAACGCCCTACTGGCACTGTCGGCGGATTACCGAGCCGAGGACATCGCCGCCCCGCCGCGCGTGCAGCCCTACGGATGGCAGTTGAGACCGAGTTGGGCAGCCTGAGCGCTTGTCGGTGTGGTGGCCGCAGACACCGCCACACCGACCCTCGCCTCACGGCTTCCCCAAGTGCCTGCCAGCCGCGATTGTCTCCATGGCTAACCTTCCTCATGTGGCAGACGACGAGCGAGAGACCCCGCAGGAGATCGAAAAGGCCCCCGAGGGCGCCAGAGTTGCTCAGTTGACACCAGAGCAACAGGAAGAACTTCGCAAAAGCCTGGCGCAGGTCCAGCAGTTCCTAAGTCGAACGGCCGCCTCACTGTCCGTCAACAGTGAGGCCCTGGTGGCGGTCGCCAGGGCGCAACAGGTAGTCGCTGAAAGCGTCGCCGCACCTCTCCTCAGTGCACAGAGTGCAATGCAGAAGCAACTCTCCACCATTATCAACAGCGACCTTTTCAAGACCAGGGCGCTCCTGCAGGCGAACCTCAACGGCATCGCCGAACAGTTGATCAAAAACGTTGACTTCCGCATCGGCGGCATGGCAACCGGGGCCCTGTCGAATTTCGCCGGACAATACGCCGACTTTCTGGCGAATGTACAAGCATCGCTTGTCAAGGTAGAGTTTTCCTTCTACCCCCCGAACCTGCGGGAAATCAAGAACCTTAAGTTCGAGCAAGTTGAAAGCGTCGTCATGGTTGACGGCATCCCGCTCTACGGCATCCCGCGCGCTTCCACTGCCGAGGAACTGATTATCGCCGACAGTGCGAGCAAGCGCAGAATGCTCCTTGAGCAGCACTGGAAGAGCATCTCGGAAGACTGTCGCGAACTGGTCGCCGCCTGTACGGCAGAATTCACCGCGCCGTATGTGCCGTTTGTGGTTGCCGCCCTCGACGCCCTCGACGCGGGCCATGCCGAGGCTGCGCAGGCGCTGGCGAGTTCCCTCATCGACGCCCTCGTTGGTGTCCGCTTCGGAGACGATCGCAAAAACTACACCCCCGATCGAAGCGGGAAACGCACCACAGAAGCCTACGACGACCTCGAAATTCACGAGTTCATCGCATTCGCCCCTCTGTGGCAGGCGTACCAGCAGTTCTTCGTAGAGAAAGGCGACGCCGTGCCGGAGACCTACAGTCGCCACGCAACGGCACATACCGTCAGTCCTCGTCAGTACAATAGGTGCAACGCCATGCAGGCGCTGATGTTCGCCTGCTCTATGCTGTCTTACCTGGATTTCGAGAGGTCGCAAATTCGGGCAGCCTAAAGCCGATTTGTCCGGAGAGGTGCGTGAGCTCAAAGATCGGCGTCAGAGTGAACGAGAATAAACAGGGCGAAGGAAGTCGAGACGACAGTCGGCCGGTGGCCGACGATTTGGAATCATTTAGCGACAGGGCTTTTTCGGCGGTGCCGGAGCTTGGTTCGGGGCGGCGCTGGCAGGACGCGCTGTACAATGTTCTTTCCTGGATCGACAGTTCATGGCGCGCAAAGCTAGTTCCGCACCGGGGGCGACGATGGATCAATCGTCGCATGGTGTCGTTGATGACTTTTCGCCAGGCGGAAGTGTACAGGGCGTGGAGTCTGGACGACCCTAGGCAGAACCTGATTGTGGCCGATGACGAGCATGTCCATATTCCGGCGCTGTGGTTGGTGGAGTTCTTCCCGCCAAGTCAGTTTGAAAACCTCGCCTCCGCGTTGAAGCGTAAGTCGTGGGGAGAGGATCACGCATGGACGGGCAGCGGGCCTACGGGCAGGGAAATTCTTGAGCAATCCCGTACGGGGAAGGGTTGGTCGTGGTGGAGACTCGCGGATGTGATCGACCCGGACTCGGATAGATGGTCGCCGGACAGCCTGCGCGAGAAGCTTCCCGACCAATTTGACCAAGTGAGTCTGATCGCTATCCAGATCGGAGCGGGTCTCACTGCCGTACTGGCCAGGTTCGACATAAACAAGGAGTCCGCGAAAGCGGTGGACGATATATGGCACGAAACGCATGAGCCGGAGGTCGTGCGAAACTTCGGCCGACCGATGGCCCAGGGTCGAATGTGGACGAAGTTCCGAAAAACCCAACAGGCGAGGAGGTCAATCCACGACGCGGCTCGTAGATGGCTGGCGGACTCGTGTCCAGGATTTTTCGCCGCACACTCCAGGCTGCATCCTCTAGTCGATCTCATACTGACGGAACAGGGCGATCCGTTCGCGGATTCCGACTCTGAAGCTGCGCAGCGGGAATCCATGCGGGCGCTCGGATTGACCGATTACTCCATTCGTTCTCGGACTTCGGAGGATCTGCCGGGACTGGTGGTCGAGCCTGCAAGCAAGACTCTCACACCTACTATAGGTGGTGCGGAAACGTGGGCGATCTGGGGAAACAGGAACACCGTGGAGGAGCGAATGGAAAATCTCGCTGCTTACGGAGGCGGTAGGATCGACGGTATCGTTCACGTCACCCAAGAGCACGCTCGGAACTTTTTCGTGTTGCTGGCAGTGTCGCGTATGACCATGCATATGGACGAAGACTATGCAAGGCTTCGGGATGAAGCGCAGACCCGGCACGGCCGCTTTAAGGGAAAAGGGCTGAAACTGCTTCGGGCGTCATTTCTCACACTCAGCCTGGACTTGACGAGCGTCGCTCGCGATCTGCAACGGTTCCATGGTCGGAAGTGGCGCGACACAGGAGATGCGCAGTTCATGGTGGGCTGGTTCCCGCAGAGCGCTGACGCTTATGCCGCCCAGGGGGGCAAAGTGCCCGAGCCGACCAGTATGAATAAGGAACTGGAGCAACGCCAGTCCGAGTGGTTCGAAGATCTGATTGCTGCGGACAGGGACTACCGGGAGATTCTTTCCACCGTGGCGGCGCTTGGTGCGTCCAATGACTCTCTTAAGATTAGTCGTGTCGCGCTCTGGCTTGCATTCGTTTCCCTTATGATTGCGATGGTCACTCTTCTGGTCGCCGAAGTCAAGCCGCAGAATCTGCTGTCATTTATAGTCGAATGGGTGGCGTCGCGGTTGCGTTAGCTTGGAAAGGTTAAGAATCCCATACGAGGGTGCGCGAACCGGTGGTGCGGGTTCGGAAGACCATGCTGCGCGTGGGCGACCCCCGCCGAGGTGTGGGTTCCGCCGATGGTCGGTTGGTCAGGGGATCGCGCGCCAGCGGGCGGACCGGTCTCCGGTGCGCAGGGACCGGACGCGGTGGCGCAGTTCGGCGGCAGCGGCCGACTTGCCGGGGGCCAGGCGGATGTAGGCGCCGAGGGCGTGGAGTTCGGTGATGTCGCGCAGCAGCACCCAGCCGGGCCAGTCGAGGATGTTACGGCCGTAGGCCGCCAGGAACCGGGTCCGCTCGGCTTCGGGTTCGTGGACGTGGTCCGGGATGCCGGTGACCAGGTCCAGTTCGCGTGGGCCGAGGCAGGCACCGTCCCAGTCGATGAGCAGCCAGTGGTCGTGGTCGCGGACCAGGTTTTCGCTGTGTGCGTCGGCGTGGACGAGCCCTTCGCCCAAGGGGAAGGAGGTGGTGGTGAAGGTGTCGACCAGGGTGTGGGCGCGGTCGAGCAGCCAGGCGCGGTCGTCGTCGGTGACGGCCGGGTGCGGGCGCCTGCGGTCGAGGTCCACGGCCTCGAACAGCCGCAGTAGCGGCTGGTAGCGGGGCAGCGGGAACGGCGGGATGGGCAGCGTGTGCAGGCGGCGCAGCGACGCCGCCAGGTCGGCCGGCGTGGTGGGCCGGTGGCGGCCGGGGCCGGGGCGGCGATGGCGCCAAGGTCCGGTTGGTCCTGCCCGGTGGACTCACCGGTAGGTGTGCTGCCGGAGCGGGCGATGCGATGGACGTGGTGGGCGCGCTCGGCCAGCCGGGTGGCGACGGGTTGGCCCTCCCATACCAGCAGTTCGGCGCGGCCGAGCCCGGCGAGTTCGGCGAAGCGGCCGTCCGCGCTCCCGACGAGGAAGTTCCGACCACCTTCGGCGTGGACGTAACGGGCGTGCGCGAGCAGCGCCACCTCGGCGGCGTCGGCGCCGGGCGGCACGCGCAGCGGCGCGATGTGCAGCTCGGCCAGCAGCGACGCCACCGCGTTGGTGTCCTCGCCGGTGGGCAGGGCGTAGGCGGCGACGACGTGGTGGGTCTCGCCCGCGGCGGCGAGCAGCGTCTCCAGCCGGGCCCGCAGCGGCCGGGGCCGCAGCCGCACGGTGCCGAGGGTTTCCAGGTCCAGCAGCAGGACGCGATCGTCGGCGTTCACGACGGCTCGACGGGGAGCGGAAGGTCGGTGCTGTGCATGGTCGTCCCGCCGGGGCTACGAGCCGTAGGGCCGGTAGGGCAGCACGCGCGGTTCGCGCGGGGGAGCGACGAGGTCGTCGCCCGGCCAGAAGGGGCCTTCTGCGGCGAACCGGTGGACGTGGCCGGTCAACTCGTCCAGGTGCTGTTGCCGGTCGTCCGGCCCGGCCTGGGAGCGGGAGCCGTCCGGGTGGTACAGCTCGTGCACGGTGTTCGGGCCGCCGCCCAGCAGGACGGTCGCGACCTGCGGCAGGCCCAACGGCATGGCGTCGCAGCCCTGGTGGCGGGCGATGTGCACCACGGCGTCGACGACCCGTTCCCAGTCGGCGACCTGCGGCCACAGCCGCCCGCCGTCCAGCTCGAAGGTCAGCGTGGACAGCGGCACCACGCAGCCGAGTGTGCGGCCGGGGAACTCGGTCAGGCACCGGTACATCCGGCCGCCGTCCGGCTGCGGCACCGCCGGGTGCAGCAGCGTCAGGGCGTGCACGATCGTCGCGTCGATCGGCACCGGGTGTTGCGGGGACCGGTAGGGCTCGTGCAGGGCGAGCAGGTACACGTCCTGGACCGTCACGTGTTCCCTTCCGTCGGCGTCCGGTGCGCGCGCCTGGTCGGCGGGCCTGGCGAGGCGTCCGCCGCCCATCCTGTCGCATTCCGGATTCGTCCGGTCGCCAAGGGTGAGAGCCTGGCAGGCGCGGTGGTGCGCGCAGGTCCGAGGCGGTGCTCAGGTCCCGGTCGTCGGGCGGCCTGCGTCGGGTGCGGTCCGGGCGACCTGCCGTGCCGTGTCGATGATCGACCACCACGGGTGGTCGGGGACCTGCTCGTAGAACAGCCGGGCACGGCTGATGCGGGGGAGTTCGCGGACCATGCCCAGCGTGACCAGGGTGGCCAGTTCCTTGCGGATGTAGGGCTGGTGGGTGCCGACGCCCTCGGCGGCTTCTCGCTGGAAGAACGGCCCGGTCCGGCCACGGACCCACACGGCCAGCGGCAGGCGCACGGCGCGGCCGAACAGGGCGGCGCTGAGTTCGTGCAGCGCGTCCGGCGGGACCCGGTCCGGCATCACACCCACTCTCTGATAGTTTCTATAAAATATATGCACGTTGCCCTGGTGCTACCGGAAGGGTAGGCGGAGGATGGCAGGCTCGGCAGCGGTGTCACGCTCGCCGTCGTCTCCCGGCATCACCTTCCCGGCCGTCGCCGTCGCGGACACCGCACCGGCCTCCGTCACGGTCCTTCCCGCCGCCCTGCCGCGTCGCGTCGCCGTCGTGATCCTGCCGCGCGCTGGGGAGTCGTTCGCCTCCTGGATGGACCGCTTCGCCGCCGAGCACCAGATCCCGCCGGGCACGGCCGCGACCCTGCTCGGCCTGGAGATCCGCGGCTACCACACCTCCGACGTACGGCCGGTGTTCTACGGCCTAGCCCTGTCGCAGACCACCCGACGCAGGCTGGCCGCCGCGACCGGCCTAGAGGCGGAGGTGCTCGACGACATGCAGCTCGCCCGCTACGACGGCACCGCCCTGGACCTGACCGGGCTGGATCTGAACAGCGAGGCCAGCCTGCGGCGGCTGCTCAAGCGGGAGTGGTTCCTGCCGCACGGCAGCCGGGCCTGCCCGCGCTGCCTGGCCGAGGCGCCGGTGTGGCCGACGTGGTGGCGGCTGGGGATCGCCGCAGTCTGCCCGGTGCACCGGGTGCTGCTGCTCGACACCTGCCCGAGTTGCGGCATCCCGCTGCGCCGCGGCTATGCCGGTCACCCCCGCGGGCTGTCCAGGGCGGTCGTCGCCGCCCCGGACGTGTGCGGCAACCACGTCGGGCCGGGCCGCTGCGCCCAGCCGATGGGCACGATGCCCGCCGTCCCGGTAGAGGAGCATCTGGTCGCCGCCCAGCAGGCGGCGCTGCGGGCGGCCGACGGCTGGCCGGTGCCCATCGCCGGAGAGCCGGTGGAACCGACCCAGTGGTTCCAGGCGGTGAAGTACCTCGCCGGGATGATCCGGTTCACCGGCGCCGTCGTGCGCCTGCCGCGTCGGGCCGAGGCGAGCACGCGGGCGTGGATGCGTACGTTCGCTTGCGAGTACCAGCAGCGCCGTGAGGCCGGCAAGGTCGTGCCTGGCAGCCTGCGCGCCATCCCGGCCGGCGCCGAACATGCCGCCGGGCTGCTGGCCGCTGCCCACCACGTCCTCGCCGCCCCGGACCGCCGGACGTGCGCTCAGGGCATCGCCCCGCTGGTGGAGGCAATGACCGCCACACGGCGCAGGACGGGCGGGCACAACCCGCTGCGGCACGTACGCGCCCCCGAACCGCTGGCTACGATCCTGGACAGGCTGGCCCCGCCGTCCTCGCGCGTCGCAGGGACGGTCCCGGTCCTGGCCGATCGCGGCGAAGTCGAACTCCGACACGTGCCCCAACAACTCGACCGCACCGACTACCGCGAGCTGATCGCCCGGCACCTGCCGGGCACGGCCGAACCAAGCGGACGCAGGCTCGCCGCCCTGGCCATGGCCCGCCTGGTCGGGGCCACAAGCTGGGTGGACGCCGGGCGACAGCTCGACATGAGCCAGCGCAAGGCCGCCCGGGCCTCAGACGCCGTGCTGCGCCGGATCAGCGACGTCCCCGCGTTCTGGAACGCGATCACCCAGGCCGCCCGGCGCTTGAGGCGGCGTCCGCTGGTCGACTTCGCCGCCCGCCGCACTGCTCTCGCGAACCTGGTCGAGGTGCCCGCCGAGGTGCTGGCCACCGGCTGCCGCCCCTTGGGGTTCCCAGTCACCCCGCAGCGCCGCCGCCACGCTGCGGCCTGGGTCTGGGCGGAGTTCACCTGCGCCGACGTGCGCGACGCCCCCGCCTACGCCGCCGAGTGGCCCAGCGCGACACCCGAGTCGATCCGCGAAGGCGCACGCAGGTTCGACACCTGGCTGCCCGCCCCGGTCGAGGCGGACCTGCGCCGATGGGCCACAGCCCTTCTGAACGGAGAGGAAGCCCGATGAGCCGGATCGAGTGGCCCCGAGCACGACGGCGGGTCGGTGTGTTCGGGCCGCGGCTGCGCATCCGCTACATCGACCAGCACTTCGTCGAACACGCCGTGGCGGCCGACGCAGCGGCCGGTATCGCGTTCGAGCGATCCCGGATGGTCCGGCGCATTCCGAGCTACCCCGGCCAGAAACACACCCCCGGCCGCTACTGGTCGGCCACCTTGGGGCATCTCATCGAGTTCGAGAGCTGGCTGGAATGCCAGTGGCTGACCGTCCTGGACTTCGATCCGCAGGTCGTGGGCATGGCCAGCCAGCCGCTGGAGTTCGACGGCGCCGACCCCGACGGCGCGTGGCGGCACGTCCCGGACATCTTCGTCCGCCTCGCCGACGGCTCGGCCCGGCTGGTCGACGTGAAGAACCCGGACCACCACGACCGCGACGACGTGCAGCGCCAGGCCCGCCGCACCCGGGCCGCCTGCGCCGACCTCGGCTGGGGCTACCAGTTCGTCGGCGCGATCGAGGCGCAGCGGTGGCGCAACATCTCCTGGCTGTCGGCCTACCGCCGCCCGCTGCACGGCGGCATCGACCTGATCCCACGCATCCTGGCGCTGACCACGAGGCCGGTCACCCTCGCCGAACTGCTCAGCTTCCTGGACGAATCGGCGATCGTGTTGCCGGTGATCTTCCACCTGTGCTGGCGCGGCCAGCTCGTCTTCGACCTGGACGCCCCGATGCGCCAGAACACCGTCCTACGCCAACCGGAGCACACACCGGCGGAGGTGCCGTCCCGATGAACAGCGCGTGGAAGCTGAAGCTGTCGGTCAACGACTGGATCGAGTTCGAGGACGAGCGCCACCAGGTCACCCGGCTGCGTGAGACCGTCGTGCACCTGCGGTCGGAAATCGGCGTCCCGCAGATCATCGCCGTGGCCGCGCTGGTAGCCGACCCGACCTTCCAGGCCAAGACTGTCCCGCCCGACAAGCCCGCCGGCCCGGTGCTCGACCACACCGCGATCCTGGATGGCCTGCCCGAGGCCGAACGCAGGCGCGTCATCGGGATGCAGGCCCATCTCCGTGAGGTCACCACCGGATTCCGCAGCGGCGACCCCGACACTGCCGCCGATGGGGAACCCCGCCCGCAGTACGCCCCGGGCCTGCCGCTGAACACCCGCATGGAAGCCAAGGCCGCGGAACTGGGCCTCACCACGCGCCGCCTCTACCAACTGCTCGACGCCTGGCGCTCCAACGGGCTGTGGGGCCTGGTCGACAAGCGTAAGACCCGCGCGAGCAACCCGTTGTCCGGCACCGACAGCCGGATCATCGAGGCCATCCGCGAGCAGTACCAGGCGGAGATCTCCGACTCCGCGGGCACCGTCGGCAACCGGTTCCGGCGCCGCGTGCAGAACCGGCTGGACGCCACCCACGGCCCCGGCACGGTCACCCTGCCCTCGAAACGGACCTTCTACCGGCTGGTCGACCACATCCTCGACCGCTCGCCGGGAGCACCTAGCGGCACCAAGCGCAGCGCGGCCAACCAGCCCGACAGGCCGTTCTCGTCGATCATCGCCGAACGGCCCGGCCAGATGGTCATGATGGACACCACCCCGCTGGACGTGCTCGCCTACGATCCGGCCACCAACGACTACGTCGGCGTCGAACTCACCTACGCCCTCGACGTCGCCACCCGCTGTCTGCTGGCCTGGCGCCTGACACCCACCGGCACCAAGGGCATCGACATCGGCGGGCTGCTGGCCGACGCGATCACCCCGGAGCCGATGCGCCCGGACTGGCCGAACACCCTGCGGTTCTCCATGCTGCGCGTGCCCTACGAGCGGATGCTCGACTTCGACGCCCGTCTGGCGCAGGCCGCCGCCCGCCCGGTCGTCTACCCCGAGGCGATCATCGTCGACCACGGCAAGCCCTACCAGTCCGACGTGATGATGCGCGCCTGCGACCGGCTGGGCATCAGCATCTTCGACGCCCGCAAACTCCAGCCCACCGACAAACCGCACGTCGAATCCACCTTCCGCACCATCCGCCTGGACTTCAGCGAGCACGTCGCTGGCTACAAGGGCCGCGACGTCGCCCACCGTGGCCGGGACGTCGAGAAGATCGCCCGCTGGACCATCGCCGAGCTGGAGGAGTTCTTCGCCGAATACGTCGTGGCCGTCTACCAGCGCCGCTGGCACAGCGGCCTGTTCCTGCCCGGCTTCCCCGACCTGCGCATGTCACCCAACGAGGCGTACGCCCAAGCGCTGGAACGCACCGGCTTCGTGGTCTGCCCGACCGACCCGAACCTGTACTACGAGCTGCTGCCCATCCATTGGCGCACCATCCAGCCCTACGGCGTGGAGATCGACGGGCTGATCTACACCGACGACCACTACGCCCTCTACAACCACAAGGGCGCCAAACCTCCGTACAACGGCAAGCACGCCGGCAAGTGGCCAATCCGCCAGGACCCGCGCGACCGGCTGCACGCCTACTTCCAGGATCTCGAAGGCGACTGGCACGTGCTGCGCTGGACCCACGCCCTCGACGAGCACCAGCCGTTCACGGACACGACCCTGCGTGAGGCCAAGCGGCTGCTGACGTTGCGCGGCATCAACAACGCCGAGCAGGACGACATCGCCGCCACCCTGCTCGACCTGCAAAACCGCATGGATGCCGCGGAATCGTGGACCCGCAGCGACCGCAAGCGCATGTCCCGCGACGCCGAACGCGCCCGCGCCGCTGCCCGCGACCGCCACCAGGCCAACCAAGCCCACGGCGAGCACCACCCCAGCAGCCTTGCGCCGCTGGCCCTCGTGCCGGACCTGGACGAGCCGGACGAGATCGACCAGACCAGCTCGGTCATCGACCTCAGCGACCTGGAGTCGCTGGAGGTCTGGAATCCGCACACCGCCGGGGAAGGGGACTGACGTGTTCGCCGACGAAGAAGACCAGTCGGAACCCAAGACGAAAGAGGAGTGGCGCGCCTACATCGACCTGGTGCCGCCACCCCGCCCCGACCTGCCGTCGCTCGCCGACTACGAGGCGATGTCCGACGACGCCCGTGAGGAGTTCGACGACGCCCGCGACGCGTACCACAGCGCCCTGGTGATCGTGCGGACCGAGCCGATGAAGCTCATCCACCAGGACATCAGCCTCAAGATGAGGATGAACCGCCGCGCGCCCGCAGGAGCCCGCCGCGGCGTGGTCATCGACGGCCCACCCACTGTCGGCAAGTCGACGATGGTCAAGATGTTCGGCGCGGACTATGAACTCGCCCTGCGACGCAAGGACCCCGAGAAGTTCACGAAGTCGATGGTGATCGACGGGTTCCTGTGTGACTACACCCCCGTCGTCTACATCAGCGTCCCATCCGAGGCGACGCCCAAGGACCTGTCCAAGGTCATCGCCGAATGGCTCAACCAGCCCTACCGGGCCGGTGCCACCAAGACCGACATCACCAACCTCGTGCTGCGCGCCATGAAACTCTGCGGCGTCAGCCTGGTCATCGTCGACGACCTGCACTTCCTCGACCTGTCGGCTAAGGAAGGCAGAGCCGTCAACGACCACCTCAAGTACCTGGCGAACTACTGCTCGGCCACCTTCGTCTACACCGGCCACAGCCTGGAGAAGTCCGGGCTGTTCCTGGAGGGCGCGGCCAGCAACCGGGCCACCCAGACCTCCGGGCGGTTCACCAAGCACAAGATCGACCTGTTCAAGGTCGGCACCACCCAGCAGATCCGCGAGTGGGCGTCGGTCATCAAGACGATGGAGGACGCCCTGGCCCTCTTCCGGCACCGGGCCGGATCGCTGGCCACCCAGCACTGGGAATACCTGCACAAACGCACCGGCGGTAGCATTGCGAGCCTGCACGCCCTGATCAGGCAGGCCGCGCTGCTGGCCACGGCCACCGGCAAGGAAGCTGTCACCAAGGCCCTGCTTGAGCAGATCACCATCGACGAGAACGCCGTCCGCGTCTACCAGGCGGCCACCCGGCGATCTGCGGTTCGCCAGACCCGGCCCCCTGCTGAACCCGCCGCTGGATAGCCCGGCGTCGGGCGGACGTCTCGCCTCGACGAGGCGGGGGACGAGCCCTGCCCGGCATCGCAGTCCACGAGTTCCATCCGGCCCGGCCCGTGTCACGGCGTGGCGGTCCGCCGACTGTTCCCGGCGCCCACCTTGGCGAGCAGTTCCATTAACCGCTGTCGTTGTTGCGGACTGTAGTCGGCCTCCACCGCCGCTGCGAGCATCTCCGGCGACGGCACCGTGCCGCTGACCAGCGGCAGATTGTCCAGCGACGGGCTGAAGGTCAACCGGCGGTGTCGGACCGGATCGAAGTGTTGCCACTCCGGCACGCAGAACGCCTCCGCGTCGTCGTTGTCGTGTACGCGGCAGCGCTGGATTAGGTACTTGCGGGCCACGTCGTCAGGCAAGGGGCCATACACCGACACCAATCGGGTGCCGGTGCTGAACGTCTCGTAGCCGGCCTGCTGGCCGCCATCAAAGGCGATGTTGTTGCAACGTGCGCCCCGCCTGGTACGGGCGGTGCATTGCCCACCGACCGTCCAGTCTGGAAAGACGAACAGCCGCAGCTCGCCGCCCACCACGATCGACACGACCAGGTTGTCCTCGTCCGAGTCGATCATGCCGTCGGCGCCGGATTCGACCTTAGACGCGACGTCCGAAGGTGCCTCCTGCGGCACCGTGTCCACTGGGTGCCCGTCCCGGACACCGGCCGTGTCGTCGACGAGACGACGCTGGACGCGCGTGTAGGACTCCCCGGTTTCTGCGATGACGTCGCGAACCGCCCGTTTCCGAGCCTTGTCCTTGGTCATGATCGGTCCCTGTTCGGCGAGTACCCACGCAACTCACCGGCTGGACTCGATAGCGACCGGTGACACACGACGCACGCGAGTCATGGACCCTTGTCCTCGTCGGCGTCCCCGGCGTGGGCGGGAACCCTCGGAAGCAGGCCAGCGTGCATGGCCGACCAGATTCTATGGGCATCTTCACAACTGCTGCCGGTGGGGCACGTCGCCCGGTGTCGAGGCCGGGTTGGCCCGGTGGGCATGGGTGCTCGGCCGCGTGCGAGGGCATCCGCCGCTCCGGGAAGATCGGCCCGCGGCTGGTCTCCGTGCTGGCAGACGGCGGCGGTACCGGGGAACTGCGCGCCCTGGCCGACGAGTCGGTGGTGGCCGAACTGGTCGCTCTAGCCTCCCGCGCCCGCAAGCAAGGGCTAGTCGAGAAGCTGCGCGGCACTGCCGACACCCTCGGCCACCGCGACATCGACGCGCCGCTGGGAGTGGCCGCGCCGGTGCTGGTTCCCGGTTCTCACCCCGCCGACATCTGTCGAGCTGCGGGGTGCAGAGTAGTTGATGTTGCTGGCGACCCTAGTGCGTTCCAGAGGCGCTGAGCGAGTCATCCCGACCGGAATGTGATGACGAACCTGACTACCGAGTTTGCATGCTACGGAAGACATCGGCCGCATCTTCATGTTGACCCTGGTGAGCGAGGGTGTTGCCGAGCTTCGTGAGAGTGGACGCGTCGATCCGGTGATGGCCAACTTCGCGCGCGAGGTTACGTGCCTGGCGCACGACCCTGCTGGCCTGGTCGTTCCGATCAAGGCTTGCCCAGCCGGCAGCCAGATCGGTGAGGGCGGCGACTTCAACCACCTGATCGCGAACGGTGCGCGCAAGCTCGCGGACTTGCTGGTAGTGCTTGATCGCCTCTGCATGTCGTCCCTGCTCAGCGAGAAGGCTGGCCAGTCGATTGAGGGCGAGTACTTCGGTCTTGTAGTCGTGGTTCGTTTGAGCCATGCGCCGGACAGCGTTGAACACGTCTTCGGTCGCCTCGGGGTGGCGGTCGACGATGTCAGCGAGGTCGCGTGCCAACTTCGCGGCTGCTGTTGGTCCACCTATGGCGTCGCCGGTTACTCCGCCGATGACGACACCGCGGGCCGACTGGCTGTCCGAGGGAATCTTGACAGGCCCCAAGACCTTGATATTGATCCCCGCAGCCGCAGGGTCACTCTGCGGCGGATCGCTGTCCCCACCTGCTGGAATGACATCCTGTGCCGAGGTCATGGCCGCGATCTCCCGGACGATGTCCGGGGTTTCCCTGCCCAGTTTTTGATCGACTACAAGTCGCAGCTGTGCGGCGGCGATGTGCTCCTCGGTCACTCGGAAGGAGGTCATGTGTCAGTTCTCCTCCGAGTCGGGCCGCCGGAACTCGTCGAGCAGTGCGTCCAGTACACGCCCCTGAAAGACGTCGAGCAACACCGACTCGTCGGCTTGAGCCAGGTCGGACTGCCCAAGTTTCGTCAGCAGCTTCAGTCCGGCCACGCGCTTGGCAGGGTCCTGGTCGAGGGCGAGTTCGGCGGCCCAGGTGAACCGACGCCACCACTCTTCGCGACGGGCTGCCAGTTCACGCTGTTCGGTGGCCCGGTCGTTGCCGTGAACCGAGTGACGGACGCCCAGAAACGCTCCACCAGCGGTCAGCAGACCGACGACGAGGGGAAGCACTGCCTGCAACCAAGGTGGCAACGTCACCATCCGTGTGTGGGCGGCGGACAAGCCGACAACGCCGTCGGAACGCAGGGTAGCGGCCTTCGAGGTCCCGCTCGTGGCCTGAGCGCTGGGCGCGTCGCTGGCTAGCGGTCACGCTCGACGTCTTCGTCGGGCTCGATCCAGTCGTATGGATCTTCGTGGATCAGCTCGATCGGGGCGGTGAGTTCGAGCAGTTCCAACTCGCTGGAGTCGAGGCTGAGGCCGCAGACAGTGCAGTCATAGTGCTCGGGGTAGAACATGACGGTTGCTTCGGCGTTCCCGTCGCCGTCTGATCGAAGCTCGAACATGGCTGAACCGGAGAACCATCCCCGTCCTTCGCAGGCCGGGCAGGAGTCGGCCCGTTCCAGTTGCCCGAGATCATGGGCGTGGGGAATCTGGGCGCTGATGGCTCCGACCATGGCCGCGCGCTGCTGGTCCGAGGCCCAGCCCAGACGTTCGAGGAACGTGTGCTTCGCGCGGGTGATCTTTGCGGTGACTGCGAGCCGCAGTTCTGTCGTGTGCTCGTTGACGAGGTCGTCTCGGAGTTGGCTGTAGCTGCCCCAGTAGGTCTGGACCCGGTCGTCGAACCCTGGCAATTGCTCGATCTCGGCCAAGACGGGGATGGCGACCCTGACGGCTGTGGTCAGCACTGCCCGAACTTCGGCCTCGTCGTGGTAACCGGCGTGGGCGACGCCGTCGCGGGCCGCCCGGACCGGCTCGAAGTCGTTGACCGTGACGGTGACCTTAGGGACCAGTCGCCTGACCCGGTCGAACGCGACACTCAGACCGATCGTCTTGGTCCGTGAACGAGGGGTCCTCGTGCGGTCGGCGTGACCGGTGGCGTGCAGGAGGGATTCCCAGTTCTTCTCGTCGACGATGTGGGCCGGGTGCAGGGAAGCCAGATATGCCTTGAGCAGGTGTTCCATGGCGACGCCGACGTGGTGGACGGCGAAGTCCGCGGACCCGTCGTTGCGGGAGAACGCCGCCAGCCCCTGCGCCATCCAGCGCTGGGACGACGACATCAGTTGGGCAGGGTCCATGAGCGGCAACTCTAGCGATCGTCGTTCGAGCGACCTGCTGCTCTGCGGCGGCGAGCCAGCATGGCGATGATGAGGTGTTCGCGTAGCGCTGCGATGTCGCGGTCGGTGCGGGCGGCGTTGGCGCAGGTGGGATGGCATCGTGGCCAGGTGGGGCCGTCATCGCTGTCGGCGTCGTCCTGGCAGGCGGCGGTGGCCGGGCGCCAGATGCAGGTCAGCAAGCTGTCCGTGGTGGATTTGCATGCCTGCGTACTGAAATCTTCACGGCCCCAAACTCGACGCTTCAAGATCAACAAGAGATTTCCCTGACCAGCTCAGAGCAGGTTCGTACTGAAATCTTCGCTGGCGCCCGACAGGCGGTGCGGGCACCCTGCACGCCAACTCGCCGGCCGAGGTCCCGGCGCGGCTGGAGGCGTTGGCCGCCCTCGGGGGGCTGGACCGGCACGCGCTGCACAGCCAACTGGCCGCGGCGGTCAAGGTCGTGCTCCACGTGCGCCGCGCCCCCGACGGCACCCGGCACCTGGCGGGAATCGGCGTGCTGCACCGCCGGGACGGTGACGTGGTGGTCGAGCCGGCCTGGCAGCGCGACACGGGCTGGCACAGCGCTGCGGTCGCACTGAGGTCCCTGGTGGGTTGGCCGGAGCCGCGCTCCTCGCCGCCTCCGGCACCTACGGCGGACCTGGCACCTCCGCCGGACCTGGCACCCATGACAGGTGTGGCGCTCACGCCGGGCCTGGCACCTGCGTCGGGCCTGGCGCCCTCGCCGGACGCGATATCCACGCCAGCTGTGGCACTCGTGCCGGGCGGGGCACTCGTGCCGGGCGGGGCGGATGCGCCCGGCTGGGGCAATGCGGCTGACGGGCCTGGCAGGACCGGCCCGACTGGCGCGGCGGAGGTAGCCGGCGGGGCGGAGCCATCCGGTCGAGCCTGTGGGGCGGAGTTGGCCGGCGGGGCGGAGCTGGCCGGTGGAGCCGGCGGGGCAGAGGTGGTCGGCAGGGCAAAACTGGCCGCTGGGGCCGGCGGGGCGAGGTCGGTGGCCGCGCCGCCGCTCATCGGCACGGCACCGCTGCCCGAAACCATCCCCGTGGTCAGGTCGAAGTCCGAGGCGGGTGTGCCGTGAGCCTCCTGCTGCTGGCGGCTGCGGTCCTGCTTTATCCATCACGCTCAGCTCGCCGACGCTTGGCTCTGCTCCGGGGGCGGCCGGTGCGCCGGTGGCGGCTCCCGGCCCCCGGTCGGCCGGTCGTGGTGGCGGTGGGCGCGGCCGTCGGTCTGCTCGCCGGTGTCGGGGGTGCGATCGCGGGCGCGGTGCTGGCGGTGACCGCCTGGCACGGTCACCGCGAGACCGTGGGTCGGCGCGCGCGACTCCGGACTTCCGCAGCCTTGGCCGAGGGCTTGAACGCCTTCGTCGCCGAACTGCGCACGGGCGCGCACCCGGCCAGGGCCGCCGCCTGCGCGGCCGAGGACGCGGAGCCGCCGGCCGGCGAGGTCTTGCGGGCCATCGCCGCCGCGTCGGCTCGGGGCGGTGACGTCGAGGTGGCGCTGGCGGGGTTCCCGGACGCCCGTCACCTGGCGCGGGCGTGGCGGTTGGCGGCGGAGCACGGCGTGCCGCTGGCCGACGTGCTGGAGGCGGTGCGCCGGGACCTGGACCGGCGCGCGACGTTCACCCGGCAGGTCCAGGCCCGCATGGCGGGGCCGCGTGCCAGCGCCGCCGTCCTGGCCGGTCTGCCGCTGTTCGGGGTCCTGCTGGGCGAGTTGTCCGGAGCGGGTCCGCTCGCCGTGCTGATCGGTACCGGGGCGGGGCAGGTGCTCCTGGTCGTCGGCGCGCTGCTGATCTGCGCGGGACTGCGCTGGAGCGGTCGGCTGACCAGGCAGGTGATCCCGTGAGCCTCTTCCTGCTCGCCTTGGCGCTGCTGGTGTTCCCACCACCCCGGAGAGCCGCGTCGAGGCTCAAGCCGGCCCGCGCCCACCCGCGCGAGCTCAAACCCGTCCCGCCGGACCCGCTCGCGGCGGCGGCGACCTGGGACCTGCTCGCGGCGGCGCTCCGGGCGGGGCTGCCCGTGGCCAGGGCCGTGCACGCCGTGCGTTCGGGTGTGCCGCCCGGCCCGGCCGAACGCCTGCGCGAGGTCGGGGACCTCCTCGCCCTGGGCGCGGACCCGGTGACCGCGTGGTCCAGGGCCCTGGACCACCCCGACATCGCGCCGCTGGCACGGGCGGCCCGGCGGACGGCCCGCTCCGGCGCGGCGCTGGCGAGCGCGGCGGCGGACCTCGCCGCCGAGGCGCGGGCGAAGGTGTCCGACCAGGCCGAGGCCCGTGCGCAACGGGCGGCGGTGCTGGTGGCGGGGCCGCTGGCGCTGTGCTTCCTGCCCGCCTTCCTGTGCCTCGGCGTGGTGCCGGTGGTGATCGGTCTGGTCGGCGGGGTGAGCGAACGATGATGAATGTCCACTTTGGAGGAAAGGGGAAGAAGTTGTTGGACGACAGGGGAACTTCGACGGTGGAGTACTCGCTCTGCCTGCTCGCCGCCGCCGCACTGGCGACGATCTTGATCGTGGTGGTGAACGGCGACTGGGTGGCCAGGGAGGTCCAGGAAATGCTGGAACGGGCTTTCACGGTGACCGCATGAGGACCGGCTGCGCGTCGAACCGGGAGAACTCGGCGGCCCGGGGGAAGAGCAGGGGGAAGTGGTGGCTTCACCGGGTCCGCGCCAGGGCCGAGCCGGGGGAGGAGTTGCCCCGGAACAACTCACCGACCGGGGCGGTCGCGGGCGCCGCGCCGGACGCCCGGACCGCGCCGGACGCCCGGACCGCACCGGCCGCATCGGCCGCAGCGGCTGCGCTGACCGCACTGGTCCTGCCGGTCCTGCCCGCCCTGCCCGCCGTGGATGGCGTGGACGGCGGTGGGCGGGCTGCGGGGCGCGGTCGGCGTCGGGGCGGGTGGTGCTCGCGGTGGCGGTGGGTGTTGCGCGGGGACCGGGGCGCGGTGACCGTCGAGGCGGCGATCGTGATGTCCGGGTTGGTCATCGTGCTGGTGCTGGGTGCGTCGGCGGTGATGGCGGTCGTGGGCCAGGTCCGGTGCACGGACGCGGCCCGGGAGGCGGCTCGGCTCGTCGCTCGGGGGGACGAGGGGCGGGTGGGTGCCGTGGTGCGGGCGATCGCTCCGGTCGGGGCGTGGGTGTCGGTTCGGCGGGAAGGGGACGGGGCCTGGGTCGAGGTGGCCGTCTCCCGGTTGGGCGTGGAGTTGCGGGCCCGTGCTTACGCGGTCGTGGAGCCGGGGGTGGTGGGGGTGCGATGAGGAGGTTGCGGCTCGGGGACGACCGAGGGGCCGCTTCGGTGTTCGCGGTCGGTGTCGCGGGGGTGTGGTTCGGGCTCGTCCTGGTGGGGGTGCACGTCGGGGAGGCCGTGGTGGCTCGGCACCGGGTGACCGCTGCCGCCGACCTCGCGGCGGTGGCGGCGGCCGGGCACCTGGTGGCGGGGGTCGGCGCGGCGTGCGGGAAGGCCGAGGTGGTGGTGGGGCGGATGGGTGGTCGGTTGGCCGGTTGCGAGGTGGACGGGTGGGAGGTGAGCGTCCTGGTGGTCGGTGAGGACCGGTCGTCCGGTGGTTCCGCGGTGTCCGGTGGTTCTCCGCTGTTCGGCGGTTCTCCGTTGTTCGGCGCGCCGAGCGCGCGGGCGCGGGCAGGCCCGGCTGAAGGATGAACCCCTGCTTTCGCGACGAGCGGTCGTTCATCGGCGGTGAGCGGGCTCACCAGGCCGCAGATTCGCGGCCTGGCGGGGTACGGGCAGTTCCCCCGCCGTTCTGCCGCTCGTCCGCGGCTGTTTCGCTCGCCGTGCCGAATCGACCAGTTGTCGACTGGCGGTTACCAGAACCCCCGGTCATGTCGTTAGTTCAAGTGGCGGCACCGACGCGGTGTCGAGGAACACCCGACACGGTGTCGTGGGCCGACAGGCCGATCAGGAGGCGAACTAACGATGGAGTGGTCGGATAGCTGGCGCGGGGCCTTCCGCATCGAGCTGCGCGCGGAGGCGGTCAACCTCGCGTGGCACGGGTGGTCTGTGCTTCCGGGCACCTATCCGGCGGGTGGGCAGTGGGCCGGTCGCGACGGTGTCGAGGACCACGGACCGGTGCCCGTCCACCGCGATTGGCAGGACCGCGTCGGCACCCGCGCGGACCAGGTCGCCACCTGGTGGACCGGCGGCTCCTACAGCATCCTGCTGGCCACCGGCCACGGCGTGGACGCCGTCGAGGTCGACGCCGACCTGGGCCGTCGGGCGGCGGTGGCGTTGCGCGCCACCGGCATCCCGGTCCCGATCGTGGCCACGCCCGCCGGGCGCTGGATGTTCCTGGTGGCCTCCGGCGGTGTGGTGATCGCCGATCCGGGTGTCACCCACCACGCGCAGGGCGAGTACGTCCCGCTGCCGCCGAGCCCGGCCCACCACGGGGTCGTGCACTGGCGGGTCAAGCCCCAGATCTGCGCCTGGCAGCTGCCGCACGCGAACGTCGTGCACGAGGCACTGCTCAGCGCACCGAGCTACGACCTGGTCGCCGCCGACCGGTCGTGATCCCCGTGGCCGTGCCGGGCGACGCCTCCGGGGTCTACCCCGACCACCCCGAGCACGACGTCCAGCACGGCCACCCCGCCCGCCTTGTCCAGCGGATCGTTGCCGTTCCCGCACTTCGGCGACTGAACGCAGGACGGGCACCCGGCCGGACACGCGCAAGCCGCGATGGCCTCCCTAGTAGCGACCAACCACGGGACGACCGCGTTGAACCCGCGGTCGGCGAACCCGGCACCGCCCGGATGACCGTCGTGCACGAACACCGTCGCCTCCCCGGTGTCCTGGTGCAAGGCGGTCGAGACACCTCCGATGTCCCAGCGGTCGCAGGTCGCGAAGAGCGGTAGCAGGCCGATCGCCGCGTGTTCGGCGGCGTGCAGTGCGCCGGGGACGCGCGCCGGAGCCAGACCGGCGCCCCCCGGCGCACTGCCCAACAACCCCGACGACACCGTGTACCAGACCGCCCGCGTCACCAGGGTCAGCGGCGGCAGGTCCAGCACCACCGAGTCGATCACCTGGCCGGACGGCAGCTTCCGCAGGTAGCCGACCACCTGCGAGGTCACCTCGACCTCGCCTAGGCACACCGCCACCCCCGGGAACCGGCGCTCCTCCAGCACCCGCACCACCGAGATGTCCTTGGTGTCCCGCGCGGTGGTCGACCAGTCCGGCCGCTCCGCGTGCACGAGCGCGATACCGGTCTCCAGGTCCAGCCGGTCCACCACGTACGACTCGCCCTGGTGCAGGTAGACCGCGCCGGGGTGCACCGTCCAGTGCGCCGAGCCGGGGTCCACCGTGCCGAGCATCCGGCCCGAGTCCGCCTCCACCACCACGACCTGCTCGCCGCCGGAACCGCGGATGTCGACGTCGGCGTGCGGCCGGTCGCGCGACGTCCAGTACCAACCGTTGGGCCGTTTGCGCAGGACCCCCTCGGCCGTCAGGTCCGCCAGCACCGCGAGCGCCGCGTCACCGCCGAAGTCCGCCGGCGAGTCCGGGGTCAGGGGCAGCTCCGCCGCGGCGCAGGCGAGGTGCGGCGCGAGGACGTACGGGTTGGTCGGGTCCAGCACCGTGGCCTCGACCGGCCTGTGCAGCACGGCGGACGGGTTGTGCACCAGGTAGGTGTCCAGCGGGTCGTCCCGGGCCACGAACACGACCAGGGCGTCCGAGTCGCCGGTCCGACCGGCGCGGCCCGCCTGCTGCCAGAACGAGGCCAGCGTGCCCGGGAAGCCCGCCACCACGACGGCGTCCAGGCCGACGATGTCCACGCCCAGCTCCAGGGCGTTGGTGGTGGCCAGGCCCAGCAGGTCGCCCGACGACACGGCCCGCTCCAGCGCCCGCCGCTCCTCGGGCAGGTACCCGCCGCGGTAGGCGGCGACCCGGCCCGCCAGCTCCGGGTCGACCTCCGACAGCAGGCGGCGGGCGCCCATCGCGGTCAGCTCTGCGCCGACGCGGGAGCGGACGAACGCCAGCGAGCGGGCGCCCTCCACGGTCAGGTCGGCCAGGATGCGCGCGGTCTCCGCGCCGGCCGACCGGCGCACCGGGGCGCCGTTCTCGCCCTCCAGGTCTTCGAGCAGGGGCGGCTCCCACAGCGCGACCGTGCGGCCGGCGCGAGGGGAGGCGTCCTCGGTGACGGCGGCGACGTCCACGCCGAGCAGCGCCCGCGCCGACGCGGCCGGGTCCGCGACCGTGGCGGAGGCGAGCACGAAGGTGGGGTCCGCGCCGTACCGGGCGGCCACCCGGCGGAGCCGGCGCAGCAGCAGCGCCACGTGCGAGCCGAAGACGCCGCGGTAGGTGTGGCACTCGTCGATCACCACGCAGGACAGCCGGCGCAGGAACCGGATCCACCGGGCGTGGTTCGGGAGCACCCCGCGGTGCAGCATGTCGGGGTTGCTGAACACCCAGTTGGCGTGGGCCCGCACCCAGTCGCGCTCCGCGATGGGCGTGTCGCCGTCGAACGACGCGGCGCGCACGCCGGGCAGCCGCAGCTCCTCCACCGAGCGCAGCTGGTCCGCGCCGAGCGCCTTGGTGGGGGACAGGTAGAGGGCGGTCGCCTTCGGGTCGGCGGTCAGGGTGCTCAGCACCGGCAGCTGGTAGGCCAGCGACTTGCCGGAGGCGGTGCCGGTCGCGACCACGACGTGCTCGCCGGCCCAGGCGAGTTCGGCGGCTTCGGCCTGGTGCCGCCAGGGCTGGGGCACGCCGCGTTCCACCAGGGCCGAGGTGACGGTCTCCGGCACCCAGGACGGCCAGGGGACGTGTCGGGCGGGGCGGGGTGGCAGTTCCTCGGTGTGCGTCAGCGGCGATTCGCCGGTCGGCACGCCGGCGAGGACCCGGTCCAGCAAACGACGTCCCTGGTTCGCCACGTTCGGCAGCTTCGCACACCGGGGGTGGGGTGGGGTTCGTGCGGGAGGAGCCGGGGGTGGGGGTGTTGGGGGACCTGGGGTGTGGCGGGGTTGGGGTGCGGTGGGGCTGGCTGGGGCTGGGGGTGCGGCGGGCTGGGGTGCGGTGGGCTGGGAGGGGGCCGGGTCGAGGGGCGGTGGGCCCGGCCAGGCCGAGCTGTAGTACTACGGCTGCTTCGGGTGTGTTCACACGTTGTCCGGGGTACGTGGCGGGGCTGTGGCGCTTCCTGTGTGGATAACGGTGTGTGTACGGATCGACGCGCGTCGTTGCCCTGTTGCGCGCTATGAATAGACTCCGCCGCTATCGCATCCAATGAGGGATGCATCACGTTGTGACGAGGGTGACAGGCACGAAAGTGACCGGCCTCACATCAACGGGATGGCCCTCATCGGGCCAGAAAAACTCACCAGGAGGACGGATGTCCCGGCAATTCCTCGCGGAGGGCTTGGAGCTCTCCGGGGGTGATCGCGGCCTCGTGGCCGTGATCGCCGTGGTCGCGCTGGCCGCCCTGGCCGTCGGGTACGTTCTGCTCCGGGAGGTGCTGGCCGCGGGCCAGGGCACCCCGAAGATGCAGGACATCGCCAAGGCGGTCCAAGAGGGCGCGGCGGCCTACCTCAACCGGCAGTTCCGCACGCTCGGCATCTTCGTGGTCATCGTGTTCGTGCTGCTGTTCGCGCTCCCGGCCGAAGACACCTGGGAACGCATCGGCAGGTCGCTGTTCTTCATCGTCGGCGCGTTGTTCTCGGCGATCATCGGCTACCTCGGCATGTGGCTGTCGACCCGTGCGAACGTGCGCGTCGCCGCCGCGGCCAATGAGACGGGTGGCCGCGAGAAGGCCATGCGGGTCGCGTTCCGCACCGGTGGCGTGGTCGGCATGTTCACCGTCGGCCTCGGCCTGTTCGGCGCGGCGCTGGTCGTGTTCGTCTACACCGGTCAGGCCCCGAAGGTGCTGGAGGGCTTCGGCTTCGGCGCGGCGCTGCTCGCGATGTTCATGCGGGTCGGCGGCGGCATCTTCACCAAGGCCGCCGACGTCGGCGCCGACCTCGTCGGCAAGGTCGAGCAGAACATCCCCGAGGACGACCCCCGCAACGCCGCGACCATCGCGGACAACGTGGGCGACAACGTCGGCGACTGCGCGGGCATGGCGGCCGACCTGTTCGAGTCCTACGCGGTGACGCTGGTGGCGTCGCTGATCCTGGGCACGGCCGCGTTCGGCGTGCAGGGTTTGCTGTTCCCGCTGATCGTCCCCGCGATCGGTGTGCTGACCGCGGTCATCGGCGTGTACATCACCAGGGCCCGCGTCGGCGAGAACGGCCTGTCGGCCATCAACCGCTCGTTCTACATCTCGGCGCTCATCTCCGCGGTGCTGTGCACGGTGGCGGCGTTCGTCTACCTGCCCTCGTCCTTCGGGGCGCTGGAGGGCGTGCCGGAGGCCGTGGCCGCGACCGGCGGCAACCCGCGGTTCATCGCGGCGATGGCGGTCATCATCGGCATCCTGCTGGCCGTCGTCATCCTGTGGCTGACCGGCTACTTCACCGGCACCGAGCACAAGCCGGTGAAGGAGGTCGGGCGCACCTCGCTGACCGGCGCGGCGACGGTGATCCTGTCGGGCATCTCGATCGGCTTCGAGTCCGCCGTCTACACGGCGCTGGTCATCGGCGCCGCGGTCTACGGCGCGTTCCTGCTGTCCGGGTCCGTGGTGGTGGGTCTGTTCGCGGTGGCGCTGGCCGGCTGCGGCCTGCTGACCACGGTGGGCGTCATCGTGGCCATGGACACCTTCGGTCCCGTGTCGGACAACGCGCAGGGCATCGCGGAGATGTCCGGCGACGTGCACGGCGAGGGCGCGCGCATCCTCACCGAGCTGGACGCGGTGGGCAACACGACCAAGGCCATCACCAAGGGCATCGCGATCGCCACGGCCGTGCTGGCCGCGACGGCGCTGTTCGGGTCTTACAAGGACGCGATCTCGCAGGCGCTGGCCGACGTGTCGATCGGCCTGGGCGAGTTGCCGATCTCGTTCTCCAACCTGGTGTCCGACCCGAACGTGCTGGTCGGCGTGGTGATCGGCGCGGCCGTGGTGTTCATGTTCTCCGGCCTGGCGGTCAACGCGGTGACGCGGGCGGCCGGTGCGATCGTGTTCGAGGTGCGCCGGCAGTTCCGGGAGAACCCCGGGATCATGGACGGGTCCGTGAAGCCGGAGTACGGCCGGGTCGTGGACATCTGCACCCGCGACTCGCTGCGCGAGCTGGCCACCCCCGGTCTGCTGGCGGTCATGGCGCCGATCGCGGTCGGGTTCGGGCTGGGCGTCGGGCCGCTGGCCGGGTACCTGGCGGGCGCGATCGCCACGGGCACGCTGATGGCGGTGTTCCTGGCGAACTCCGGTGGCGCCTGGGACAACGCGAAGAAGCTGGTCGAGGACGGCAACCACGGTGGCAAGGGGTCGGACGCGCACGCGGCGACCGTCATCGGCGACACCGTGGGCGACCCGTTCAAGGACACCGCCGGTCCGGCGATCAACCCGCTGATCAAGGTGATGAACCTGGTGTCGGTGCTCATCGCGCCGGCGATCGTGACCTACTCGGTGGGGGCGGACGCCTCGGCCGGGGTGCGGTACGCGATCGCGGCGGTGGCCACGGCGATCATCGTGGCGGCGGTCGTGGTGTCCAAGCGCCGCGGGACGGCCATCGCGGACACGCCGGCGGAGGCCACCACCTCGGCGTGAGCCGCGCGTTCGGTTGGTCTTCCACGTGCAGGAGGAGCGGGGCGCCCGGTGCGGGCGTCCCGCTCTTCCGCGTCGGTGGGGCAGACTGGGGGTGGGTGACGGAGAGGTTGGGAGTGCCCTGATGAGGTTTGTTCCGCTGGTGGCTGCGGTGCTGGTGGTTGCCGGGTGCGGGTCAGGTGGGGACTCCACCGCGCCGTCGTCGTCCGCCCCGCCGGAGGAGGTGGCGGCGGTCGCCTACATGGACAAGGTGTGCACGGCGGCCTCCGCGTTCGTGACGACCACGAAGACGCCGCCCCGGCTGGACGGGGGCGACCCGGTCAAGCTGAAGGCCGACATGGCCGCGTACATGGGGCAGATGGCCGAGGCGTTCACCCGGACGGCCGGTCAGCTGCGGGAGGTCGGGCCCTCGCCGGTGGCGGGGGAGGGCGAGCAGGTCGAGCGGATGGCGGTCACGTTCACCGACATCGCGAAGAACTTCAGCGACGCGAAGGCGGCGTTGGAGGCGGCTGACGCGAACGACCCGGTGGGTGGGTTGCAGGCCGCGGGTGAGGCGATCGCCCGGTTGGACTCGTTCGTGGAGCCGTTGAAGCAGTTGGAGGCGTCTCCGGAGTTGGCGGCGGCGGCGGAGAAGGCCGAGGCTTGTCAGTCGTTGCGCAGGGTGACGCCGCCCGCGGGTGACGCGCCGGAGAGCGGTGCGCCCGGAAGTGGTGCGCCCGGAAGTGGTGCGCCCGGAAGTGGTGCGCCCGGGAGCGGTGCGCCGGGCAGTGACGCGCCGGAGAGCGTTGTGCCCACTTCGTGAGGTTTCGCGGGTTACGGGGCCACCTGGGCGGGGGTACCTGACGGGGGCGCGTGCCTGGATCGGTGCGTCCGGGGCACGGCGGCCGTGGTGTGGGTGGCGTAGTAGGTTGCGCCCTCTGACTTTCACCCTATGGGGGGTAATTGTGAAGGTTGTCCTGAAGCGCCGCGTGGCGGTCGCCGGTGCGTTGGCGGCGGTGTTGATGACCGCCGCCTGCGGGGGCAGCGGGTCTTCGGGCTCGGCGTCCGGCTCTTCGACCGCGGCGGCGGCGACCACCACCACGACGGCGGCGGCCGACGCCGACCCGGTGGAGTGGGCCGGCACGTTCTGCGAGGGGATCGGGCCCACGGTCGAGGGCGTGATGAACCTGCTCAAGACCATGTTCGAGGGTGGTGCCGAGGACCCGGCGGTGCAGAAGAAGGCGCTGCTGGACTACAGCGGGCCGGCCGGGAAGTCGCTGACCGAGGCCGGGGCGAAGCTGGAGGAGATGGGCGCGCCGTCGGCCGACAGCCAGGAGCTGCACGACGAGCTGGTCAAGTTCTTCAGCGACTCCGGGGTCACGTTGACGCAGGTCAACGAGGAGCTGGCGACGCTGGACCCCAACGACCCGGAGTTCGCCACCAAGCTGGAGCAGCTGGGTGGGGACCAGGCCGACCCGTCCAGGTTGCAGGAGCAGGTGAAGAAGCTCCAGAACGACCCGGTGCTGGGTGAGGCGTTCAAGCAGGCCCCGCAGTGCGTGCAGATGACGGAGATGCTCAAGTCGCTGGGCGGCTGACGGCCGGGTCTGACGGCTGGGCTGGTCGGCTGGTTTGGCTGGTTGAGGTTGGCCTGTGGTTGCGTGGGCCTCGATTTGACATGGGGCCCTTACGAGTACCGGAGGCTGGTCGAACCCATGTCAAATCGGGGCCGTTGGTCGGTGCGGTCCGTCGTGTTCCCGGCTTGTGCCTCTTTCGGGTGTTGCGCGAGTCGTACGTTCAGGCCGGGTGAGTCGTACGTTCAGGCCCGGTGAGTTGAGTGTTGGCGCGAGTCGAACGTTCGTGACCACCGTGTCGAACGTTCGGAACGGGTGAGTTCTGCGTTCGCGGTCCCTTGTGGCTGGTGGGGCTGGTGGGTTCAACCCTTCGGAGACTGGTGGGGGTCGAACGTGTGTTCTACGCTGCTTGGCCGTGGGGCAACTGTCCTTCTTCTCGGCGGAGGCCCGGCAGCCTTGTGTCGCTGACCTGGCGGGTTTGCTGTGCGGACCCGGCCAGGCGCTGGGGTTCGCCCGGGGGCGGGCGGCGCGGGTCTCGGTGGGGGTGGACACGGAGGTCCGGGGGCTGGCCGTGGTCGCGGCGTTGGCCGAGCGGGCGGTGGGGGCCCGGGTCGAGGTCGGGGACGAGGGGTTTCGGGTCTCGACCGCTTTCCGAACTGATTTGACCGGGTTGGCCTCCCAGTGGCTTGATGGTGGGAGGAAGGTCGTCCCGCCGGGGTTCGCCCTGGACGGCGGGGTGCTCCGCCTGTGGGCGCTGGCGGCCGGTCGGTGGATCGAGTCCGGGTACTTCCTGGGGCTCGACGCCGGGGCGCCGGACACCCACGAGGCCCTGCGCGGGGCGTTGGGCTCGGCGGGGCTGCCGTCGACGATCTCGGGCGGGCCCGCGCTTCGCGTGGTCGGTCGGAGGCGGCTCGAACGGCTCGCGGAGCTGGTCGGACGGGCTCCGCGGGGGGTCGCTGAGCGCACTTGGCCGGCCGCGTAGCGCGCACTCCTGGCGGAAGATCGGGCACAGTTGTGTCACCCTGTCCCGACCAGGGCTGCCCAACGGCGACAAAGGACAGTGCACACTGGCGGGTTGGGACACAGTGTTCGAAGAGAGCGGGACGGCGTGGCTGGATCGACACGGGCGAAGAAGACAAACGGGGGCGCGGTGACCCGGCGGCTGGTGATCGTCGAGTCGCCCACGAAGGCGCGCAAGATCGCGTCCTACCTCGGACGGGACTTCGTCGTGGAGTCGTCCAAGGGGCACATCCGGGACCTGCCGCGGGGCGCCGCCGACGTGCCGGCGAAGTACAAGGGCATGTCCTGGGCGCGGCTGGGTGTCGACGTCGACAACGCGTTCGAGCCGCTCTACGTGGTCACGCCGGACAAGAAGGCGACCGTCGCGGAGCTGAAGGAGCTGCTCAAGGACGTCGACGAGCTCTACCTCGCGACGGACGGCGACCGCGAGGGCGAGGCCATCGCCTGGCACCTGCTGGACACGCTGAAGCCCAAGGTGCCCGTGCGCCGGATGGTGTTCCACGAGATCACCGAGCCGGCCATCCGCGCGGCCGCCGCCAACCCCCGTGACCTGGACCAGAGCCTGGTCGACGCCCAGGAGACGCGGCGCATCCTGGACCGCCTCTACGGCTACGAGGTCAGCCCCGTGCTGTGGAAGAAGGTCATGCCGAAGCTCTCGGCGGGCCGCGTGCAGTCCGTGGCGACCCGGATCGTGGTCGAGCGCGAGCGCGAGCGGATGAAGTTCGTCACCGCCGGTTACTGGGACGTGTCGGCCGTGATGGACGCCGGGGCCGAGGCATCGCCGCGCAACTTCGGGTCGCGGCTGGTCGCGGTCGACGGGGTGCGGCTGGCGGTCGGGCGCGACTTCGGCTCGGACGGGCGGCTGAAGGAGGGCGCCGAGGTCCGGGTGCTGGACGAGGCGCAGGCGCGGGCCATCGCGGAAGGGCTGGTCAACGCGTCGCTGGCGGTCTCCTCGGTCGAGGAGAAGCCGTACTCGCGCAAGCCCTACGCGCCGTTCATGACCTCGACGTTGCAGCAGGAGGCCGGGCGCAAGCTGCGGTTCTCCGCCGACCGGACCATGCGGACCGCCCAGAAGCTGTACGAGAACGGCTACATCACCTACATGCGCACCGACAGCACCACGCTGTCGGAGACGGCCATCTCCGCCGCCCGCGCGCAGGCCACCGAGCTGTACGGGTCGCAGTACGTGGCGAGCGCGCCCCGCCAGTACAACCGGAAGGTCAAGAACGCGCAGGAGGCGCACGAGGCCATCCGGCCCGCGGGCGAGGTGTTCCGGACGCCGGGGCAGGTCGCGCGCGAGCTGGAGTCCGACGAGTTCAAGCTCTACGAGCTGATCTGGCAGCGGACGATCGCCTCGCAGATGGCCGACGCCCGGGGCAACACCACCTCGGTGCGGATCACCGGGCGCGCCGCCGGCGGCGAGGAGGTCACGTTCGCCTCCTCGGGCCGGACGATCACGTTCGCCGGGTTCCTCAAGGCGTACGTGGAGACCGTCGACGCGGAGGCGGGCGGGGAGTCCGACGACGTCGAGTCGCGGCTGCCGCAGCTGGTGAAGGACCAGGTCGTGACGGCCGCCGACCTGTCGGCGGACGGGCACTCGACCTCGCCGCCGCCCCGGTTCACCGAGCCCTCGCTGATCAAGACGATGGAGGACCTGGGCATCGGCCGGCCCTCCACCTACGCCTCGATCATCAGCACCATCCAGGACCGCGGCTACGTGTGGAAGAAGGGCTCCGCCCTGGTCCCGTCGTGGGTGGCGTTCGCCGTGGTCGGGCTGCTGGAGCAGCACTTCGGGCGGCTGGTCGACTACGACTTCACCGCGGCGCTGGAGGACGAGCTGGACGGCATCGCGGCCGGCCGGCAGGAGCGGACGACCTGGCTGTCCGGGTTCTACTTCGGCGGGAACGTCGGGCCGGAGTCCTCCGTCGGGCGGTCGGGCGGGCTGAAGAAGCTGGTCGGGTCGAGCGTCGAGGAGATCGACGCCCGGGAGGTCAACTCGATCCCGCTGTTCGCGGACGAGGAGGGGCGCACGGTCTACGTCCGGGTCGGCCGGTACGGGCCCTACCTGGAGCGGGACGTCGACGGGACCTCCCAGCGGGCCAACCTGCCCGACGACCTGCCGCCGGACGAGCTGTCGCCCGAGATCGCGGAGAAGCTGTTCGCCACCCCGCAGGAGGGGCGCTCGCTCGGGGTCGACCCGGTCAGCGGGCACGAGATCGTGGCCAAGGAGGGCCGGTTCGGGCCCTACGTGACCGAGGTGCTGCCGGAGCCCGCGGAGGGCAAGAAGGCCGCGAAGCCGCGCACCGGGTCGCTGTTCAAGTCGATGTCGCTCGACGTGGTGACGCTGGACGACGCGCTGAAGCTGCTGTCGCTGCCGCGCGTGGTCGGCAAGGACCCGGAGACGGGCGCGGAGATCACCGCGCAGAACGGGCGGTACGGGCCCTACCTGAAGAAGGGGACCGACTCGCGGTCGCTGACCAGCGAGGACCAGCTGTTCACGGTGACCCTGGACGAGGCGCTGAAGATCTACGCGGAGCCGAAGAAGCGGGGTCGGGCGGCGGCCGCGCCGCCGCTGAAGGAGCTGGGCGCCGACCCCGTCTCGGGCAAGCCGATGGTGGTCAAGGAGGGCCGGTTCGGGCCCTACGTCACCGACGGCGAGACCAACGCGTCGCTGCGCAAGTCCGACAGCGTGGAGGGCCTGTCCGACGAGCGGGCGGCCGAGCTGCTGGCGGAGAAGCGGGCGAAGGGCCCGGTGACCAAGAAGAAGGCCCCGGCGGCCAGGAAGGCACCCGCTCGGAAGAAGGCCCCGGCCAAGTCAAAGGGCTAGTCTCGGGAGCAGCCGACCCCGGGAGGTGGCGTGGACGACTTCGGCCCCGACGGGACGCAGCCCCTGCCACCTCCCCGGCTCTTCCCCGACGCGCTGGCCGGGCTGGTGACGGGCGAGGCGTCGGCGTTCACGCAGGTCGAGCCACCGGTCGTGGTGGTCGTGCCCCCGGTGGTCGTCGAGCCGCCGGTGGTCCACGCCCGGCGCGGGTCGGTCCGCCGACAGGCGCCGCGGCCCACCCCGCTGGTACCGGTGGCGCTCGCACCGCACGCGGCGCTGCCCGCCGAGCCGAAGAAGGGCCGGGGCGCGCTCGCCGGGTGCCTGATCGGGCTGGTCGTACTGGCGGGACTGCTGTTCAACGTCCTGCGTGAGATCATCGAAGCGGTGGCCGAACTGCTGAGGTGAATCTCGCTTCGGTCACCCGTGTGGCGGATGCGGTCATCCGGGTGAGGGACCCCGGCTACGCTGATGGCCTGGCACAACGGGGGTGAGCACGATCCAGGACAGCGGCACAGCGGCTTCGACCAGCCACCGGATCCGCGGCGTGTTGGCGATCCGGCCGTTCCGCAGGCTTTGGGGTGTCACCTACCTGTGCAGCGTGGGCGACTGGCTGTCGTTCCTGGCGCTCACGGGCCTCGTCACGCAGCTGACGGACAGCTACCAGTGGCAGAGCTTCTCGCTCAGCCTGGTGGTGCTGACCCAGCTGCTTCCGGGCATCCTGTTCGCCCCCGTCGGCGGCGTGCTGGCCGACCGGTTCGACCGCCGCAAGGTCATGGTCGTCTGCGACCTGCTGCGCGGCGCCCTGTTCATCTCGATCGCCCTGGTCGGCACCGCCTGGTGGCTGTTCATCGCGAACTTCCTGGTCGGCTGCTGCGCGATGCTGTGGATACCGTCCAAGGACTCCGCGGTGCCGAACCTGATGCGCCGGCCCGCCCAGGTGGAGACGGCCAACCAGCTCGGCCTGGTGATGACCTACGGCATCTCGGTCATCTCCGCGTCCGGCCTGTACGCGCTGATCTCCGGCATCCCCGGCTACCTGCACCTCCAGAGCTCCAACCTGGAGTTCCGGATCGCGACCATCGCCGTGATGGTCAACGGCGCGCTGTACGTGACCGCGGCGATCCTGGTCGCCACCCGCATCCCCGAGCTGTCCGGGCGGATCGCGTCGGAGAACCGGCGCCGCCGGGAGGACGGCGAGGCGCCCGGGTTCTTCGCCATGATGCGGGAGGGCCTGAGGTACGCGGGCCGCACCCGGCTGGTGCGCGGGCTGGTCATCGGCATGGTCGGCGCGTTCGCCGCGGCGGGCGCGGTCATCGGCACCGCGCCGCTCTACACCCTGTCGCTGCTGGGCGGCGCGTCGACGTTCGGCCTGCTGTTCGTGGCGGTGTTCGCCGGCCTGGCGCTCGGCATGGGCTCGGCGCCCCGGATGGCGCGGCAGCTGTCGCACGACCGGCTGTTCGGGCTGACCATCCTGGTCGCGGGGCTGAGCCTGGTGGTGGTGGCGTTCGCGCCGCACCTGTGGGTGGCGCTGGTCGCGGTGGCGTTCGTCGGCGCGTCGGCGGGCGTGGCGTTCCTGACCGGGCTGACCATCGTCGGCTCGCAGGTCGAGGACGAGATGCGCGGCCGGACCGTGGCGCTGCTCCAGTCGCTGCTGAAGGTGGTGCTGGCCATCTCCACGGCCACCGTGCCGCTGCTGGTGTCGCTGGTGCAGCAGCGCACGATCACCGTGTTCGGGCACCCGATGCAGGTCGACGGCACCCGGCCGGTGCTGCTCGGGGCCGGGTTGCTGGCCGCGCTGCTCGGCCTGGTCGCCTACCGGCAGATGGACGACCGGCGCAGCGAGCCGATCCTGTCCGACCTGCTCGCGGCCTTCCGCGGGCGCGGGCGGCACAAGGGCGGCGTGCTCATCGCGGTCGAGGGCGACACCCGGCTGGACACCGCCACGCAGGCGCGGCGGCTGGCCGAGGCGCTGCGCGCGGACGGGCGCGACGTGCTGCTGGCGTCGGACCCGGACCTGGACGAGCAGCGGCTGCGCAACCTGCTGACGACCGCCGACCTGGCCGGCGTGCGGGCGCACGCCCTGGTGGCCGCGGCGGTGCGGGCGGACGTGGTGGAGCGCGAGGTGCGGCCCGCGCTGGACCGCGGCGCGCTGGTCGTGATGGAGCGGTACGTCGACAGCCCGCTGGCGCACTTCAGCGCGGTGGGCAGCGTCGAGCCGCGGGAGGTCGAGGGCCTGGTCGACTGGGCCACCGGGCGGCTGCGGCCGGACGTGACCGTGCTGCTGGACCGCACGCCGTCCCGGGCGCGGGTCGCCGGCGGCGGCGCGATGGAGAACGTCGAGCACCACTGGCGGGTGCGGGAGTTGCTGGCCGAGATGGCCGCGGCCGACCCCGAGCGGTACGTGGTGGTCGACGCGGACGCCACCGAGGACGAGATCGCCGATCGGGTGGCGCGGTCGGTGCTGCCGCTGCTGTCGCGGCGGGCCGGCATGACGTCCCGACCGGTGGCCGAGACGTCCTGACGGATCGGTACGGTCGCCTGGTGAACCGTGGTGTGTGGGGCGACGTCGTCGGTCAGCCCGAGGCGGTCGCGGTGCTGTCGGCGGCGGCGGAGGCGGCCGCGTCGGTCGTGGCGGGCGGGTCCCCGGCGCCGGGCGCGATGACCCACGCGTGGCTGTTCACCGGGCCTCCCGGGTCCGGGCACGTGGACGCGGCGCGGTCGTTCGCGGCGGCGCTCCAGTGCTCGGTGGCGGACGACCGGCCGGGCTGCGGCACGTGCGCCGGGTGCCACACCACGCTGGCCGGCACGCACGCCGACGTGCGCGTGGTCGCGCCGGAGGGCCTGTCGATCTCGGTGGGCGAGATGCGGTCGCTGGTCCAGGTGTCCGCGCGGCGGCCGACGGCCGGGCGCTGGCAGGTGGTGATCATCACCGAGGCCGACCGGCTCACCGAGGGCGCGGCGAACGCGCTGCTCAAGTCCGTGGAGGAGCCGCCGGAGCGGACCGTGTTCCTGCTGTGCGCGCCGTCGTCCCACCCGGACGACGTGTCGGTGACCATCCGGTCGCGGTGCCGCGTGGTGCCGCTGGGCACGCCCCGACCCGCCGCCATCGCCGCGGCGCTGGAGGAGGAGGGCCTGGCGCCCGAGGTGGCCTCGTGGGCGGCCTCGGTGTGCGGCGGGCACGTGGAGCGGGCGCGGCGGCTGGCGACCGAGGAGGACGTCCGGGCGCGGCGCGAGGCCGTGCTGCGCATCCCGCTCGCGCTGCGCCGGCCCGCGGACGTCTTCACGTGCGCCGACCAGCTCGTCTCCACCGCCGAGGCGGACGCGGTGAGCGCGCACGAGGGGCGTGACGCGGCCGAGCGCGAGGCGCTGGAGACGGCCATGGGCGCGGGCGGCACCGGCAAGGGCACCGCGGCCGCGACCCGGGGCGCGAAGGGCGCGATCAAGGACCTGGAGAAGCGGCAGAAGTCGCGGGCCACCCGGACCCAGCGCGATTCGCTGGACCAGGCCCTGGTGGACCTGGCCGCGTTCTACCGGGACGTGCTGGTCACCTCCTCGGGCGCGGGGGCGGCGCTGAACCACCCGGACCGGGCCGAGGACTCGCGGCGCGCGGCGGAGGCGTGGTCGGCCGAGTCGACGCTGCGTCGCCTGGAGGCGGTGCTGGGGTGCCGGACCGCGCTGGGGCGCAACGTCAAGCCGCGCATCGCGGTCGAGGCCATGCTCTTCACGCTCCAGCGCGGCTGAACGCCTCCCGGCGGCGCCGTGGGCCCTCAGTCCGACGGGGTCCGTTCGGGCGCTCGGGCGGCGCCGGCGCGGCGGGCGGGCAGGGCGGCGACCAGCACGACGCCGAGCAGCAGCAGGGCGGTGCCGGTCCAGAAGATCGGGACCGTCTTGTACGCCGCGTTGGTGTAGGCCAGCTGCTGCTTCGGCGGCGCGGCCGGGCCGGCACCGCCCGGTTCCGGCTGGGTGGGCGTGGGCGCCCCGCACACCACCCCGCCGGTCGGGGCGGCCGCGCGCACGATCTGCTCACCCAGGGACACCTGCGCCAACGCCGACGGCAGGTTCGGCAGCCCGAGGGCATCGGTCGGCAGCAGCTGGAGGTCGAGCAGGCGTGCGGTCGCCCCGAGCATGAACCCCTTGACGGAGGGGCCGCCCTGCTGGAGCGGTCCGTCGATGACCTGCTCCTTCTGGTTGAACTGGGCGATCTGGAGGCGCAGGACGCCGATGTCGAGGGCGTCGGCGAGGTCGCCGACCAGGGGCAGGTCCCGGCCGGGCAGGACGCCGATCGGCACGTCCAGCCGCGGGTTGGCGGCGTCGAGCACGCCCAGCTCCCGGCCGCCCTGGGCCACCCTCAGCACCGGGGCGGTGTAGGTGACCGACGAGGTGGCCGCGTCACCGGTGGACAGGGCGGTCAGCGCGGGCTGCGAGACCACGTCGATCCGCAGCTCCACCGGGGTGCCCTGGAGCAGGCGGATGCTCGCCGCCTGGAGCGTGGAGGTCGACTTGACGGCCTTGTTCGCGCTGCCCGGCAGGTCGACCAGCTCGACCGTCGAGTGGGCGCTCAGGGTGTCCGGGAGGCTGAGCAGCGAGCCGGTCGCACCGCTGTCGGGGGTGCCGGAGAGCAGGCCGCCGAGCCTGCTGAGCGGGCCGGCGAGCTGCTTGAGGTTGTCGACCAGGGACCGCTCGGCCTGCTCGTCCAGCCGGGGCGTGTCCTGGGTGAGCATCCCGGTCAGGTCCTGCGAGCTGGGCAGGGTCGGGATGGCGTTGAGCACGCTCAGGCTCGCCACCGAGGTGCGGGCGTCCGCGACCGGGCTCACGCAGGGGCCCAGCTCGTCGTGCCAGCGGGCGTGCGCGCTGCCGTTGAGCAGGCCGACCCGGAGCAGGGCGTCCAGCGGCGTGGGGGGCGGGGTGAGGCCGCCGGTGAGGGGCTCGGGGTTGTCCGGCGAGGCGGTCTGGACGAGCGTGCCGGGCGTCTGGGGCGCGCGGCCCTGGACGGCGAACCCGAGGGGCGACGCCTGGGCCACCGCGCGCTCATAACCGAGGAACGCCTCGCTGTTGGCCTGGGCGCTGGCGAGCCCCACGCCGATCTCGGCGGCGGACTGCTTGGGCAGCCGCTCGCCGAAGCCGGGCAGGACCGTGTTGGTCGGCGTCGAGTCCGGCGCGAGCCGCACGACCGCCAGCCCGGTGCCCGCGTCGCCGATCGCGTGGGTGACCAGCTCCGGCCCCGACGACGCGGGCGGCTGGCCCGGGTCCTGCGGCCCCGGCACCGGCGTGGTGACGACGGGCTGGGCGAACGCGGGGGAGGCGGCCAGCGCGACCAGCAGGGCGGCGGCGGGCAGGGCCAACGGGCGCATGTGGTCTGGTACCTCCCGTGACGGCGGCGTCAGGTGCGGCGGACGCGTGCATCCGTCACGTTCCGGCTAACGACGAACCCCCCGGTCAGGTGACGCCCGCGCTTCGGCTATAGTTGTCACGTCTCGCCGCCTTAGCTCAGTCGGCCAGAGCGGCTCACTCGTAATGAGCAGGTCATCGGTTCGATTCCGATAGGCGGCTCGCGAGATGTGAAGGCCCCGGACCCCGGTCCGGGGCCTTCGTCGTTGCTCCATCGGTCATTGCTCCATCAGGGTGACACTTCTGTCCTCGGCGTCAGGGGTGGGCGACGGTGTCGTTGCCAGCCTGGAGGTGATCGCCGATGGGCACGATGGTCCTGGCGACGGTCCTCGCCCTGCCGCTCGCCGTGCTGGCGGCGCGGGTCGGCCGCCGGCGGTGGGTGCGGCCGCGCGTGCGGACCGAGCTGTTCCGGCACCGCCTCCTGGTGGAGGACCCGGCCCGGAGCCTCACCCGGTCCTGAGCCTCACCCGGTCCTGAGCACCGGCGCGGCGACCCTGGTGACCACGTCGCCGTAGCGGCGGTGGTACTCGGCCGCGACCTCGGCGGGCGTGCCCACGACGGCGAACGCGTGCAGCACCTCGTCGGTCACCGCCTCGGCCATCCGGGCCCACTCCCCGCGCCGCGACAGCCGGTGCAGCTCCTCGTGCAGCTCGCCCCAGCCGTGCAGGTCCAGGACCTTGCGGTAGGCCGGGGTGGAGCCGTAGAAGGCGATCTGCCGCCGGACCTCGGCCACCGACCGATCGTCGTGGGCGACCAGGGACGGGCCGAGGACCCCGAGGTCCGCCGCGTGCCCCGCCTTGGCCCGGCCGCGCGCCAGGGCGGGCAGGGTCACCTCGCGCAGGTACCGCTCGGTGGTGAAGTTGTGGCACAGGAAGCCGTCCGCCACCTCGCCCGCGACCTCCGTCATCAGCTCACCCACGCCCGCCAGCCACACCGAGGGGGCGCCGAACGGGTTGGGTCCCGGGTCGAAGAACGGCGTCATCAGCGTGTGGGTGTAGAACTCGCCGCGGAACCGCAGGCGGTCGCCGGTGGCCCAGCTGTGCCAGATGGCGCGGACCGCGAGCACGAACTCGCGCATCCGCGCCGCGGGCCGTGACCAGGGCATGCCGAACCGCTTGGTCACGTGCGGCTCCACCTGCGAGCCCAGGCCCAGGTGGAACCGGCCGCCGGAGAGCAGCTGGAGGTCGTTGGCCAGCAGGGCGGTGCTCATCGGGTTGCGGGCGAACGCGACGGCGATGGCCGTGCCCAGCTCCAGGTCGACGGCGCCCGCGACGCGGCTCAGCGCGACGAACGGGTCGTGCCGCGTCTCGGCCACCCAGAACCCGTCGCAGCCCGCCTCCTCGGCCGCGCGGGCCGCCTCCGGGACGGTCGTCGGGTCGGGGTCGAGCTCCAGCCGGTCCACCTTCACGCCGGCGAACCTACTCGCTCCCCGCCCGTCGCGGTCCCGGATCGGGCCCGCGCGGCGACTCAGCCGAACCCGGCCCCGGCCCCGACCTTGATCCCGGCCCCGAACCCGGCCCCGACGACGGCGGTCGGCGTCGGCTCGGCGAACCTGGTGACCAGGCCGCCGTAGCGGCGGGCGTACTCGACCCTCGTCCCGGCGGGCGTGCCCACGACCGCGAACGCGTGCAGCACCTCGTCGGTGACCAGGCCGTTCATCTCCTCCCACCGCCCGTCCAGGGAGAGCTGGTGCAGCTCCTCGTGCAGGCCGCCCCAGCCGTGCAGGTCGAGGACCCCGCGGTAGGCCGGGGTGGAGCCGTAGAAGGCGATCTGCCGCCGGAGCCTGGCCACCGACCGGTCGTCGTGGGCGATCAGCGAGGGGCCCAGGACCTCCACGGGCGGCAGCCCACCCGACCTCGCCCGACCGCGGGCGAGCGCGGGCAGGGTCACCTCGCGCAGGTACCGCTCGGTGGTGAAGCTGTGGCACAGGAAGCCGTCGGCGACCTCGCCCGCGACCTCGGTCATCCGCTCGCCCACGCCCGCCAGCCACACCGCGGGGCTGCCGAACGGGTTGGGTCCCGGGTCGAAGATCGGCGTCATCAGGGTGTGGGTGTAGAACTCGCCGCGGAACCGGAGCGGCTCGCGGGTGGCCCAGCCGCGCCAGATCGCGCGCAGCGCGAGCACGAACTCGCGCATCCGCGCCGCGGGCCGTGACCAGGGCATGCCGAACCGGTTGGTGATGTGCGCCTCCACCTGGGAACCCAGGCCCAGGTGGAAGCGCCCGCAGGAGAGCAGCTGGAGGTCGTTGGCCAGCACGGCGGTGCTCATCGGGTTGCGCGCGAACGCCACCGCGACGGCCGTGCCCAGGTCCAGGTCCACCTCGCCCGCGACGCGGCTCAGCGCGACGAACGGGTCGCGGCAGGTCTCGGCCACCCAGAACCCGTCGCAGCCCGCCTCCTCGGCGGCCCGCGCGAGGTCGAGGGCCACTGTCGGGTCGGGGCTCATCTCCACCCGGTCCACCTTCACAGCGGGCAGGATACCGCCGAACGGAGCAGTCCGCCCGGCGAACGGACGGCCCGCGCCGCGGTCGTCAGCGGTTCGGCCGCAGCGTCCAGACGACGGTCATCTCCCCGGTCGTGACCCCCTCGGCGTTGGTGATCGTCACGTGCACGGGGAACTCCGGCCGCGTGCCGCCCCCCAGTTCCGCCACCACGTCCGCGGCCGGCCGGCCCAGCACCGCCTCGGCGCGCAGGGGGCCCAGCGCCAGCTTCCGGTAGGCGATCTCCGACCGGACGACCAGCGGCGTGGCCCGCTCCAGGTGCGGCGCGAACGCGGCCATCACCACCGCGCCGGACGCGGTCTCGCCCACGCCGAACACGACGGCCGCGTGCGGCCCGCCGACGTGGTTGTGCAGGTCGTCCCGGTCGGGCAGCCCGGCCACCACCCGGTCGCCCGAGACCTCCAGGAACTCCACGCCCGTGGTCCTGACCCACGGCACCGCCTGCTTCATCGCCTCGGCGACGAACGAGTGATCAGCGCTCATGGTCGTGACATTACCGGTCGGTAACCGGTGAGACGGCGGTCACGGGTATTTCGTTTGCCAGAACCCTTCGGCAGGTTCATGCTTGCATCCAGCAACTAGTTGTTTGATGCAAGCAAACGGAGTGTGGCATGGCGACCCCGGGGCGTCACGACGCGCAGGCCGACGACCTGGTCAGCGCGGACCGGCTGGGCATGGCCCTGGTGCGGATGAACAAGATGCACGCCTGCGTCGCCGCCCACCTGAGCAAGACGGGGGTCGACAAGTCCGCGTTCGTCCTGCTGGCCAACCTGAACCAGCTGGGGCCCTCGCGGTCGAGCGCCCTCGCCGAGGCGGTGTTCTCGGACCCCTCCACGGTCAGCCGCCAGGTGGCGGTCCTGGTGAAGGAGGGGCTGGTCGAGCGCCGGGCCGACCCGGAGGACGGCCGCGCCAGCGTGCTGGCGGTGACCGGGGCGGGGGCCCGGCTGCTGGCCGAACGCCGCAAGCAGCGCAACGAGGCGCTGATCCACCTGTTCGCGGACTGGAGCCCCGAGGACCGGGACCGGTTCGTCGAGTTCTTCGAGCGCTTCGTGGGGGACTACGAGAAGGCGCTCCCGTATTTCATCGCTGAGGGCGGGCTGGGGCCGCGCTCAGAAGGGGAGAGATGAGCATGTCGGAAGCGACCCGAGCGGACGCGACGCCACCAGGCGCCGCGCTGCTCACCCACCGGCAGATCCTGACCATCCTGTCGGGCCTGCTGCTCGGGCTTTTCCTGGCCGCGCTGGACCAGATGATCGTGGCCACCGCCATGAAGACCATCGCGGACGAGCTGCACGGCCAGACCCTCCAGGCGTGGGCGACCACGGCCTACCTGATCACCGCGACGATCTCCACGCCGCTCTACGGCAAGCTGTCCGACATCTACGGCCGCAAGCCGATGTACCTGACCGCGATCTCGCTGTTCCTCGCGGGCTCGCTGCTGTCGGGCATCGCGGGCTCGATGTACGAGCTGGCCGCGTTCCGCGCGGTCCAGGGCCTGGGCGCGGGCGGCCTGATGTCGCTGGCCATGGCGATCATGGCGGACATCACCTCGCCGCGCGAGCGCAGCCGCTACATGGGCTACTTCATGGCCGTGTTCGGCGTGGCCAGCGTCGCCGGCCCGGTCGTCGGCGGCCTGTTCGCGGGCCTGGAGACGTTCCTCGGCACGGCCGGCTGGCGCTGGGTGTTCCTGATCAACGTGCCGATCGCGCTGGTCGCGCTGGTCGTCGTGGCCAAGGTGCTGAACATCCCGCACCAGCGGGTGAACCACCGGATCGACTTCGTCGGCGCGGGCCTGCTCACCGTCGGCCTGGTGCCGCTGCTGATCGTGGCCGAGCAGGGCCGCGAGTGGGGTTGGGCCTCGGGCACCTCGATCGCCCTGTACGCGGTCGGCGTGCTCGGCCTGATCGGCTTCGTGCTGACCGAGAAGCGCATGGGCGACGAGGCGCTGCTGCCGCTGCGGCTGTTCCGCCGCCAGACGTTCTCGCTGGGCAACGCCATCAACTTCGTGCTGGGCCTGGGCATGTTCGGCGGCATGGTGTCGCTGCCGCTGTACCTCCAGATCGTGCAGGGGTACTCGGCCACCGAGTCCGGCCTGATGATGGTGCCGATGACCCTCGGCATCATGACCGCGGCGGGCACCAGCGGCAGCATCACCGCCAGGACCGGCCGCTACAAGGTGTTCCCGGTGGCCGGGTTCGGCGTCATGACGGTCGCGCTGTTCCTGTTCAGCTTCGTCGGCCCGGACACCCCGCTCTACCAGCCGCTGGTGCTGATGTTCCTCCTGGGCGTCGGCCTCGGCCTGAACATGCAGACCCTGCTGGTGGCCATCCAGAACGACGCCGAGCCGCGCGACATGGGCGTGGCGACCTCGTCGGCCACGTTCTTCCGGCAGATCGGCGGCACGGTCGGCACCGCGGTGTTCCTGTCGATCCTGTTCAGCACGGTCGGCGACAAGATCGGCGCCGCGCTGCGCTCGGCGATGGGCTCGCCGGAGTTCCAGGCCGCGCTGGCCCGCCCGGAGAACCGCGAGTTCGCCGGGGCGCTCCAGGGCGGGCAGGGCTTCGACCTGGACAACACCGAGTTCCTCAACGGGCTCGACCCGGTGCTGGCCCGGCCGTTCCTGGACGGCTTCTCCGGCTCGATCGACCTGGTGTTCCTGGTCGGCTCGCTGGTCACCCTGGTCGGCTTCGTGATCGTGTGGTTCCTGCGCGAGGTGCCGCTGTCCTCCCGCTCCGGCCTGGAGCGGGTGAAGGACGCCGAGGGCGAGGAGCCCGCCCCCATCGCGATGCACTGACGCGAGAACGCCGACGCGGGGGCGCCGACACGAGAACGCCGACACGAGAAAGCCGGAAGGCCCGCTCCCCGGTCCGGGGGCGGGCCTTCCGGCAGCACGCCTTACGCGCTCAGTGCTCCTCGCCGCGCGCCACGGCGTCCTTGAGGCGCTGGTAGGAGCGGACGATCTCGGCCTCGGCCTCGGTCCGGCCCACCCAGGTCGCGCCCTCGACGCTCTTGCCCGGCTCCAGGTCCTTGTAGACCTCGAAGAAGTGCTGGATCTCCAGCCGGTAGAACTCGCTCAGGTGGTGGATGTCGCGCAGGTGCTCGCTGCGCGGGTCCTCCGCCGGCACGCAGAGCAGCTTGTCGTCGCCGCCCTTCTCGTCCGTCATCCGGAACATGCCGATGGCGCGGGAGCGGATGAGGCAGCCCGGGAAGGTCGGCTCCTGGACCAGGACGAGGGCGTCGAGGGGGTCGCCGTCCTCACCGAGCGTGTTGTCGACGAACCCGTAGTCCGCCGGGTACTGAGTGGCCGTGAACAGGGTGCGGTCCAGCCGGATGCGCCCCGTCTTGTGGTCCATCTCGTACTTGTTGCGGACCCCCTTGGGGATCTCGATGGTGACGTCGAACTCCACTACGCGGTCCTCGCTCGTTCTCGCCGTTCGTTACGCCACTAGTGTGGACTACGACGTCTCGTCAACCCCGAGCCCAGGGTGTGACGTTGCCCGTACTCGACCGCGGAGGATCGCGTTGCCCGACGAGCCATCCTGGCCCACCGTTGACGGCGACGACGCCAGGCACGAACCGCCGACGGTGCAGGTCAGGCGGCCGGACCCGCCCACGGTGCGCATCCCGGCCCCGGTACCGCCGGAACGCAGGCCGCCCGCGCCCGAACCGGCCGCGCCGCAGCCGCCGCCCCCCGCGGGGGCCGGGAAAGAGATCAAGTCGGAACCTGAACCCGCTCCTGAACCGATCACGGAACGTGAAGAACCGGCCCCGCCCACCCGGCGGCGCAAGCGGCCGTTCGTCCTCGCCGCGGCCGTGCTGCTCGTGCTCGCGCTGGCGGGCGCGGCCGTGGTGGGGACCCAGCGCGGGTGGTTCGACCGGACGCCCGCCGCGACCACCGCGGCGCCCGCCCCGCCCGCGCCGGTGACGATGGCGGTCCGGGGCGTGGGCCCGGACGGCGAGCGGCCCACCCCGGCGGGCGTGCGGTCCGCGCTGGCCGGGCCGCTGGCCGACGGGCCGCTGGCCCCGCTGACGGGCACCGTGATCGACCCGGCGAACCGCCAGGTGCTGTGGAACCAGGGCGAGACCACCCCGGCCACCCCCGCGTCCACCACCAAGATCCTGGTCGCCGCGGCCGCGCTGCTCGTCCTCGACCACACGGACCAGCTGTCGACGAAGGTCGTGCGGGGCACCCAGCCGGGAACGGTCGTGCTGGTCGGCGGCGGTGACCCGACGCTGTCCCCGCTGCCCGTCGGGCAGCCCACGGTCTACCCGAACGCGCCGACCCTCGACGACCTCGTCGCCCAGGTCAAGGCGGCCTCGCCCGGCCAGGTCACGCAGGTGCTCTACGACGCGTCGCGCTACACCGGACCGGGGATGGCGCCCGGCTGGGACCCGGCCGACGTGCCCAACGGCTACATCTCGCCGATCCAGCCCCTGATGCTCAGCGGCGGCCGCAGCGACCCCACGTTCCTCGACATCCGGCGCACCGAGACCCCCGCCGCCGACACCGCCACCGCGCTCGCGCAGCGGCTGGGCGTCCCCTCGGTCGCGGCCGGCGCCGCGCCGGAGGGCGCCGAGGTGCTCGGCGAGGTGCGGTCCGTGCCGGTGGACCAACTGGTCGAGAACATGATGCAGCTGTCCGACAACGTGCTCGGCGAGACGCTGTCGCGCGAGGTGGCGATCGCCCGCGGCGCGGAGCCGTCGTTCGCGGGCGGCGCGCAGGCGGTGCGGGACGTGCTCGTCGAGAACGGGTTCGACCTCACCGGGGCCACGTTCGTGGACGGCAGCGGGCTGTCGCCGAACAACAAGCTGCCCTCGCGGCTGCTGGCCGACCTCCTGGCCGCCGCCGCCGGCCCCGACACCGCCGACCCGAAGACCGCGAAGCTGCGGCCGGTGCTGACCGCGCTGCCGGTGGCGGGCGGCAGCGGCACCCTGGCCGGCCGGTTCACCGAGCAGGGCACCGGCGGGCGCGGCTGGGTGCGCGGCAAGACCGGGACGCTGACCAGCGTGAACTCCCTGGCCGGGGTGGTGCTGGACACCGACGGGCGGCTGCTGGTGTTCGCGTTCATGTCCCTGAGCAACCAGAACACCCTGGGGGTGCGCGGCGGGCTGGACGAGCTGGCGGCGGCCCTGCGCACCTGCGGTTGCTAGCACCCCGGGTGCCCGGTTGGTGTGTCGCCCACCCGGTCGGCGCAGGTAGCGTCAACGGGGTGAACCCGGCGACGCAGGACCGCAGCGCCCCGAGCGGGCAGGCCCCCCACCGGACCACGGTCGACTGGGACCTGGCCGTCACCACCGCGACCAAGCTCCTGCGCCCCGGCCCGGTGGTGCCCAGGGCCGAGGCGGACGTGGCCGTGCACCGGCTGCGCGAGCTGGCCGTGGACGCCGAGGTCCACGTGCGCGAGCTGACCGGCCTCGGGCACGGGCTGCCGCTGCGGCCCGGCGAGGTCGTGGACCGGCCCGGCTGGGTGCGGGCCGCCGTGCAGGGGCTGGCCGCGCTGACCGACGGCGCGCTGCCCCGGCAGCCCGGGGCGTTCGGCGGTGTCCTGGCGGGCACGGCGGGCGTGCAGGCGGGCGTGGTCGTGGCGTTCCTCAGCGGCCGGGTGCTCGGCCAGTACGACCCGTTCTCCGGGGGCGGCAGGCTGCTGCTCGTGGCGCCCAACATCGTCGGCGCCCAGCGGTCCCTCGACGTGCCCGGCGAGGAGTTCAGCATGTGGGTGTGCCTGCACGAGGGCACCCACCGGCTCCAGTTCACCGCCGTGCCGTGGCTCGCCGGGCACTTCTCCGGCCTGGTCACGACCCTGCTCGACACCATGGACGAGAGCTCCACGCCCCGCCTGCGCGACCTGCCGAGGCGGCTGCGCGAGGCGGGCGGCGTGGTGGACCTGCTCCAGAGCCCCGCCCAGCGCGAGGTGCTGGACCGGCTGCTCGCCCTGTCCACGCTGCTGGAGGGGCACGCCGACCACGTGATGGACGCCGTCGGCCCGGAGGTGGTGCCGTCGGTCCGCGTCATCCGCGAGCGCTTCACCGCCCGCCGCAAGGGCGGCGGCCTGCTGGACCGCGTGCTGCGCACGCTGCTGGGCGTGGAGGCCAAGGTCCGCCAGTACGCCGAGGGCGCGGCGTTCACCGGGCACGTGGTCGACGCGGTCGGCATGGAGCGCTTCAACACCGTCTGGACCGGCCCGGAGACCCTGCCGACGCGCGCCGAGATCGCCGACCCGGCCGCCTGGCTGCGCCGCGTCCAACCGTGAGGCGCCTGCCGTGAACGGGCCGCTGGCGGAGGTCCGCGTGGCCGTGCGGCGGTTCCTCGACGAGCACCGGCCGGAGGCGGTCGCCGTCGCGGTGAGCGGCGGCGCGGACTCGCTCGCGCTGGCCGCCGTGACCGCGCGGCTGACCGGCGCGCTCGCCGTCGTGGTCGACCACGGGCTCCAGGACGGCTCGGCGCGGGTCGCCGAGGACGCCGCGCGGACGTGCCGCGAGCTGGGGCTCGACGCCGAGGTGCGCCGGGTGGAGGTCACCGGTCCGGGTGGTCCCGAGGCGGCCGCCCGGCGGGCCAGGTACGCGGCGCTGAGACCGGAGCGCGGGCTGGTGCTGCTCGGCCACACCCGGGACGACCAGGCGGAGACCGTGCTGCTCGGCCTGGGTCGCGGCTCGGGGGCGCGCAGCATCGCCGGGATGCGCCCGCACGACCCGCCGTGGGGCCGCCCGCTGCTGGGCGTCTCCCGGGCCACCACCACCGCCGCCTGCGCCGAGCTGGGCCTGACCCCGTGGCACGACCCGCACAACGACGACCCCCGCTACACCAGGGTCAGGCTGCGCGCGGAGGTGCTGCCGCTGCTGGAGGACGTGCTCCGGGGCGGGGTCGCGGACGCACTCGCCCGCACCGCGGCCCAGCTGCGGGAGGACAACGACGCCCTGGACGAGCTGGCCGCGGCGTTCGACGGCGACTGCTGCGCGGTGGTGGAGGTCGAGCCGCTGCCCGCCGCGCTGCGCCGGCGCGTGCTGCGGCGGTGGCTGCTGCGGGAGAGCGTGCCCGAGTTGTCCGACTCGCACCTGAGACGGGTGGACGCCCTGGTGAGCGACTGGCGAGGTCAGGGCGGGGTGTGGCTGCCCGGCGGCTTTGTGGCTCGGCGCGCGCATGGCAGGCTTGAAGTGGAACCAGTGCAGGCATGACCAAAGGGGAACCGTCCGTGTACGACGGCGACATCAGTTCCGTGCTCATCACCGAGCAGGAGATCAGCGACAAGGTGACCGAGCTGGCCAACAAGGTCGCCGCCGACTACCCCGCCGACGGCGGGAACGACCTGGTGCTGATCACCGTGCTGAAGGGCGCGGTGATGTTCATGACGGACCTGGCCCGCGCCCTGCCGGTGCCGGTGCAGCTGGAGTTCATGGCGGTGAGCTCCTACGGCTCGTCGACCTCGTCCTCCGGCGTGGTGCGCATCCTCAAGGACCTCGACCGCGACATCGCCGACCGCGACGTGGTCATCGTCGAGGACATCATCGACTCGGGCCTGACCCTGTCGTGGCTGCTCAAGAACCTGGCCTCGCGCAAGCCGCGGTCGCTGGAGGTCTGCACGCTGCTGCGCAAGCCGGACGCGGTCAAGGTCGAGGTGCCGGTGAAGTACGTCGGCTTCGAGATCCCCAACGAGTTCGTGGTGGGCTACGGCCTGGACTACGCCGAGCGCTACCGCGACCTGCCCTACATCGGCACCCTGGACCCGAAGGTCTACTCGGGCTGAGCCGCGCGGTCGGGGCGGTCCCGGCGAGGACCGCCCCGACCCCGCTCAGCAGTTCGGCCGGCAGCGGCGCTGCGAGATGGCGTCCAGCAGCACGCCGCGGATGTCCTCCGGCTCCAGGGCCTGGTACGCCTTGCCGCCGGTGGCCTCCGCGATGCGCTTGAGCGCGTCCATGTCGGCCTCCCGACCCAGGCCGATCATCATCATCGGCACGGGCCGGGACGGGTCGGCCTCCTCCCGCAGCGCGGTCAGCAGGGAGGGCAGGTCGATGCTGGAGATGTCGTCGTTGCTGCCGTCGGTCATCAGCGTGACCGAGTTGATCATCGACGGGTCGTAGGTCCGCTGCACGTGGCGGAACGCGGCCAGCACCGTGTCGTTCAGCGCGGTGCCGCCGCCGACCAGCTGGTTCAGGCCGTTCGCGCCCTTCTGGAGCTGCACGCGGCGCGGCGCGCCCGCGATCGGCTCGCCCAGCGGACCGATCGGCACCAGCTCGATCCAGTCGTTCGGGGGCTTCTTGTTCGTGGAGAACGCCCACAGGCCGATCTCCGAGGTGTCCGGCAGCATCCCCAGCGCGGTCAGCGCGGCCTCCTTCGCCGCGTCGACCCTGGTCCGGCCGTCGCTGGTCGTCTCGGCCATCGAGCCGGACACGTCCAGCACGGCCAGCAGCCGCGTGTCCAGGCTGACCGCGCCCCAGGTGCGCAGCAGCTCGGAGACCTCGTCGGGGGACGGCGTGGCGAGGGTGGCCACGTCGCCGCCGCGCACGCCGTCGGCCTCGGTGGTCCAGCCCTCGGGCGCCGTGCCGTCGGGGGCGCGGAAGCCCGCCTCGGCGAACCGCCGGTCGGTGCGGTCGGCGCGCAGCGCCTGCTCGAAGCCCGCCGCGGCCGCCTCGGTGCCCGCCGCCTCGCCGGCCCGGCTCACCCGCACCAGCGGGAAGTCGAACGCGACCGTGCCCTCCTTCGGCTGGGAGGCCACGACCCGGCGCGCCCCGGCGGCCCGGTTGGCGCTGAGCACGCCCTGCTCGGAGGCGGTGAACACGGGGGCGTCCTCGGTGCCCTGCACGACCTTGCCGAACGCGTCGCGCACGGACGGCAGCGCGTCCCGGCCGACCCGCAGCAGCGCGCCGATCAGCTCGGGCCTGGGCGTGCCGTCGGGGTTGCCCAGCCGGGCGCGGATGACCGCGAGCGTGGCCAGGCCCTCGGTGGAGGTGGTCGGGTCGCTCAGCGTCACCGACACCTTCGGGTCGACGACCCGCGCCCAGCTCACGGGCGTGACGGGCCAGCCGAGCGCGGTCATCGCCCGCTCGGAGCCCGCGATCAGCAGCGGGGAGGTGGCCAGCGGTGCGCGGATCTCCAGCCTCGGCGCGCCCGAGCCCTCGTCGCCCGACTGCCGCCGGGTCTCCGCCGCCCACATGGACGAGTCCGGCACCCACAGCGCGGGCGGGTTGATCTGGGCGGTGGGCAGCTCCTTCGCCACGTCGGCCGCGCCGCGCGCCTCCACCTGCACCTGCACGCACCTGCCGTCCACCACGGGCCGGGTGGCCAGGTAGTCGTCGGCGGCGCCCCGCACCACCTGCTCGACCGCGGGCGTGACCGCGACCTTGAGCGGGAGGGTGCCCCGGCACTCCGGTCCGCCGGTCACCCGGATCGCCACGACGGCCACGCCGGCGGCGGCCACGACGCCGAGCAGCGCGCCCACGGGCAGGGCGACGCGGCGGAGGCGACCGGGGGTGGCTCGGTTGCGCGTTGCCATGCTTGACACCTTCGCTCGGTGTTCACCCGGTTGGACGAACTGAGAACTCGTGGTAGTTGCCGAGGATGACACGGCGGCGTCACATGACAAACTCTCGTGTTGCATGTCACCCGAGTGGCACTCACATTCTCGCTACCTGCTGGTAACGCGCCACCCCCGGTGAGGTACTACGGCCTTCGGGCGCGACCGGTTCACCGCCGGCGCCCGGCCCGGCTGAACCGGTTCGACCTGCGATCCGTGTCCGAGGTCACCGGGTCGAACAGGGCGGGAACACCGGGGGGCTCCCGCCCGTTGGTCCGGCAGGACACGACGGGTCCCGAACGCGGAGCGCTCCGCCCGCGCACGGGCGGTAGGCTGGTCGGACGGGTGTGCCCGTCCGCGCCCGTCGACAAGTCAGGGAGGGTCGAGGCCGCCCGTCGGCCGTAAGTGCATGGACCGCAAGCGCCTGCTTCGCAACCCGCTGCTGTGGATCGTGGCGGTGTTGTTGCTCTTCTACGCCTTCAACGTGCTCTTCGACGACAACCGGGGCTACACCCCGATCAAGACGTCCCAGGCACTCCAGCAGATCCGGGACGGCCAGGTCAAGGAAGCCACGATCGAGGACAAGGAGCAGCTGCTCAAGCTCACCCTGAACGACGGGGTGACCGTCGAGGGCGGCAACCGCGTGCGGGCGCAGTTCCCGGCGAGCTCCACGGACGAGATCTTCACCATCCTCGACGAGGCGCCCAACGACCCCGTCCTGGAGACCAAGGTCACCCAGGACTCGTTCCTGACGCAGATGCTGCTGTACCTGGTCCCGCTGGGCCTGCTGCTGCTCCTGCTGATGTGGATGATGAACAACGCCCAGGGCGGCGGCAACCGCGTCCTCAACTTCGGCAAGTCCAAGGCCAAGCAGCTCTCCAAGGACATGCCCAAGACGACGTTCGCCGACGTGGCGGGCGCCGAGGAGGCGGTGGAGGAGCTCTACGAGATCAAGGACTTCCTCCAGAACCCGGGCCGCTACCAGGCCCTGGGCGCCAAGATCCCCAAGGGCGTGCTGCTCTACGGCCCGCCCGGCACCGGCAAGACGCTGCTCGCGCGCGCCGTGGCCGGCGAGGCGGGGGTGCCGTTCTACTCGATCTCCGGCTCCGACTTCGTGGAGATGTTCGTCGGCGTCGGCGCCTCGCGCGTGCGCGACCTGTTCGAGCAGGCCAAGCAGAACGCGCCCTGCATCATCTTCGTGGACGAGATCGACGCCGTCGGTCGCCACCGCGGCGCCGGCATGGGCGGCGGCCACGACGAGCGCGAGCAGACGCTGAACCAGCTGCTCGTCGAGATGGACGGCTTCGACTCCCGCGGCGGGATCATCCTGATCGCGGCGACCAACCGGCCGGACATCCTCGACCCGGCGCTGCTGCGGCCGGGCCGCTTCGACCGGCAGATCCCGGTGTCCGTGCCGGACCTCAAGGGTCGCAAGCAGATCCTGCGCGTGCACTCCAAGGGCAAGCCGCTGGCCCCGGACGCCGAGATGGACGGCCTGGCCAAGCGCACCGTCGGGTTCTCCGGCGCCGACCTGGCCAACGTGATCAACGAGGCCGCCCTGCTGACCGCCCGCCAGAACGGCACCGTCATCACCAACGCCGCCCTGGAGGAGTCGGTCGACCGCGTGATCGGCGGTCCGGCCCGCAAGAGCCGGATCATCTCCGAGAAGGAGAAGAAGATCACCGCCTACCACGAGGCCGGGCACGCCCTGGCCGCGTGGGCGATGCCGGACATCGACCCGGTCTACAAGGTCACGATCCTGGCCCGCGGCCGGACGGGTGGTCACACCCTGTCCGTGCCCGAGGAGGACAAGGACCTGATGACCAGGTCCGAGATGATCGCCCGGCTGGTGTTCGCGCTGGGCGGCCGCTCCGCCGAGGAGCTGGTCTTCCACGAGCCGACCACGGGCGCGTCGAACGACATCGAGCAGGCGACCAAGATCGCCCGCGCGATGGTCACCGAGTACGGCATGTCCGCCCGGCTGGGCGCGGTCAAGTACGGCCAGGAGGGCGGCGAGCCGTTCCTCGGCCGCACCGCGGGCAGGCAGGCGGACTACTCGCTGGAGGTCGCGCACGAGATCGACGAGGAGGTGCGCGAGCTGATCGAGGCCGCGCACACCGAGGCGTACGAGGTGCTCAACACCTACCGCGACGTGCTCGACGCGCTGACCCTGGAACTGATCGAGAAGGAGACCCTGCACCAGAAGGACCTGGAGCGGGTGTTCGCCAGCGTCGAGAAGCGGCCCCGGATCACCAAGTTCAACGAGTTCGGCAACCGCACCCCCTCGGACAAGCCGCCGGTCAAGACCCCGGCGGAGCTGGCCAAGGAGCGCGGCGAGCCGTGGCCGCCCGCGATCGAGGACGTGCGCGACGGTGAGCCCTCGGTGCCGGACCCGATCCCCGGGCCGCCGGTCAACCCGAACGGGCCGAACGGCAGCAACGGGGCGCAGTACCCGCAGCCGTACCCGGCGGCGCAGCCCGGTCAGAAGCACCAGGGGCAGCCGCAGCACGGTCAGCCGCAGTACCAGGGCCAGCAGTACCAGGGGCAGCCGCAGTACCAGGAGCCCTACCAGGGGCAGCCCTACCCGGCGCAGCCGCAGCCGCCGCACGCGCCGTCGGCCGTCCCGCCGAACTACGGCGCGCCGCCCGGGTGGACCCCGGCGACCGCGCCGGGTGGCGGGGTCGCCCAGCCGCCGTGGCAGCCGCAGCCCGGACAACCGCAGGACGCCGAGGCGGGCAAGCGGAACTTCGAGACGGATCCGGACAACCGCACGTGACCGAGATCGACCAGACCGGCCTCCCCGGAAACGGGGGGGCCGGTCTCGCACGCCGACCCTTCGACCAGAAGCGGGCCGAGGCCGCGGTGCGCGAGCTGCTGCTCGCGTGCGGTGAGGACCCGGAGCGCGAGGGCCTGCGCGACACCCCGGCGCGGGTGGCGCGGGCCTACCGCGAGCTGTTCGCGGGCCTGTTCACCGACCCCGACAGCGTGCTGGCCAAGACGTTCGACGAGTCGCACGAGGAGCTGGTGCTGGTCACCGACATCCCCATGTACTCGTTCTGCGAGCACCACCTGCTGCCGTTCCACGGCGTGGCGCACGTCGGGTACATCCCGAACGAGCACGGGCGGGTGACCGGCCTGTCCAAGCTGGCCCGGCTGGTCGACCTGTACGCCAAGCGGCCGCAGGTGCAGGAGCGGCTGACCTCGCAGGTCGCGGACGCGCTGGCGCGGCGGCTCGAACCGCGCGGCGTGATCGTGGTGATCGAGGCCGAGCACCTGTGCATGGGGATGCGCGGCGTGCGCAAGCCCGGTTCGCGGACCACCACCTCGGCCGTGCGCGGGCTGCTGCGCGACTCGGCGTCGTCCCGCGCGGAGGCGATCGAGCTGATCCGGGGACGCCTCCGGTGAGCGTGGCCAGGCCGGACCGCTGCGTGGTGGTGGGCGTGCTGAACGTCACCCCCGACTCCTTCTCGGACGGCGGCCGCTACCCGGGGCTGGACGACGCGGTGGCGCACGGCGTGGCCATGTTCCGGCGCGGCGCCGACCTGGTGGACGTGGGTGGCGAGTCGACCCGGCCGGGCGCGGAGCGGGTGGCGGCGGAGGTCGAGGCCGGGCGGGTCGCGCCGGTGATCCGCGCGCTGGTCGCCGAGGGCGTGCCGATCAGCGTGGACACCATGCGGGCCCGGGTGGCCGAGGCGGCGCTGGAGGCGGGCGCGTCGATCGTCAACGACGTGTCCGGCGGGCTGGCCGACCCGGCGATGATCCCGCTGGTCGCGTCGGCGCGCGTGCCGTACGTGCTGATGCACTGGCGCGGGCACAGCCGGGGGATGAACCGGCTGGCCGTCTACGACGACGTGGTGAAGGACGTGCGGGACGAGCTGTCCCGCCAGGTCGACGCGGCGCTGGCCGCGGGCGTGGCGGAGGACGACCTCGTGCTCGACCCGGGCCTGGGCTTCGCCAAGGACGCCGAGCACAACTGGCAGCTGCTCAACCGCCTCGACGCGCTGGTGTCGCTCGGGTTCCCGGTGCTGGTGGGAGCGTCCCGCAAGCGCTTCCTGGGCTCGCTGCTGGGCGACCGCGACCCGGACGGCCGCGAGGACGCGACCGCGGCGGTCTCGGCGCTGGCGGCGTTCAACGGCGCGTGGGGCGTGCGGGTGCACGACGTGGGGAAGTCGCTGGACGCGGTCGCGGTGGCCAGGGCCTGGCGGTCGGGTCGGGAGGGTCGGGATGGCTGACCGGATCTCGCTGCGGGGGCTGCGCGTGCGCGGCTTCCACGGCGTGTTCGAGCACGAGAAGCGCGACGGCCAGGACTTCCTGGTCGACGTCACCGCCTGGCTGGACCTCTCCCGCGCGGCGGCGACCGACGACCTGCGGGAGACGCTGCACTACGGCGAGCTGGCCGAGCGGGCGGCGGCGATCGTGGCCGGCGGGCCGTACGACCTGATCGAGACCGTGGCGGGCAAGGTCGCGGACGAGGTGATGACCGACCTGCGGGTGCGGGCGGCCGAGGTGACGGTGCACAAGCCGTCCGCCCCGATCCCGCTGACCTTCGCGGACGTGTCGGTGACCATCCGGCGGACCCGTGACTAGGGCGGACCGGTGACCAGGGCGGTCCTGTCGATCGGGTCGAACCTCGGCGACCGGCTGGGGCACCTGCGGCTGGCGGTGGAGGGGTTCGCCGGGTCCCTGGTGGCGGTGTCCCCGGTGTACGAGACCGCGCCGTGGGGCGTGACCGACCAGGACGACTTCCTCAACGCGGTGCTGATCGTCTCCGACGAGGTCGACGAGTGGGGCTGGCTGCGGCGCGGGCAGGCGCTGGAGGAGGCGTCGGGGCGGGTCCGCGAGCGCCGCTGGGGGCCGCGCACGCTGGACGTGGACGTGGTGTCGGTGGACGGGGTGACCTCGGCCGCCCCGGAGCTGCTGCTGCCGCACCCCGGGGCGTTCGAGCGGGCGACGGTGCTGGTGCCGTGGCTGGACGTGGAGCCGGGCGCGGTGCTGCCGGGGCACGGGCGGGTGGCGGACCTGGTGGCGGGGCTCGACCTGAGCGGCGTCACCCGGAGGGACGACCTCCGGCTGGGTGACCGGTCGACGCGGGGCTGATCGGGTCGTGCGCGCGGGTTCGGGGACGATGGTGGGGTGAGGTTCACCAAGCCCCGTGACCTGCTCGCCGCCGGCCTCGTCGCGGGCCTGCTCGCGCACCTGCTGATCAGGCTCGCCTACGACACCCTGCCGCCGCTGCCCACGTTCGCCGGGTTCACCCTGCTGGTCATCGCGGCGGTGGACCTGTGGCTGGCGTTCTCGCTGCGCGCCCGCATCCTGCGCAGGCCCGGCGCGGAGCCGGTGCAGCCGCTGACCGCGGCCCGAGCGGTGGCGCTGGCCAAGGCGTCGTCGCTGCTCGGGGCGATCATGCTCGGCGCGTGGACCGGCGTGCTGTTCTACGTGCTGCCGGTGCGGGACCAGTTCGAGGCGGCGGGCAACGACCTGGTCAGCGCGGTCGTCGGGATGGGGTGCGCCGGCGCGCTGATCGGCGCCGCGCTGTGGCTGGAGCACTGCTGCAGGACCCCCACTGACCCTCACCGGGACGAGTGAATACCGACGCCGAGGTCTCAATCGGATAACTGACCGGTACGGTAGGCGCCATGACCGGGCGAGGCGCGTCGGACGATGACGAGCAGCAGGATCACGGTCGTGGCTCCGGGCGACTGCTGCTGGTAGCGGCATTGGCGCTCGCCCTCGGTGCCGCGGCGGTGCTCGTGCTCAGCGACAGCGCCCGGTGGCTGCGCCTGGCCGTGGTCGCCGCGCTGTGGGCGGCCCTGGTGGGCGCCTTCCTGGCCGCCCGCTACCGCAGGCAGATCGCCGACCGCGAGGACGAGGTGGCGGACCTCCAGTCGGTCTACGAGCTGGAGCTGGAGCGCGAGATCGCGGCCCGCCGCGAGTACGAGCTGGAGGTCGAGGCCGAGACCCGCAAGCGGGTGCGGGAGGAGGCCAAGGACGACCTGGAGGCGCTGCGTGACGAGCTGCGCGCCCTGCGGGAGAACCTGGAGGCCCTGCTCGGCGGTGAGGTCCTGGTCGAACGGGTGGCGCTGCGCGCCGAGTCGACCCGGATGCGCGCCCTGTCCGACCAGTCCCGGTTGATGTCGATGGGTGACCAGCGGATCATCACCGCGGGGACCTCGCTGCCCACCGCGAGCGCGAAGAAGGTCGCGGTGGGCAAGGCCGCCGAGAAGCCCGCGGCGGAGCGCGTCGAGCGGACCGAGCTGATCGAGCGCGTTCCCCACGACACGTCCCGCAAGGACCAGGTTCGCCGTCCCGAACCGACGCGCCCGGAGCCGGCGCGGCGGGAGGCGGCCCAGCCGGTGCGCCGCGAACCCGCCCGTGCGACCCAGCAGCGGCCGGGGACGCCGGCGGTGGTGCGGCGGGAGGCCGCGGCCAAGGCGGAGCCGGTCGAGCGCGTGAACCGGGTTGACGCGGTGGGGCGCGGGGACGCCGGGCGCGGGGACGCGGGCCGGGTGGACGCCGGGCGCGGGGACATGGGCCGTGGGGACGCGGGCCGGGTGGATGCCGGGCGTGGGGACGCGGGCCGTGGGGACGCGGGCCGGGTGGAGGGTGGCCGGGAGGACGCGGCGAGCCGACTGGGCCCGGCCGAACCCGCGCGGGCGGCGCAGCCCGCCCAGCGCGCGCCGGAGCCCGGCGCGCAGACCGAGCACGGCGGCCAGCGGCGCAGCCGGGTGGCCGAGCGCACCGAGATGATCAGCCGGGAAGCGGTGACCCAGCAGGCGCGGCAGGCGGAGGCCCAGCAGGCGCGCCGACCGGAGGCGACGCGGGCGGTCCCGGTGCGGAGGTCGCCCGCCGAGCGCGCGGCCGGCCGGTCACCGGCGGAGCTGACGGGCGAGCACCGCCCCGTGGGCGAGGACCACGCCGGTGACGCGCACCGGTCGGGTCCCGGGCGGGTCGACCTCGGGGGCGAGCACCGACCGGTGACGAGCGCGGCGGGTCGCCGCCCGAGCCTGGAGGCGCGTCGCGCCGAGCTGACCGGTGAGCACCGGCCCGTGACGGGCGCGCACGCCACCGAGACCGGGACCCACCAGCCGGTGGCCGGGGTGCGGGCGAACCAGACCGGGACGCACCAGCCGGTGGCCGGTGCGCGCGGGGACCAGAACGCGACCCGCCAGCCGCCGCCGGGCCGACGTCCCGGGCCGACGGGAACGCACCAGCCGGTGGCCGGTGGGCGCGGGGACCAGAACGGGTCCCGGCAGTCGGCGCAGGGCAGGTCGGCCGAGCAGCCGGGCACGCGCCAGCCGGTGGCCGGTGGCCGGGCGAACCAGACCGGCACGCACCAGCCGGTGGCGGGTCGGCGGGCTGAGCCGACGGGGACCCACCAGCCCGTGGCCGGTCGGCGTCCCGAGCCAACCGGGACCCACCAGCCCGTGGCCGGTGGGCGCGCGGACCAGACCGGGAGCCACCGCCCCGTGGCAGCCGAGGCCCGCCGGTCGTCGGCCGAGCCGGAGGCGCGGTCGGGCCGCCGGTCGGTGGAGCGGCGTGAGGCGGAGACCGCGTCCTCCCCGGGTCGACGCCGGGCGCCCGAGGCCGCCGACGCGGGAGGGCGCCGCCGGGTCGAGGACCGGAGCGACACGTGGGAGGAGATCTCCAAGCCGAGCCGGCGCAAGGCGCCCGAGCCGGTGGAGCCCGCCGGCGCGCACGCGGACGGCAAGTCGGTCAGCGAGCTGCTCGCCGCGTTCGGTGGTGCCGAGTCACCGCGCCGCCGCCGGCGCCGCGGCGAGGACTGAGCCGAGACCGGCCCAGGGCCGAGGCTGGGCCTGCTTGGAGCCGGGCTGGGTCTGGGGCCGGATTGGGTCTGGGGCTGCTGGAGCCGGGGCTGGTGAGGCTGGGGTTGGGTTGGGTTGGGGCTGGGCAGGGGTAGGGCCTGGCTGCGACCTTGGCCTGGCTGCGACCTTGCCGGGCCGGTGCCGGACCGGGCCGTGGTCGGCGGTGCCCTACTTGTCGATGTCCCCCACGACCACGGCGAACGACCCCAGCACCGCGGGCAGCTCGGCCACCCGCGTACCCGGCAGCAGCGCCGACAGCGCCTGCACGTTGTTGAACGACGGCGTCCGCAGCTTCAACCGCCACGGCGTCTTCTCCCCTCGGGACGCCAGGTGCACCCCAGACGTCCCGAGCGGCGCCTCCACCCACGTGTACACCGATCCCTCGGGCGCCTTCACCGCCTTGGGCAGCCGCACGTTCACCGGCCCGCCAGGCAACCGGTCCAGGCAGCGCCCGACCAGGTCGACGGACTGGCGCACCTCGTCCACCAGGCACCGGACCCGGGCCAGCGCATCGCCCTCCGCGCGCACCACCGGCCGCACCTCCAGGCCCGCGTAACCGGGCAGCGGGTCGTCGCGGCGCAGGTCGAAGTCCACCCCGGACGCCCGCCCGACGGGACCGGTCACGCCGAACGCCAGCGCGTCCTCCCGGCCGAGCACCCCCAGACCGGCCAGGCCGGGCGGCGCCTCGCCTGGGTCCACGCCGGCCAGCACCTCGCGCACCCGGTCGGTCCAGCCCGCCGGGACGTCCTCGCGCAGGCCGCCGATCCGGTTGAACATGAAGTGGATCCGCCCGCCGGACGCCTCCTCCAGCACGGCCTGCACCGCGTCCCGGTCGCGCGTCCCGGTGAGCGGGGCGAGGAACACCAGGTGCGCCATGACCCGGTTCAGCTCGCACAGCACGGCGCGCAGCACCTGGGCCCGGTGCGGCACCTCCATGCCGGTCATCCGCTCCACGGCCAGCGCGACGGCCAGTTCGTTGCAGAACGCGGCCAGCCAGTCGTGCCGGTTGGCGAGGGTCAGCACCTGCCGGTAGTCGCGGACCTCGAACAGCTTCTCCGCGCCCCGGTGCAGGTGCCCCACCAGCGGCTCGGCCGCGGTGATGACCTCGTCGTCGCGGACGGTCAACCGCAACCGGTACGCGCCGTGCGCCGACGGGTGCAGGGGGCCGAGGTCGACCACCCGGTCCACGCCGAGGTGGCGTGCCCCGGCCCCCACGCCAACGGTGATCTCCACCCGGTCATGCTCGCACGGCCCCCGGTCGCGGGTGACGGCGAACAGGGAGCAGCCGTGCCTCGTACGGCCCGTGCCCGGCGGTCGGCGCCCGGCGGAACAGCACCACCGGCTCGCCGGCCCCGGCGACTCGGCGTGCCGCCCGCCGCGCTCACCACACCGGCCGGAGCCCGCCCTCCAGGCCGTCCAGGTACGCCTCCAGCGCCCCGCGCCCCGCCACCACGCGCTCGTCCCCGACGGTCGCCGCGAACTCCGCCTCCAGCTCCGCCCACAGCGCGTCGGCGAGGTCGAGGTAGGTCCGGCCCTTCCCGGTCAGCTCCAGGGCCTGCGCCCGGCGGTCGGTGGGGTGGGCGGTGCGGCGGACGTAGCCCCGGTCGACCAGTTCGGCCACGGTCTTGGTCGCCGCCTGCTTGGTCACCCCCAGGTGGCCGGCCAGCTCGACGGCGGTGCGGCCGCCGCCCCCGGCCAGGAAGCGGAACACGAAGCCGTGGGCCGGGCGCAGCGGCTCCAGGTCCGGCGCCCGTTCGGCGAGCCGCGCGTGGAACCTGTCGGTCATCACGCGGAAGGTGCGGGCGAACAGCGTCGACACGGGCTCCACGACCGCCTGGTCTGCAACTAGACAACCAAGTTGACTAGTTGGAGGACCGATGTTCGAGCGCCACGGGTTCGTCTTCACCCCGCACGCCACCCCGTCGCTGGGCAGCACCCGGATCGCCCTGTGGACGGTGCGGGTGCCCGCCGGCGCGCGCGGTGAGCGGCACCGCGTCGACCAGGAGGAGGTGTTCCACGTGCTCGACGGCCGGGTCACCGTCCACGGCCGGGAGGCCGGTCCCGGCGACACCGTGATCGTGCCGCCGCACACCGACTTCGAGTTGGTCGGCGGCCCGGCCACGGTGCTGGTCGCCACCTCCGTCGGCATCACCGCGCTGGTCGGGGAGGAGCGGATCACCCCGCCCTGGGCCCGGTAGCCCTCACGGCCGCCAGGGCGGCAGGGGCGGCAGCAGGGCGGACACCGGCACCCCCACCCCGTGCAGCAGCCAGCCGAACGAGCCCAGGCCGCCCACCGCCCGCAGCTCGGCGACCCGGGACGCCCGCTCGGCCGCCGCCAGCCAGTCGGGCGCGGCCGGGTCCACCGAGCCGGTCAGGCCCAGCGCGCCCAGCGCGTCCCGCTGCGACACCAGCACCCGGTCCCCGCCGGCCGCCGCCGCGCAGGCGTCCAGCGCCACGTGCGCGGTCAGGTCGCAGCTCCCGTCGAACACCGGCTCCACCCGCCGCCCGCCGCGGTAGGCCGCGAACGTGCCCGCCGCGTACCGGCCCGCCGCCCGGTCCGCCCGCACGTGCCCGTAGTCCACCGCCAGCGCCGCGCCCGCCGCCACCCGCGCCACGGCGCCCGCCCACGCCGCGTCCCGGGGCGCGCCCACCTCCGCCCGCTCGCCCTCCCGCACCGGCCACCACCGGGCCAGCCACGGGTCGTCCGACGGCCCGGTGACCAGCGGGCACGGGACCGCGTCCAGCCACTCGTGCCCCACCAGCAGCCCGCGCACCGACGACGGCGCCTCCCGCGCCCACGCCACCCCCGGGAGGGACCGCGCCGGCCCGACGTCCACCGCCGTCACCACCAGCCGGGGGGCCAGCGACCGGGGCGCCAGCTCCCGCACCGCCGCGGCCAGCTCGCCGCCGCCCGCGCCCACGTCCACGAAGTCCACCCGATCGGGACGCCCCAGCGCCGCGTCGACCCGGTCCAGCAGCACGAGCAGCGCCTCGGCCAGCTCCGGCCCGACCAGGGGCGCGGTGCGGAAGTGGTCGGCGGGCACCTCACCGCGCGTGAAGAACCCCGCCGGTCCGTACAGCGCTCCCCGCCAAGCGGATTCCGACTCCACCACCGGTCAAGTGTCCCTTTAAGGTTTGCGGTCGTGACCACTCCCGCCCGCAAGCGCGTCGACCAGCGACGGTGGACCGTGCTGCTCCCGGTCGTCGGCCTGATCGCGCTGGGCGTGTCCGGGCTGGTGCTGTTCGGCCTGGGCACGAGCAGCGTCGGCCTGGTGCCCATCCTGGTCGGCGCGGTGGCCGCCCTGGTGCCGGTGCTCGCGGTGATCGGCGCCTACCTGTGGGTGGACCGGTGGGAACCCGAACCGGCGAAGGTGCTGCTGCTGGCCTTCGCCTGGGGCGCGTGCGGCGCGACGATCACCTCCCTGGTGTTCAACCAGACCGCCTACGTGCTCGGCGAGCTGATCAACGGCGACGGCGCCACGTTCGCCGCCGTCATCGGCGCGCCGGTGGTCGAGGAGGCCGCCAAGGCGGCGTTCATCGTCGCGGTGTTCCTGCGCCGCAGGCACGAGTTCGACGGCGTGGTGGACGGCATCGTCTACGCGGGCGTCACGGCCGCGGGCTTCGCGTTCACCGAGAACATCTGGTACTTCGCCCGCGTCTTCGACGACAGCGGGTTCGGCGACCTCAGCAGCGGCGTGGTGGCGCTGTTCGTGCTGCGCGGCGTGCTCTCGCCGTTCGCGCACCCGCTGTTCACCTCGCTGGCCGGCATCGGCATCGGCCTCGCCGCCATGACCGGCAGGCGCGCGGTGAAGTTCGCCGCCCCCGTCCTGGGCTACCTCGCCGCGGTCGGCCTGCACTCGCTGTGGAACTTCTCCACCACGGTCGGCACCGGCTCCACCTTCATCAACCTGTACTTCCTGATCATGGTCCCGATCTTCGCGGGCATGGTGTGCATGGTCGTCTGGCAGCGCCGCCGGGAGCAGCGGGTCGTCGCGGCGCAGCTGCCGGAGATGGCCGCGCGGCGCTGGATCGCCTCCAGCGAGGTCACCCTGCTGGCCAGCCTCCAGGGGCGGCGGCGGTGGCGGCGCGCGGTCCGCCGCAAGGTCGGCGAGCAGGCGGCCAAGGCGGTCACGGGCTACCAGGTGGCCGCCACGGAGCTGGCGTTCCTGCGGCACCGGATGGCCCAGGGCACCGCGGGCGCGCACGCCGACGAACGTCACGCGAAGCTGCTCGAAGCCCTCGTCGCCGCACGTCAGGCCGCTGTGGACGCGCCGGGCGCGCTCAAGGCCGCGGGTGGTGTTCGTCGCAGTTGACCGCGGTGGGCAACCCACCGGATTACGCTCGCGGCCGTCGTCCGGTACCCGCTGGAAGGGACTGGAACGCCGCTTAAGGAGCTGTGTCGCATGGACGCGACCCCCCGCCCCGCGCGGCTGGCCGTGGGAGTGATCTCGGCCGGTCGGGTGGGCTCGGTGCTCGGCGCCGCGCTGTCCCGAGCGGGGCACGTGGTGAGCGCCGCCTCCGCCGTGTCGCGCGAGTCGCTGCGCCGCGCCGAGGAACTGCTGCCCGACACCCCCGTGCTGCCCCCGCCCGAGGTCGCCGCCTCCGCCGACCTGGTGCTGCTGGCCGTGCCCGACGACGAGCTGCCCGGCCTGGTCCGCGGCCTGGTCGCCACCGGCTCGCTGCGCCCCGGCCAGATCGTGGTGCACACCAGCGGCGCGCAGGGCGTCGCCGTGCTCGCCCCGGCGGCCGCGGCCGGCGCGCTGTGCGTGGCGCTGCACCCCGTGATGACCTTCACCGGCCGCGCCGAGGACGTGCAGCGGATGACCGCCTGCTCGGTCGGCGTCACCGCGGCCGACGGCGACGAGGTCGCCTGGAACGTGGGCGAGGCGCTCGTGGTGGAGATGTCCGCCGAGCCCGTCCGCGTCCCGGAGGCCGCCCGCCCGCTCTACCACGCCGCCCTCGCGCACGGCTCCAACCACCTGATGACCCTGGTCGCCGACTGCGCCGACCTGCTGCGCGAGGCGGGCGTGGCCAACGCCGAGCGGGTGCTCGGCCCCCTGCTGTCGGCCGCGCTGGACAACGTCCTGCGGCACGGCGACCGCGCGTTGACCGGCCCGGTGGCGCGCGGCGACGCGGGCACCGTGGCCAAGCACCTGGAGGTGCTCGGGGAGCACGACGCCCTGCCCGCCTACCGTGTGCTCGCGCGCCGCACCGCGGCGCGCGCGCAAGCCGCCGGGCTGCTCAAGCCCGGACCGGCGTCCGACGTCCGCTCCACCCTTGAGGACTGACAGGCATGACCAAGCCGCTCACCAGGGACGACTACCAGCCGGGCGACGTCACGGTGCACCACGACCCCCGGCGCCTGAACCGCGTCACCAGGGCGCTGCGGGCGGCCGGCCGCAACGTCGCGCTGGTGCCGACCATGGGCGCGCTGCACGAGGGCCACCGCAAGCTCATCCGCGAGGCCCAGGTGCTCCAGAACACCGTGGTCGTCGTCTCCGTCTTCGTGAACCCGGCCCAGTTCGGGCCGGGTGAGGACTTCGAGCGCTACCCCCGCACCCTGGAGTCCGATGTGGACATCTGCCGGGAGGAGCGCGTCGGCCTCGTGTTCGCGCCCTCGGTGGACGACGTGTACCCGCCGGGCGGCACGGTCACCGTCGAGCCGGGCCCGCTCGGCGAGGAGCTGGAGGGCGCGTCGCGGCCGGGGCACTTCACGGGCGTGCTCACCGTGGTGGCCAAGCTGTTCAACATCGCGCAGCCCACCTACGCGGTGTTCGGGGAGAAGGACTACCAGCAGCTCACGCTGGTCCACCGGATGGCGCGCGACCTGAACTTCCCGCTGGACGTGGTGGGCGTGCCGACCGTGCGCGAGCCCGACGGCCTGGCGCTGTCCTCGCGCAACCGCTACCTGTCCGGTGCCGAGCGGCACGCGGCGACCGCGCTGTCCGCCGCGCTGGTGGCGGGCGCGCACGTCAGCGCCCTGGGCGCGGAGGCGGTGCTCAAGGCCGCCCACGACACCCTCGCCGCCGAACCCGGCGTGGACCTGGACTACCTGGAGCTGCGCGCGCCCGACCTCGGTCCGGCGCCCGAGAACGGCGACGCCCGGCTGCTGCTCGCCGCCCGCGTCGGCTCGACCCGACTGATCGACAACGCCGCCGTGCTGCTCGGCACCGGTGACGAGTAGAAGGGGGACAGCGGTGTTCCGCACCATGCTCAAGTCGAAGATCCACCGGGCCACCGTCACCCAGGCCGACCTGCACTACGTCGGCTCGGTCACGGTGGACGAGGACCTGATGGAGGCCGCCGACCTGCTCGCGGGCGAGCAGGTCGCCATCGTGGACGTCACCAACGGCGCCCGCCTGGAGACCTACGTCATCCCCGGCGAGCGCGGCAGCGGCGTGATCGGCATCAACGGCGCGGCCGCGCACCTGGTCAAGCCGGGCGACCTGGTCATCCTCATCGCCTACGGCCAGCTGGACGACGCCGAGGCGCGGGCGTACCGGCCGAGGGTCGTCTTCGTGGACGCCGACAACCGGGTGGTCGACCTGGGCGCCGACCCCGCGCACGCCCCGGAGGGCTCCGGCCTGGTCAACGGCGGGACGGCCCACACCGACCGGACCAACGGGACCCCGGTCGGCGCGGTCGAGCCGGTGTCCGCGGAGACCGAGGACGCCGCGGCGCTGGACGCGCTGATCCAGGCCGAGAACTGACGAGAACCAGCGAGAACCAGGGGGACGGCTGTGCTGCTCGCCATCGACGTCGGCAACACCAACATCGTGCTGGGCCTGTACGACGGGGCCGGGGACACGGCCTCCCTGGTCCGCGACTGGCGGATGCGCACCGACGCCCGGATGACCGCCGACGAACTGGCGCTGACCATGCGCGGCCTGCTCGGCGAGTACGCGGACCAGGTCACCGGCATCTCGGCGCTGTCGACCGTGCCCGCGGTGCTGCGCGAGCTGCGCGTGATGCTCGGCCGCTACTACTCGTCCGTGCCCAAGGTGCTGGTCGAGCCGGGCGTGCGCACCGGCGTGCCGCTGCTGGTGGACAACCCCAAGGAGGTGGGCTCCGACCGGGTGATCAACACGCTGGCCGCGCACCACCTGCACAGCACCGCGTGCGTGGTGGTGGACTTCGGCACCTCGACCAACCTGGACGTCATCTCCGCCAAGGGCGAGTTCCTGGGCGGCGCGCTGGCGCCGGGCATCGAGATCTCGGTGGACGCGCTGGCCTCCCGCGCCGCGCAGCTGCGCAAGGTGGAGCTGGTGCGGCCCCGGTCGGTGATCGGCAAGAACACCGTGGAGTGCCTCCAGTCCGGCATCGTCTACGGGTTCGTCGGCCAGGTCGACGGCCTGGTGCGGCGGATCGAGGCCGAGCTCCAGGCGAGCGAGCCCGGCCCCGTGACGGTGATCGCCACGGGCGGGCTCGCCCCCCTGGTGGTGACGGAGTCGGCCACGATCCAGGCGCACGTGCCGGACCTGACGCTGCTGGGCCTGCGGCTGGTCTTCGAGCGGAACATGCGCTGACCGGCGTGGGTCGGTGCGGTGCGGGTCGGTGCGGCGCGGGTGGAGCACGGGTCAGCGCGTCGACCGCATCCGCACGACACGGGTGATCAGCGGCAGGTCGAACTCGCCCTCGGCGGTCTCGGGGCGGGACCGGAGGAAGGCGAGCATCCGGGCGTTGACCGCCTCGCGCTCCTCGGGCGGAATCACCAGCAGGTGCGAGTGGGTGTTGATGGTCGCCACCAACGACTCGGCGGTGTGCCGCTGCGCGTGCGGGAACTCGCCGTGGGTCGTGTCGGTGAACAGCTCGTGGTCGGGCACCGGCTGCCACTCGCCCGACGGCTCGTCGTGCTCGTTGACGCTGGACCTGGCCGCCCGGTTGAACCCGGGGAACCACGGCACCGACTCGTCGTCGCCGTTCCACAGCGCCGCCAGCACACCGCCCGGCCGCAGCACCCGCGCGATCTCCGGCAGCGCGCGCGCCGGGTCGAACCAGTGGAACGCCTGCCCCACCAGGACGGCGTCCACGGTGTCGTCCGGCACCGGGATGCGCTCGGCGCTGCCCGGCAGCGCCCGCGCCGCGCCGTGCCGGCGCACCAGCTCGCCGAGCATCCCCTCGTCCGGCTCGACGGCGGTCGTGGAGTGGCCCTCGGCGAGCAGGACACCGGTCAGCTTCCCCGTGCCCGCGCCCAGGTCGAGCACCCGGTGCGGTCCGCCGCCCAGGGGCGCCAACGCCCACCGGACGGCCGCGGCCGGGTAGTCGGGACGGTGTTCCGCATAGGCCGCGGCGTGCGCTCCGAAGGAGCCGGCCCGCCTGGCGATCAGGTCGTCTGACGTCACCGCCCCGAGCCTAGCGAGAGCCGGTTCGAATACCGGGGGAGTTCTTCCGTACCCTTCCCCTCCGTGAGCGAGCAGCCGGCGATCCCTTCCACCACCAGCGACGACGACCTCCCCGAGCAGATGCGGGTGCGCCGCGAGAAGCGGGCGCGTCTGCTGGAACGGGGTGTCGATCCCTATCCGGTGGAAGTTCCCCGCACGCACACGTTGCGCCAGGTGCGCGAGGCTCATCAGGGGTTGGTCCCGGACACCTCCACCGGTGAGGTCGTGGGCGTGACCGGGCGGGTCATGTTCATCCGCAACACCGGCAAGTTGTGCTTCGCGACGCTGCGCGAAGGCGACGGCACCGAACTCCAGGTGATGCTCAGCCTGGACGGGGTCGGGGAGCGGGCGCTGGCCGAATGGAAGTCCGACATCGACCTGGGCGACCACGTATTCGCGCACGGCGAGGTCATCACCTCGCGCCGGGGCGAACTGTCCGTGCTGGCCGACGAGTGGCGGTTGACCGCCAAGGCGCTGCGCCCGCTCCCGGTCGCGCACAAGGAACTCGCCGAGGAAACCCGCATTCGGCAGCGCTACGTGGATCTGATCCTGCGCGAGCAGGCGCGGAACACGGTGCGCAACCGGGCCGCCGTGGTGCGCTCCTTGCGGGAGTCGTTCCACCGCCGTGGTTTCACCGAAGTCGAGACGCCGATGTTGCAGACGCTCCAGGGCGGCGCCACCGCCAGGCCGTTCGTGACCCGCTCCAACGCCCTGGACATCGACCTGTTCCTGCGCATCGCGCCGGAGCTGTACCTCAAGCGCTGCGTGGTGGGCGGTATCGAGAAGGTCTTCGAGATCAACCGCAACTTCCGCAACGAGGGCATGGACTCGTCCCATTCGCCCGAGTTCTCGATGCTGGAGTACTACGAGGCGTACGCCACCTACGACACGAACGCCGTGCTCACCAGGGAGCTGATCCAGGAGGCCGCGATGGCGGTCGCCGGCTCGCACGTGGTGACGCTGGTCGACGGCGAGGAGTACGACCTCGGCGGCGAGTGGACCACGCTGGGCATGTACGAGTCGCTGTCGGAGGCCGTCGGCGAGGAGGTCTCGCCGAACACGACCGCCGGGCGGCTGCGCGAGCTGGCCGACGCGCGGGGCCTGGAGGTGGACCCGAAGCTCGGCCACGGCAAGCTCGTCGAGGAGCTGTGGGAGCACCTGGTGGGCAACGACCTGCACGCGCCCACGTTTGTGCGTGATTTCCCTGTGGAGACCTCCCCGCTCACCCGGCAGCACCGCACCCGTCCGGGTGTGGCCGAAAAGTGGGACCTCTACGTGCGCGGTTTCGAGTTGGCCACGGGATACTCCGAACTGGTGGACCCGGTGGTCGAGCGGGAGCGCTTGGAAGCCCAGGCGCGCCTTGGCGCCGGCGGGGACGTCGAGGCCATGCCCGTCGATGAAGACTTTCTGCGATCGCTGGAGTACGGAATGCCACCGAGCGGCGGGGTCGGAATGGGCATCGACCGGCTGCTCATGGCGCTCACCGGTCTCGGTATCCGGGAGACGATCCTGTTCCCCCTCGTGCGCCCGGAATGAGTAACTTCTCGGACTCCGGGCGGCGCATTACGCTACTTGTGCGCTAACCTGCACCCGCCAATGCTTTAGGTCGCGGTCGGGGAACACCGCGCATTCGAGTCCAGGAGGATACGCATGGCGCAGAAGGTCACCGTGACCCTGGTCGATGACCTGGACGGTGGGCAGGCCGAGGAGACGGTCGGTTTCGGTTTGGACGGTGTGTCCTACGAGATCGACCTTTCCGCGGGCAATGCGTCCAGGCTTCGCGAGGCCCTCGCCGACTTCGTCGCCGGTGCGCGCAAGGCCGGTGGCCGCAAGCGCGGTCCTGGTCGGCCCGCCGGTGTGAAGGCGGCGCGTCCGGCCTCGGCTGACCGGGAACAGAACCAGGCGATCCGGGAGTGGGCCCGCAAGCAGGGCATGAAGGTCTCGGACCGGGGTCGGATCCCGGCCGAGGTGCTGGAGGCGTACCACCAGCAGGGCTGACGGGCGCGACGTGGCGCAGGTCACGCGCAATTACGTCAATCGACGAAGGGGTGCCGGGTATTCCGGCACCCCTTGGTTGTTTTTTCGCACCGACCCGGGGTGGTGGTGCTTGTCACGGTGGGGTGGGTGATCTTCGGTCCCGGTGGTGGGGTGAAGATCCATTTGTTCGGCCGTTCCCCGCAGTGGTGATCTTCTGTTCGGACCGCCGTCGTCTCGATTGGTCGTGGCGTTCGGCACGCCTTCGGCACGGGCTCCGGCACGAACTTCGGGTCGGCTTCGGGCGGGCCCGGGTTCGGTTCGGGGTCGGCTTCGGGGACGGGCTTCGGGTTCCGTTCGGGGCCGGGTTCCGGCACGTGGCGTGCGGCGGTGATCACCTGATCGTGTTCGGTTAGGCTTGCCTCACCTGGTCTGGACTGGTGAGGAGGACACCGTGGGCCTCCGCGCCACCCGCCTGCTCGTGCTCCTCGGCGCGCTGTCCGGCGTCCTGGTCCTCGTGGCCCTGGTGAGCCTCGCCGTGGGCGCGCGGGACATCCCGCCGGACGAGGTGTGGCGGGCGCTGACCGCCCCGACCGGCGCCGAGAACGACCTGGTCGTGCGCGGTCTGCGGGTGCCCAGGACGGCCCTCGGCGTGGCGGCGGGCGCGGCCCTCGGCGTCGGCGGCGCGCTGATGCAGGGCCACACCCGCAACCCGCTCGCCGACCCCGGCATCCTCGGCGTCACCCAGGGCGCGTCGTTCGCGGTGGTGCTGTCGATCTTCACCCTCGGGGTGGACAACCTCTACGGGTACGTGTGGTCCGCCTTCGCCGGCGCCCTGGTGGCGAGCGTGGTGGTGTTCCTGCTCGGCTCCGGCCGGTCCGGGCCCACCCCGGTGACGCTGGCGCTGGCGGGCGCGGCGGTGTCGGCGCTGATGACCGGCCTGGTGTCCGCGCTGGTGCTGCTGGACCGGCAGAGCCTGGACGCGTTCCGGTTCTGGCAGGTCGGCGGGCTCGCCGGGCGCGAGCTGTCGGTGCTGTGGCAGGTGCTGCCGTTCCTGCTGGTCGGGCTGGCGCTGGCGGCGTTCAACGCGGGCGGGCTGAACGCGCTGGCCCTGGGCGACGAGGTGGCCCGGTCGCTCGGGCACCGGGTGGTGGCGACCCGGGTGGTCGGTGTGGTGGCGATCACCCTGCTGGTGGGCGGCGCGGTGGCGGCGTGCGGGCCGATCGGGTTCCTCGGGCTGGTGGTGCCGCACGTGGCGCGGGCGCTGACCGGGCCCGACCACCGGTGGCTGCTGCCGTTCTCGGCGGTGGTGGGCGCGGTGGTGCTGCTGGCGGCCGACGTGGTGGGGCGCGTGCTGGCCCGGCCCGGTGAGCTGGACGTCGGCATCGTGATGGCGCTGCTGGGCGCGCCGTTCTTCATCGCCCTGGTGCGGCGGCGGAAGCTGGTGAGGCTGTGAGCCGGGGTGGTGGGGCGGGTCCGGCCGCGGTCCGGGACGGGGTGCGGCACCGCGCCGTCGGGCTGCGGCTCGGGCCGGTGTCCTGGCGGGTGCGGTGGCGGCCGCTCGCCCTGGTCGTGGCGGGGCTGGCGGCGCTCGCCGTGGTCGGCGGGGTCGCGGTCGGGCTCGGCGACGTGCCGATCGGGCTGGGCCGGGTGTTCGACGTGCTGCTCGGCGGCGGGACGCGCGGGCAGCGGTTCATCGTGCTCGACCTGCGCCTGCCCCGGGTGCTGACCGGGGTGTGCGTGGGCGCCGCGTTCGGGGTGGCCGGGGCGGTGTTCCAGGCGATCGCGCGCAACCCGCTGGCGAGCCCGGACGTGCTCGGGGTGAGCGGGGGCGCGGCCGTGGGCGCGGTGCTGCTGATCACGTTCGCCGGGTCGTTCGGCGCGGTCGGCGGCTCGCTGTCCGGCGTCGGGGTGCCGCTGGCGGCCCTGGCCGGCGGGCTGGTGGCCGGGCTGCTGGTGCACGGGCTGGCGTGGCGGCGCGGCATCGAGGGGTTCCGGCTCGTGCTGGTGGGCATCGGCGTGGCCGCCGTGGCGGTCAACGTCACCAGCTACCTGTTGACCGTCGGTGACGTCGACGACGCGGCGCGGGCCATGACGTGGCTGACCGGCAGCCTGAACGGACGCGGCTGGGAGCACGTGGTGCCGGTCGCGGCGGCGCTGGCGGTCCTGCTGCCGGTGGCGCTGGTGGGGTCCCGGTCGCTGGGCGCCTTGCAGCTCGACGACGACACGGTGCGCGGGCTGGGCGTGCGGCTGGACCGGGCGCGCGGCGGGTTGCTGCTGCTGGCGGTCGTGCTGGCCTCGCTGGCCACGGCGGCGGCCGGGCCGGTGGCGTTCGTGGCGCTGGTGTCGCCGCAGGTCGCGCTGCGCCTGGCGGGCACGGCCACGCCGCCGCTGATGGGGTCCGCCGTGGTCGGCGCGCTGCTGGTGGTGGCGTCCGACCTGGTCACGCGGGTCGCGTTCGGCGGGGTGGAACTGCCGGTCGGCGTGGTGACCGCGGTGCTCGGCGCGCCCTACCTCATGTACCTGCTCGTCCGCGGTCGTCGGGAGGCACGGGTATGACCAGGGTCGGCGCTGTTCCCGGGGTCCGGTTGCGGGCGGAGTCGCTCTCCGTGGGCTACGGCGAGCGGCTGGTGGTGTCCGGGCTGGACCTGGACGTGCTGTCCGGCTCGGTGACGGCCGTCATCGGGCCCAACGGGTGCGGCAAGTCGACGCTGCTGCGGGCGCTGGGCCGGCTGCTGCCCGCCCGCTCGGGCGCGGTGCTGCTGGACGGCGAGCGCATCGACCGCACGCCCACGCGCGAGGTGGCGAAGGTGCTGGCCGTGCTGCCGCAGTCGCCGCGGGCCCCCGAGGGGCTGACCGTGGCCGAGCTGGTGGCCCGGGGCAGGCACCCGCACCAGTCCTGGTACCGGCAGTGGTCGGCGGACGACGAGGCCGCGGTCGCGGCGGCGCTGGAGATGACCGGGATGGCCGCGCTGGCGGACCGGGCCGTGGACGAGCTGTCCGGCGGGCAGCGGCAGCGGGCGTGGATCTCGATGGCGCTGGCGCAGGGGACCGACCTGCTGCTGCTGGACGAGCCCACGACCTACCTGGACCTGGCCCACCAGATCGACGTGCTGGACCTGGTGCAGCGGTTGAACGCGGAGTTCGGGCGGACCGTGGTGATGGTGCTGCACGACCTCAACCTGGCGGCCCGGTACGCCGATCGGCTGGTGGCGATGCGGGACGGGGAGGTCGTGGTGGCCGGGGCGCCGGCCGAGGTGTTGACCGAGGAGGTGCTGCTGGAGGTGTTCGGGTTGGAGGCGAGGGTGGTGGTCGACCCGGTGGCGGGCACGCCGCTGGTCGTGCCGATCGGGCACCGGCACCGGTGAGGCGCGACCGGCCCTCGTCGGGGTGAAGTCCTCGGGGGTTCGAGCGAAAGCGCTTGGAGCGGAAAGCCCTCAGCGGACCCTCGGGCAGGTGCCGCAGGCTTCGGTGCCCGGCAGGACGTAGTGGAAGCAGCAGCTCTCCCGCCGCCGCGTCCAGCCCGTCTCGGTCGCCCGCAGGGTCGAGGCCGAGGTGAACGGCTCCAGCTTCGCGGGCAGCAGCAGCGACGCGTCCACCACGCCCGAGGACTCGTCGCCGCACATCTGGCCCGCCGTCCACGCGGCGCTGTCCAGGGCGTCGGTGGCCGCCGCCCACAGCATCCGGCGGCCCAGGCGCACGGTCGGGCCGAACGCGGCCACGAACGCCGCGCTGTGCGCCGCGAACCTGGCCCGCAGGAGCGCGGCCAGGGCGCCCTCGTCGGCGACCACGGTGGCCGCCGGGTGGTTCCCGGCCGGGTCGTCGGGCAGGCACGCGAAGTCGTCGGTGAGCAGGGCCACGCCCATGGTGTGCGGGCGGCCCTGGCCGGCGACCTTGATGGCCACGTCCTGGGGCCGGAGCGACGGCACCCGGCGGGCCATGTGGAACAGCACGCCGCCGAGCACGCCGACCACGTTGAGGTACCAGCTCATGACGTAGCCGGCGGTGGTGCGCTCCGGGGCCTCGCCGTACTGCTCCCGCAGCCACTCGGCCAGCGAACCCCGCCAGGCGTCGAACCGCGCCGGCTCCGCGGTGAACTCCGCGCAGGTGGTCCACCCCGCCCGCTCGACGGGGTCGGCCGGCAGGCCGAACCGCACCTCGAACCCCGTGGCCAGGGACGCCGCCCTGGTCAGGGACTCGGACAGGGGTGTCGTCGCATCGCGCGCGGTCACCCTCGTCGGTACGGTCATGTCCAGGGGTCCTCAGCGTCCGGTGGTCGTCTGGGTCGTTCTTCGTCAGGCTTGCCTAACCTTACCCAGGTTAACCTAACTTGTGTCCAGCCCGTGACGCCGGTCACCTGCGGGACGCCGAACGGCTGAATGTTCGCGCTCAGCGGACAACGCCCGATCCGTGGAATCTGCCTGGCAGATCACGCGTTGGTACCGATGTCGGAGGGCCCCGGAGACCACGGCGTGCGAACGGGAACTGAGAGTGTCGGGGCTGACGACTACAGTGGTCCCACGGTGCCGCGCTCTCCACGGTCTGCCCGTGGCGAGCCCGAGGACCGCCGGCGCAGCAGTCAGGGAGTGCAAATGTTCGAAAGGTTCACCGACCGCGCGAGGCGGGTGGTTGTCCTGGCCCAGGAAGAGGCCCGGATGCTCAACCACAACTACATCGG